>JANMVM010000167.1:0-10843 GCA_031392695.1 Rubrivivax sp.
TCGGCGAGGACCTGCTGCCCGGCGGCGGCGCCTTCGGCGTGCATGCCGGTTTCGCCGAGCGTTCTAGCGCGCGCATGTTCGAGAGCCCGATCTCCGAGTCGGCCATCGTCGGCGTGGCGCTGGGGGCGGCGCTGGCCGGCGGGCCCGCGGTGGCCGGGATCATGTACGCCGATTTCCCGTGCGTGGCGATGGACGAGTTTGTCAACCAGGCGGCCAAGATCCACTACATGACCGGCGGCCAGGCGCGTGTGCCGCTGGTGATGCGCTCGCCCATCGGCATGACGCGCGGCATTGCGGCGCAGCACTCGCAGTCGCTGGAGGCCTGGTTCGCGCACATCCCCGGGCTGCGCGTGGTGATGGCGGCCACGCCGGCCGACGCCAAAGGCCTGCTCAAGACGGCGCTGCGCGGCAGCGACCCGGTGATGCTTTTCGAGCCCAAACTGCTGTACAGCAGCAAGGGCCTGGTCAGCGACGACGCCGAGCTGACGATTCCCTTCGGCAGCGCCACGGTCGCGCGCGTTGGCCGCGACCTGAGCATCGTCGCCACCGGGCTGATGGTGTCGCGCGCGCTCAAGGCCGCCACCCGGCTGGCCGCAGCCGGCATCGATGCCGAGGTGGTGGACCCGCGTGCCGTATCACCGATCGACTGGGACATCATCTTCGCATCGGTCGACAAGACCGGGCGTCTGCTCGTCGTCAACGAGGCCACGCTCTTCGGATCGGTGGCCTCCGAGATCGCGGCCACCGTGGGCGAATAGCGCTTCAACTCGCTCGACGGCCCGGTGCGCCGGCTGGGCGCGCCCTTCGCGCCCAAGCCCTCGACGCCGGGGCTGGAAAAGCTGTCGTACCCGCAGGTCGAGGACATCGAGCGCGTCGCCCTCGAGATGCTGCCAAAGCGCCGCACCGCGTGAAGCCACGACGAGGAGACACCCGATGAACCTCTTGCAGCCGGCACCATGATCGACGCCACCACGATCGAAAACGTCGCGCAGCGCATCGTCACCGGCGCGCTGGTGGGCAGCAACTACGGCCTCTTGTGCACGGGCCTGGGCATGATCTTCGGCGTCATCCGCGTCATCAACTTCGCGCAGGGCGAATTCATGATGCTGGGCATGTATACGACGCTGTTTGTCGGCGCCGCCATCGCCGCGGCGCTGGCCATCGGCCGGGCCGGCGGTGCCTATGCCGCCGTGGGCGTGGCGGCACTGGTGATGGCCGCCGTGGGCTGGGCGTTGCAGCGCTACGTCATCCACCACGTCAGCGGCTCGCGCGTGCTCAGCAGCGAAAGCGGCGGTCACTTCGCGCAGCTGATCCTGACGCTGGGGCTGAGCCTGGTGATCTCGAATCTGGTGCTGATCGCCTTCGGCTCGTCGCCGCGCACGGTGCAGTCCACGCTGGCCTCGTCGTCGTGGACGCTGGGGCCTTTTGGGGGCGATGGCAGCGATGCCATCACCATCTTCGTCAACCAGGCGCGCGCCATCGGCTGTGTCGTCGCGCTGGCGGTGAGCGCGGCGCTGTGGGCCTTTGTGCAGAAGACCCGCACCGGCACCACGATGCGCGCCGCTGCCGACAACCCGGGTGCGGCCACGCTGGTGGGGCTGGACACCGAGAAAGCCTACGCACGCGCCTTCGCCTTCGCCTTCGCCATCGGCATCGGCGCCACCGCGCTGGCCGGTGGGCTGATCGCCATGTACTACCCCTTCCACCCCTTCATCGGCTTCGACTTCGTCATCATCATGTACGCCGGCGTCGTGCTCGGCGGCATGGGCAGCATGCTGGGTGCTTTCTGGGGCGGCTTCGCGATCGGTTTGGTGCAGCAACTGTCGACGCTGTTCCTGCCCTTGCAGCTTCAGAACGCCACCATCTTCATGCTGTTCCTCGGCGTCGTGCTGTTGCGCCCGCAGGGCTTCTTTGGCCGCAGCGCCGAGCGGGTCTGAACATGTTGCGCAGCGTCTTGCAAGGTCGTGAGCTTTTTCTGCTGCTGCTGTTCGGTGCTGCGATGGCCGGCGCTGCGGCCGGCATCAGCGACCCCTATCTGCAGCTGATCCTGGGCACGATTCCGATCTGGGCCGCGCTGGCGCTGAGCTGGAACCTGTTCAGCGGCTACACCGGGCTCATCTCCTTCGGCCATGCGACCTTCTTCGGCCTGGGCGCTTTCACCGTCGCGCTGCTGGCCATCCATTTGCAGCTGCCCGCCGGGGCCGGCCTGGCTGCGGCGGCCGTCGTGGGTGCGCTGGCCGCAGCGCTGATCGGCTTGGTCACCTTCCGGCTGCGCGGCCACTATTTCGCGCTGGCGATGCTGGCCTACCCGATGCTGTTCATCTTCCTCTTCGACTGGATGGGCTGGCAGGAACTGAGCTTGCCGGTGCGGCGCGGCGAACCCTGGCTCTTTCTGCAGTTTTCCGACCCGCGCGTCACCACGGTGCTGGCCGTCGGGCTGATGACGGCCATCGCGCTGCTGACCTTGTTCGTCGAGCGTTCGCACTTCGGCCTGGCCATGCTGTCGATCAAGCAGAACGAGGCAGCGGCAGAGACCGCCGGCATCCGCACGCTGCGCGTGAAGATGATGGCCTTCGTGGCCAGCGGCGCGCTGTGTGCCCTGGCCGGCGGGTTTCATGCCGTGGTGCTGCAGATCGTCACACCGCACGGCGTGCTGGGCACCGTGGTGTCGGCGCAGGCGCTGATCCTGGCGCTGTTCGGCGGCGTCGGCACGCTGTGGGGGCCGCTGGTGGGCGCCATCGTGCTGGTGCCGCTGACCGAGACGCGGCGTGCGCAACTCGGCCACGTGCTGCCGGGCATCCAGGGCGTGATCTACGGCGTCACGATCATGGCGGTGATCATGCTGGCACCCGAGGGCGTGGTGTGGAAAGTGCGCGACTTGCTGGCGCGGCGGCGTGCGGCGTCGGCACCCTCCGCAACACTGCTAATCTCAAGCGCGGCTGCAACCGCCACCGTGCACCCGGTGACGAAGGTCGCGCCGCGCACCCTCATCACCGACGTCATCCTGCAGGTGCAGGGGCTGTCGAAATCCTTCGGCGGGCTCAAGGCCGCGCAGGACGTCAGCTTCGAAGTCCGGCGCGGCGAGATCCTGGGCATCATCGGCCCCAATGGTGCCGGCAAGACGACGCTGTTCAACCTGCTCGGCGGCCTGATCGAGCCCACTGCGGGTGAAGTGACGTTCAAAGGCCAGTCCATCGGCGGTCTTGCCACCAGCAGCCGCTGCGCGCTGGGCATCGCACGCACCGTTCAGGTGGCGCGGCCCTTCCCGCGCATGGACGTGCTGCACAACGTCGTCGTCGGCGCCATCGCCGGCAGCCAGAGCTCCGCAGCGGCGCTGGCGCGTGCGCACGAGGCCCTGGCACTCGTCGGCCTGCAAGCCCGCGCCGCGGCACCGGTGCTGGGCCTGACCAATCGGGAACTGCGCCTGATGGAGCTGGCCCGTGCGCTGGCATCCGGCCCGCGATTGCTGCTGCTGGACGAGACCCTGGCCGGCCTGGGCGCGGTTGAGGTCGAGACGATGCTGCGCGTCATCCAGCGCCTGCCCGATGCCGGCATCACCGTCGTCATCATCGAACGCACCATGCACGCGATGACGCGGCTGGCCGACCGCTTCGTGGTGCTGGACCACGGGCAACTCATCGCTGAAGGCGAGCCCGCCGCCGTCATGCGCAACCCGGCCGTCATCGACGCCTACCGCGGCAAGAAATGGGCGCAGATGCACGCCCGACACCCCCATGCTGCAACTTGAAAACCTGAGCGTCGCCTACGGCTCCATCCAGGCGTTGGCGGGCGTGTCGTTGCGTGTGCAAAGCGGGCAGTTCGTCGCCGTGGTCGGGCCCAACGGAGCCGGCAAGACGACGCTGTTCCGCGCCCTCTCGGGCCAGGTGACGCCCACCGCCGGCCGCATCGTGTTCAAGGGGCGCGACCTGCTGGCGCTGCCGGCCCGAAGGCGCGCGCACCTGGGCATCGCGAACGTGCCCGAAGGGCGCCAGGTGTTCGCCAGCCTGAGCGTCTACGAAAACCTGGACATGGGCGCCTCGACGCTGCCGGGGCGCGCGGCCTGGAAGCGCAACCTCGGGCGTTGTTACGCCCTCTTCCCGGTGCTGGCCGAGCGCCGTGACCAACTGGCCGGCACGCTGTCGGGCGGTGAGCAGCAGATGCTGGCCGTCGCACGTGGCCTGGCCTCGTCACCGCGGCTGTTGATGCTCGACGAGCCCTCGATGGGCCTGGCGCCCATCGTCGCCGACCTGATCTTCGAGCGCATCGAAGCCCTGCACTGCGAGGACGGGCTGACCATCCTGCTGGTCGAGCAGCGCGTCGCCGAAGCGCTCGAGCCCTGTGATCACGCCTATGTGCTCGACGCCAGGCGCTGCGTCGCCGAAGGTCCTCCCGCGTCCGTCGTCCGCGACGAGCGCATTCAGCAAGCCTACCTCGGCCTCGGCGCCGAACTTACAAGCACAGGAGACACCCCATGAACTCGAATGCCATCAACCGCCGCACGCTGCTGGCATCGGTCGCAGCGGCTGCCGCGGCGCAGGCACTGCCCGCCGCCGCGCAGGCCAGGACCATCAAGCTCGGCACCTTGGTGCCGCTGTCGGGCCCGTTCGCGGCCATCGGCCAGAACATCAAGGCCGGTGGCGACTTCGCCATCGAGGACATCAACCAGGCCGGCGGCATCAAGGCACTGGGCGGCGCGAAGCTGGAGCTGATCTTCGCCGACGCCGAAGACGCGGTGGAAAAGGCCAAGAACGCCGGTCAAAAGCTGCTGGCGCAGAACCCCGACCTGGTGGGTGGCTTCGGCGACGCGCTGTCGGGCATGACGCTGGCCGTCACCGAGATGACCGAGCGCGCCGAGCTGCCCTGGTTGACTCAGACCTTCGCCGACGCGATCACCGAACGCGGCTTCAAGTTCGTCTTCGAGATGGTGCCCGTGGCGAGCATGCAAGGCGCACTGGCGCTGCCCACGGTGATGGACCTGGCCAAGCAGGCCGGCAAGACGCCCAAGACGGTGGCGGTGATCGCTGACACCAACCAGGCCATCCAGGGCATGGTGCGCACCTGGCGCGAGGGTGGCTACGACAGGGCCGGTCTGAAAGTGCTTTCAGAGAAGTCCTACACACCGCCGATTGCCGACGCCACCGAACTGATTTCCAACCTGCGCCGCAACCGCCCGGACATCCTGTTCGTGATGCCCGGTTCGTTGCCCGACCTGAAACTACTGCTGGACGGCCTGACCGAGCAGGGCCTGGGCCGCGACACGATGCCGACCTTTGCCGTGTCGGGGCCGAGCCCGACGCCCGAGTTGCTGAACCTGGCAGGCGCGAAGACGGTGGAGAACTTCTTCAGCATCAACAGCAACTGGGCCGGCAAACGGCGCCAGGAATTGCAGGCCCGCTACCGCGCACGTTCGGGCCGACCCTGGATGACGCCGCAGTCGCTGGACGGTTATACGCAGGGGATGATCTACCGCGAAGCGCTGGAAAGAGCCGGCGTCGCCGACCGCCGCAAGGTCGCCGAGCAGATTCGCGCCATGGACCTGACCACCGGGCCGGCGCAATTCGTCAACGGCCCGCTGAAGTGGGACGAAAAGGGCCGCCGCGTCGGCGCGGGCCTGGTCATGGCACAGTGACGCAACGGCCAGCCGGTGGCGGTGTTTCCGCCAGCGCAGGCCACGCACGAGGTGGTCTGGGTCGGCAAGTAGCGCGTACCGGGCGTAGCCAAAAGGGGACGCCTCTGCGAACGTTGGCGTGCCTGCTGCAGGCTTGCAGCCTCGACACGAAAGAGGCGGCCCGCGGGCCGCCTGATACCAGACAACTGCTGCAGCCAAGGCCAAAGACAAGACCAATGACCCGCGGCGCGTGCACCGGCGACTAGACAAAATCGCTCCGAAAATGTCTCAGATTCTGCAGGCGATCGGTTGATCCAAAGAAGAATGCACGGAGGCAGAGATGGGTTGACAAGCGCCGATGCAACGCCATAATTCGAATATTCATCGACTTATTGCGGCTTGCGTTGCGACCTCCATGAAACTGAGTTCCAGGCCACTGCGGGTAGGCATCGTGTCGACGGCACAAACAGTGCTGAAGCCGGCCTGGCGGGGCGCGCAGCACATCGACCTGATCGCCGCCGTCGTACAGCGCGCGCTCAAGGGCTGCGGTCTGCGCATCTGCGACGTCGACTTCGTCATCGACAGCGGCAGCGACGTGCTCGACGGCCGCAGCATCTCCAACTGCGGCTTCCTCGGCGCAATGGGTGCGCACCACAAGGAAGAATCGCGGGTGGAAGACGACGGCTTGTGGGCCGCGCTGTACGCGACGACCAAGATCGCCAGCGGCGCCGCCGACGTGGGCCTCGTCATCGCCTACTCCAAGCCCTCGGAGTCTGACGTCGGCAAGTTCTACTCGACGATGGCCGACCCCTTCTACCAGCGGCCGGTGGGGCTGGACGACATCACCGCCTCGGGCCTGCTCGCGCAGCGCTACCTGCGGCAGCACGGCCTGCGCGAAGTGGACCTCGCTGAGGTGGCCGCCAGCGCCTGGCAGCGCGCCAGCAGCAACAGCAACGTCGAATTCGCTGCGGCGCCGAGCCTCGACGAGGTCATGGCCTCAGCCCTGATGGCCGCGCCAATCCGCAAACTGATGATGTCGCGCGCCGTCGATGGTGCCGTGGCAATGGTGCTGGCCAGCGAAAAGGTGGCGCGGCGTGCCGCAACTGCGCCGGTGTGGATCACCGGCATGGGTACGGCGATGGAAGGCAACGTGTTTGCAATGCGCGACGCCGGCCTGGCCGCCTGCGAGACAGCGGCGCGCATGGCTTACGCCAGGGCCGGCGTGCAGCCGAAGCAGCTGGGCTTGGCCGAGTGCAGCGCCACCTCGGCGGTTGGCGAGTTGATGACGCTGGAAGCGCTGGGTCTGGCCGAGCCCGGGCGGGGCATCGATCTCATTCGCGGCTCGCGCGGCAACACCATCAACCGCTCTGGCGGTGCGCTGCCTGCCGACCCCATCATGGCCACCGGCCTGGTGCGCCTGGCCGAGGCCGTCGAGCAACTGCAGGCGCCGGGCGCCACGCGCGCAGAGGCCGCGAGCAACGCTGTCGTGCATGCCGCTTCAGGCATTGGCGCGCAGTCCCATTGCGTTTTTGTAGTCGAGGTTTGAAATGAAACCCCCACGCTTGCTTCGTTCGCCGCCCCCCCTGGCCCTGCAGGTGCCGCTGCGCGACCCTGGGGCGCTCTGTGGCTTCGGAACGGCCGGGCGCCACTGAGATGAGTCGTGTAGCCATCGTCGGCGTCGGACAGACGCATCATCAACGCCGCCGGGCTGACGTCAACGTGCCCGGGCTCGTGCGCGAAGCCGCCCAGCGCGCGCTCAAGGACGCCAACCTGAGCATGGACGACATCGATTCGGTTGTCGTCGCCAGCGGCCCGGTGCTCTTCGCGGCCGTGAACCAGCCCGAGAAGTGGATCGTCGACGCCATCGGCGCGCGCGGCAAGCCCGTGGTGCGCATCACCAGTGGCGGCGGCACCGGTTTCGCCGGCGCGCTGGCTGGCTATTACCAGGTCGCGGGCGGCTTTGCCGAACGCGTGCTCGTGGTGGCCTACGACAAGCTCTCCGAAGGTGCGCTGCAGGCCTCCATCTCGAGCCTGTACGACCCGTTCTGGGGCCGCGATTTCGCGGTGGGCATCATGGGCTTCTCGGCCGCCTACTGGCGTGCGCGCATGGACAAGCTGGGCCACACCGAAGAAGCCGCAGCACGCGTGGTGGTGAAGAACCTCGGCAATGCCGCCCTGAACCCCTATGCCCACGTGGCCAAGAAAGTGACCATAGACGACGTGATGCAGTCGCGACCGCTGGCCTGGCCGATCAAGTTGCTGGATGTGCCGCCCATTTCCGACGGCGCCGCCGCCGTGGTGCTCAGCACCGAGGCGCTGGCCGGCAAGATCACCAACCGCCCGGCCTTCATCCGCGGCATGGCCTACTGCGCCGAGGCCGACAACGCGCCGCAGCGCTCGATGCTGCTGTCCGAACCGCTGGCGCATGCGGCGCGCACGGTGTACCGCGCCGCCGGCATCACCAACCCGCGGCGCCAGCTCGACGTGGTTGAGGTGCAGGAGCCGTATAGCTGCTTCGAGTTGAGCTACTACGAGAGCCTTGGCCTGTGCGAACCCGGTGGCGCTGCCGAGCTGATCGCCTCGGGCGCCACGCAGCTGAGCGGCGACATCCCGGTGAATCCTTCGGGCGGCTGCCTCGGCGCCAACCCCATCGGCGCTGCAGGGCTGATACGCCTCATCGAGGCCACCCTGCAGGTCACGGGCAAGGCCGGTGAGCACCAGATTGCTGGCGCCCGCTTGGCCGCGGCGCAAACCGGCGGCGGCTGGGCCAATCTGCGCGGCTTGGCCGTCGTCAGCGCCGACTGACGCTGCAACACGCGCCTCCCACGCATCCAAGAAAATCAAGGAACGAAGGGCGACCGAACGTGCATCAAGCTCCTGCCTCCGAAGCCAACGACCTGCTGCCGTTCAAGCGCAGCATCTCGTTGCCTTACCGCCTGACGCCGGGCAAGTCCACCGGCACCTTTCTGGCCGAGCTGGCCGGCAGGCGCATCATCGGCACACGCTGCACGCGCTGCGGCCGCGTCGAGGTGCCGGCGCAGGACGTCTGCCGCTGCGGGCATGACGGGCTCGAACTGGTGCAGATCGGCGAACATGGCACTCTGCAGGGTTTCACGCAGACACCTGAACACACGCTGGCGCTGGTGCGGCTGGACGGTGCCGATGTCGACCTGATGCACCGCCTGGTCGGCGACCCACCTGCGGGCTCTGGCTGGGAGGTCGGCCTGCGCGTTGCTGCCGCCTGGGCCGACACCGCCAAAGGCAGCATCATGGACTTGGCGGGCTTCAGCGCCGCGCCCGCCTCGTCCACCACACTCACGACGTCAGCCACCCAGGCTGCGGGTGCACCCGCAGCGGCAAAACCGGTCGACGACCTGCGCGAGCCGCTGGACAGCATCGCCACTTCACTGAGCTTGCACTACGAACACGCCCGCGGGCCCTACTACGGGCGGCTGTTCGACGAAATGCAGACATCCGGCCGCATCGTGGGCATCCGCTGCCCCAGCTGCCACAGCGTGCTGCTGCCGCCGCGTGAACTGTGTGACGTGTGTTACGTGCGCACGGGCACCTGGACTGACGTGGCCGACACCGGCGTGTTGCAGGCCTTCTCCATCATCCACCTGAAGTTCGTCGGCCAGTTCCGCGAGCCGCCGTACATCTATGCCGAGATCGTGCTCGACGGTGCGTCGACGAAGATCATCCACACGCTGGACGGCGTGGACATCGAACGCGCGCCGAAAGACCTGAAACCCGGTGTCCGCGTGAAGGCCGTCTGGAAGAGCGAACTCAAGGGCTCACTGGACGACATTTCGCATTTCGAGCTGATCGATCCGCTGCCGGCGGCATAAACCGCCAGACGGGCTGCGCCAGCGACGGCACCCTGCGCGCCACAACGGGCGGCCAGAGAAACCCATGCAGGGCCTGCCTGCCCCGCTTTCGCCAAGGTGAGTCAGCCATGCAGCAACAGGTGGGCAGCTTCGCATTGACAGTGCGCGACGACGGCATCGGCCACGTCGTGTTCTCGCGCCCGCCGGTCAATGCGGTGTCGCTGTCGGTGTACGAAGACATCGGCCGGCTCGTCGACGTTGTCGAAGCAAGCACCGCCATCCGCGTCGTCGTGCTCTCGGCACCGGAAGGAGCGCGCGCCTGGTGCGGGGGCGCCGACCTGAACGACTTCGTCGGCATGGACAAGGCACGGCGCCAGGAGCGCTATGCCTTCATCAATGAGCGCGTGCCGGGTTTCGCGAGCCTGGACCGGCCGGTGATTGCCGCCATCAACGGGCATGCAGTCGGCATCGGCATGATCCTGGCTGCGTTGTGCGACCTGCGGGTGGCGGCCGAAGACGCGCGCTTTTCGTGCCCCGAGATCGACTACGGCCTCATCGCCGGCGGCGGCGGTGTGTTTGCAATGCTGAAGATGCCCGAGGCCAAGGTGCGCGAGATGCTGTTCACAGGGGCCCGCTTCACCGCGCGTGAACTGGAACCCAGCGGATTCTTCAATTACGTGGTGCCGCGTGTGCAGGTGCTGCCCAGGGCCCTGGAACTGGCGGCGCAGATCGCGGCCAAGAGCCTGCCGGTGGTGCGGGCGCGCAAGCTGGCCTCGATAGCCATCGAGGGCCGCACCTGGATGGAGGCCTACCTGGACGCCCAGGCACTGTCGGGCCGACTCGTGGGCGGCGAAGACAGTGCCGAAGGCGTGCGCGCCTTCCTGGAACACCGCAAGCCGCGGGTGCTGGATCGATGAAACGCGCAGGCTCGAGGCCCGGCCCGCGAGCAACGCGCCCCACCCTGCCCCAAGGAGATGGCCATGTCGCAGCTTCAAAGGTATGTCGGGCCATCGGCCCGCTATTTCGAAGACTTCAAGCTCGGTGAGCGCATCGTCTCGCAGGGCCGCACCATCACGCAGGCCGACGGTCTGCTGTGGGCGATGTACACCGGCGACATGAACCCGATGCACGTCGACCATGAATTCGCCGCCAAGCACGCGCTGTACGGCGGCGCGTTTCCGCCAGGTTTGATGGCAGTGGCCATTGCGCAGGGCCTGAAGGAACGCCTCGGCCTGGCGGCCGGCACCGGCCTGGCGATCCTGGAGCACACCATCCGCTACAAGGCGGCGGTGCTGTTCGGCGACACGATCCATCTTGAGCTGGTGGTCACCGGACTCCAGCGCCACGCCACGAAACCACGCGGCACGGTGCACTACGGCTACCAGGTGCTGAAGGGGGATGACACGGT
>JANMVM010000228.1:0-9130 GCA_031392695.1 Rubrivivax sp.
CCTGCGCGGCAGCCACATCCTGGCCGGCGCGGGCCACTGGGTGCAGCGCGAGCGCGCGGCCGAGGTGAACGCCTTGCTGATCGAGTTTCTGCGCGGCTTGTGAACGTCAACCGAGACCGTGGCCGTCATGGGCAGGCGGCCATGGGTCTCAGCCCAACCTGAACCGGCCGGAAGTGAATGTCGGCTGACGACCCACTGCAGGCGTAGAGACAGTGGATTTGGCCACCGCAAACCGGCTGTTCGACGGGCAGTGTGATGAACTCCAGCGGCGACATCACGGGGTGTGCGGTGCCGTCGCGCCCGGGGGTCATCAGATCCAGCGCGACATGCCCTGTCGGTTCACAAGCACTCGCTGGCTTGCCCGTGCCGGGCGGGTGATGAAAAGCCCAGGCCGCTAAAGCGCGTGGCGATCAGCGGCGCCGCGGTGCAACGCGGCGTGCAGCCTGCCGCCCACTTCGGCGCACTGCGTCAGCCTGAAGGCGGAGCCCCTCGGCATGTCTGGCAGGCCGCGCTCGCGCTTGCAGACGCGAGCCCTTCGCGAGGCACGGGACGAACGCGACCGGGCAAGTGCATGCGGCGGCACGAGCTGCCCGCGGGTGTGGCTTTCGCCTGCGGCGGCATCGTCGTCGGCCCCGCAGAGTCCAAGGCCGCGTCCTCGACCAACGCTCCCAGCTTGGCGGGCTTGGCTTGCCGCGGGGACACGTATGTCCCTGCTTCCATCCGCCCCTCTGGGCCCCACCCGCTTTCGAACCTCAAGGACTCCCTATACTTGACTAAATTACTCAGGTATCCACTCTCACGACGAGGTCTTGACGGTGGCCAGCTGAGAAGGCTTGCCCTGGGTCCCGGTTCGGAAGCGGAGGCAACGGATCCACCGGCATTTGATGAGTCGCCCGCAGTGAGCTTCGGCGGGTGTGTGTTCAGACAAGGAGTTCGACCCATGACCATGACACTGACTGAACGGGCCGCCACGCAAATCCGACGTCAGCTCGACAAACGCGGCTCGGGCGTCGCGCTGCGCATCGGCATCAAGAAGGTAGGCTGCACGGGGCTGGCCCACACCTTCGAGATCGCCGACGAGGTCCGGCCCGGCGAACACAGCTTCGAGTCGCACGGCGCCCGCGTGGTGGTCGATGCCCAGAGCCTGCTGGTTCTTGATGGCTCGCACATCGACTTCGTCACCGAAGGCCTGACGCAACGCTTCAAGTTCGACAACCCCAACGTCGACAGCGAGTGCGGTTGCGGCGAGAGCTTCAACGTGAAGAAGCCGGGCGCCGCTGCCGCGGTGGACGCGTTCACCGGCATCGCCAAGGCAAGCGCATGAGTGCCGTGCTGCAGCAACTCGTCAACCAGCCCTACAAGCACGGCTTCGTCACCGACATCGCGTCCGACGTCGCGCCCAAGGGGCTGGGTGAGCACACCATCCGCATGATCTCGGCCAAGAAGGACGAGCCCGCCTGGCTGCTCGACTTCCGGCTCGCGGCCTACCGCACCTGGCTGCAGATGGCCGAGCCGGCCTGGCCCAACCTCCACTACCCGAAGATCGACTTCCAGGCCATCAGCTACTACGCCGCGCCCAAGCAGAAGGCCAAGCTCAAGAGCATGGACGAGGTCGACCCGGAGTTGCTGCGCACCTTCGAGAAGCTCGGCGTGCCCTTGCACGAGCGCATGGCGCTGGCCGGCGTGGCGGTGGACGTGATCTTCGACAGCGTCTCGGTGGCCACCACCTACAAGCACAAGCTGGCCGAGGTCGGCATCATCTTCTGCTCGATGTCCGAGGCCGTGCAGCACCACTCCGAGCTGGTGCAGAAGTACCTCGGCACGGTCGTGCCCCAGGGCGACAACTACTCCGCCGCGCTCAACTCGGCGGTGTTCACCGACGGTTCGTTCTGCTTCATCCCCAAGGGCGTGAAGTGCCCGATGGACCTCTCGACCTACTTCCGCATCAACACCGAAGAGTCGGGCCAGTTCGAACGCACGCTGATCGTGGCCGAAGAGGGTGCATCGGTGTCGTATCTGGAAGGCTGCACCGCCCCCGCGTTCAGCACCAACCAACTGCACGCGGCGGTGGTCGAGCTGGTGGCGCTGGACAACGCCGACATCAAGTATTCGACCGTGCAAAACTGGTACGCGGGCGACGAGAACGGCGTCGGCGGCGTCTTCAACTTTGTCACCAAGCGCGGCCTGGCCAAGGGGGTGAACTCACGCATTTCGTGGACGCAGGTCGAAACCGGCTCGGCCATCACCTGGAAGTACCCGTCGGTCGTGCTGCGCGGCGACAACTCGGTCGGCGAGTTCTTTTCGGTGGCCGTCACCAACCACCTGCAGCAGGCCGACACCGGCACCAAGATGATCCACCTGGGCAAGAACACGCGCAGCACGATCATCAGCAAGGGCATCTCGGCCGGCCGCTCCAGCAACAGCTACCGCGGGCTGGTCAGGATGGCCCCCACCGCCGCCGGGGCACGCAACCACTCGCAGTGCGACTCGATGCTGATCGGCGACGCGTCCGGCGCCCACACCTTCCCCTACATCGACGTGCGCAACCCCACGGCCCGGGTCGAGCACGAGGCGTCGACCTCGAAGATCGGCGAAGACCAGCTCTTCTATTTCGCGCAGCGCGGCGTCGGTGCCGAGGCCGCCGTGTCGATGATCATCAATGGCTTCTGCAAGCAGGTCTTCCAGCAATTGCCGATGGAGTTCGCCGTCGAGGCGACCCAGCTGCTCGGCCTCAAGCTCGAAGGGAGCGTCGGATGATCCGCGCAGACAGTCCAGTATTGCTGGAAGTGCGCGGCCTGCGTGCCAGCGTCAACGGCATCGAGATCCTCAAGGGCCTGGACTTCACGGTCAGGCGCGGCGAGGTCCACGCCATCATGGGCCCCAACGGTTCGGGCAAGAGCACATTCGCCAAAGTGCTCGCCGGCCACAGCGCCTACGCGGTGACGGCGGGCAGCGCGTTGCTGGACGGTCAGGATCTGTTCGCGCTGGCACCGGAAGCGCGGGCGCTGGCGGGTGTGTTCCTGGCGTTCCAGTATCCGATCGAGATTCCCGGCGTCGCCAACAGCCAGTTCCTGCGCCTGGCCTACAACACGCTGCAGACGCAGCGTGGCCAGGAAGAACTGGACCCGCTCGAGTTCGACGACTTCGTGCGCGAGAAGATGAAGGGGCTCGAGATGAGCCCGGAGTTCCTCGACCGCAGCGTCAACGAGGGCTTCTCCGGCGGCGAGAAGAAGCGCAACGAGATCCTGCAGATGGCCTTGCTCGAGCCGCGCTTGGCGATCCTCGACGAAACCGACTCCGGCCTCGACATCGATGCGCTGCGCATCGTCTCGCAGGGCGTCAACCGGCTGAGCCACCGCGACAACGCCATCGTGCTGGTCACACATTACCAGCGCCTGCTCGACCACGTCGTGCCCGATTTCGTCCACGTGATGGAAGCGGGCCGCATCGTCAAGACCGGCGGCAAGGAGCTCGCGCTCGAACTCGAGGCGCGCGGCTACGAGGGGGTCGGCGCCGAGCACCCGGCCGTGGCGGTGGCCCCGTGAGCGCGGTCGTCGCGCTGCGGCGGCCCACCGTGACGGCCGGCCTCGATGCGTTGTGGGTCGGCCATCCCCGCCTGCCGCGCAGCCCCTGGGCGTTCGTCGATGCGCTGCGCAGCCGTGGCCATGACGACCTGGGCGCGCTGGCCCTGCCCACCTTGCACGACGAGGCCTGGCGCTTCACCGACCTGACACCGCTGGGCCGGCTGACGTTGCAGCCGGCCGGTCGCGCCGGCCCGGTGTCCGCGGCCGACATGGCCGGCTTCTCGCTCGAAGAAGCGGCGACGCGGCTGGTGTTCGTCGACGGGGTTCACGCACCCGAGCTGTCCGGCCCGGCCATCCACGCCAGTGGCGTGCTGGTGGCCGACCTGCCCGCCGCGCTGGCCAACCAGGCCGCCGCCGTCGAGGCGCATCTGGGCCGCCACCAGACCCTCGGCAGCGACGTCTTCGCGGCCTTCAACACGGCCTTCCTGCGCGACGCGGCGGTGATCCGGGTGCCGCGCAACGTCGCGCTCGCCGCGCCGGTCCACCTGCTGTTCCTCACCACGCAGGCCAGCGTCGTCAGCCACCCGCGCTGCCTGCTCATCGCCGAGGCGGGCAGCAGCCTGACGCTGATCGAGGACTACGTCTCGCTGCCGGGCGCCGCCGGTCTGAGCAACGGCGTGACCGAGGTCGTGCTGGCCGAGCAGGCCCAGGTGCGGCACATCCGCGTGCAGCGCAACGGCACGCAGGCCTTCCACATCGCCAACACCACCGTCGCGCTGGGGCGAGCCAGCCGCTACCGGGCGGTCAGCGTGGACATGGGCGCGCAGCTCTCGCGCCATCACCTAGAGGCGGTGCTGGGCGAAGGGGCCGATTGCGCGGTCGACGGCCTGGCCGTCGTTGCGGGCAAGCAGCTGGCCGACACGCACAGCCGCATCGTCCACGCGCAGCCGCACGGGCGCAGCCGCCAGCTCCACAAGTGCATCGCGGGCGGCAGCGCCCGCGCGGTGTTCAACGGCATGGTGGGTGTGAGCCCCGGCGCGCAGCACACCGACGCGGCGCAGATGAGCCGCAACCTGTTGCTCGGCACGCGGGCGCGCATCGACGCCCAGCCGCAGCTCGAGATCCTGGCCGACGACGTGAAGTGCACGCACGGTGCGACGGTGGGTTCGCTCGACAGCGAGGAAGTGTTCTACCTGCAGAGCCGCGGCCTGTCCGACAGCGCCGCGCGCGACCTGCTGACCTACGCTTTCGGCGCCGAGATCATCGCGCGCATCCCCGTTCCCTCGCTGCGCCAGCAGTTGCAGCAGCACATGCTGGCGCAGACCGGCGGCCAGCCATGAGCGCCCGTCAATCCGAGCTGTTCCGCGGCGCGGCGCCGGATCGCACTGGCGAGCCCTTCGATCTCGAGCGCATCCGCGCGGACTTCCCGATCCTGCAAACGCTGGTCCATGGCAAGCCGCTGGTCTACCTGGACAACGCGGCGTCGAGCCAGATGCCGCAGCCGGTCATCGACCGCTTGGTGCATTACCAGACGGCGCAGCACGCCAACATCCACCGCGGGGTGCACACGCTGTCGGCGCTGGCGACAGTCGAGTACGAGGCGGCCCGGGGCAAGCTGCAAGCCTTCCTGAACGCCGCCGA
Organism: Rubrivivax sp.; assembly: GCA_031392695.1. GTDB lineage: Bacteria > Pseudomonadota > Gammaproteobacteria > Burkholderiales > Burkholderiaceae_C > Rubrivivax. Next base: position 5,166 of record JANMVM010000228.1, read on the forward strand.
AGCACGCGAAGTGATCTTCACCAGCGGCACCACCGAGTCGATCAACCTGGTGATGCACGGCTGGGGCCGCAAGTTCATCCATGCCGGTGACGAGATCATCCTGACCACGATGGAGCACCACGCCAACATCGTGCCCTGGCAGATGCTGGCCGAAGAGACAGGCGCGACGATCCGGGTGGTGCCGATGCTGGACACGGGTGAGCTGTGCCTGGATGCGTACCAGTACCAGGCCATGTTCAACGCACGCACGCGCATCGTTGGCGTGACCCACGTCTCCAACGCACTCGGCAGCATCAACCCGGTGAAGGCCATGATCGCGACGGCGCACGCGCATGGCGTGCCGGTGCTGGTCGACGGTGCGCAGGCCGTGCCCCACATGCCCGTCGACGTGCAGGACCTGGACTGCGACTTCTATGCCTTCTCGGGACACAAGCTGTGCGGGCCCACCGGCATCGGCGTGCTGTACGGCAAGGCCGCGTTGCTCGAATCCATGCAGCCGTTCAAGGGCGGCGGCGACATGATCCTCTCGGTGTCCTTCGAGGGCACCGTCTACAACACCATCCCGCACAAGTTCGAGGCCGGCACGCCACCGATCGCTGCTGCCATCGGCCTGGGCGCCGCGGTCGATTACCTCGGTGCCATCGGCCTGGCCGCCATCGCCCGGCACGAACACGCACTGCTGCAACACGCCACCGCGCTGCTGGGCGAAATGCCCGGCGTGCGGCTCGTCGGCACGGCGCGCCACAAGGCCGCGGTCCTGTCCTTCGTGCTCGACGGTGTGCACCCGCACGACGTCGGCACCCTGCTCGACCACGAGGGCATTGCGGTGCGCACCGGCCACCACTGCGCCCAGCCGGTGATGGCGCGCCTGAAGCTGCCGGCCACGGTGCGGGCCTCGTTCGCGTTTTACAACAGCCTGGCCGAAGTGGACGCGCTGGTCGCCGGCGTGCGCACCGTGCAGAAGGTGTTCGCATGACGGCCGACCCGAAGGCGCTGTACCAAGAGGTCATTCTCGACCACAACCGCAAGCCGCGCAATTTCGGCCCGCTGCCGCAGGCCAGCCACCGCGCCGAGGGCCACAACCCGCTGTGCGGCGACCACCTCAGCGTGGCGCTCGGCATCGAAGGCCAGACCATCGCCCGCATCGCCTTCGAAGGCGAGTCCTGTGCGATCTGCAAGGCGTCGGCGTCGATGATGACGGTGGCCGTCAAGGGCAAGGCGCTGCCGCAGGCGCAGTCACTGATCCAGGAGTTCCTGGCCATGACCACCGGCAAGATCGAGCTGGACGCCGCCCACCAGATCGGGCGCCTGGCCGTCTTCTCCGGCGTGCGCAACCTGCCGACACGGGTGAAGTGCGCCGTCCTGCCCTGGCACACGCTGCAGGCGGCGATCGACTCGCGACCAGCGGTCTCCACGGAGGGCGGCGCCGACCCCTCACCCCACCGAACGGACGCGCCATGACCGCTGAAGAACTGAGAAGCCACATCGTGAATGGCCTGCCCTGCGAGCACGCGCAGGTGCAAGGCGATGAAAGCCAGCACTTCGAGGCGGTGGTTGTCAGCTCGCAGTTCACCGGCATCAGCCGAGTACAGCAGCACCAGCGCGTCTACCAGGCGCTGGGTGACCGCATGCGCTCGGAAGTCCACGCGCTGTCCCTGCGCACTTTCACGCCCGAGGCCTGGGCGCAATCGAACCACCCCTGAAGCCGGAGCGACGAACATGAACATGCACGAAACCATCCACCAGCAGGTCAACGCCAACGTCGTCGTGCTCTACATGAAGGGCACGCCGCAGTTCCCGCAATGCGGGTTCTCGGGCTCGACGGTGCAGATGCTCAAGGCCTGCGGCGTGCAGGGCCTCACGGCCATCGACGTGCTGGCCGATCCGGACGTGCGGGCCGGCATCAAAGCCTATTCCAACTGGCCCACCATCCCCCAGCTCTACGTCAAGGGCGAGTTGATCGGCGGCGCCGACATCGTGCGCGAGCTGTACCAGTCGGGTGAATTGCAGACCCTGCTGGACGCCGGCCGCGCGCTGTGAGGACGCGGCGGCCGGCGGCCGGCAGCGACACGCCGCAGCAGCGGCAGGAGGCTCGGTGATGCCCAAGATTGCAGAGATCGACGACACGCCCAACCCGAACGCGGTGAAGTTCACGCTCCATGAACCGCTGACCTGGGGCATTTCGCATTCCTTCGAGAACGCCGAGCAGGCCGCGGGCGACGCGCTCGCGTCGGCGCTGTTCGCCATCGAGCACGTGAGCAATGTCTTCTACGTCGACCGCTGGCTCACCGTGACGCAGGACGGAGATGCCGACTGGCCGGCGCTGGTGCGGCTGATCGCCGTGCCCCTGCGCGCCGCCCCGGCGGCGGCGGCGCAGTCGGCCGCCGCCGTGTTTGCGGCGCGCGCATCGATCGCCGACCTCAGCGAAGAAGACCAGGTGCGCCTGGATGCCATCAGCGAGCTGCTCGACGCGCGCATCCGGCCTTCGCTGAAAGCCGACGGCGGTGACTTGCACGTCGTGGGCCTGGCCGGCAACGAGCTCAGCATCCACTACCAGGGGGCTTGCGGCAGTTGCCCGAGTTCGATCTCGGGCACGCTGAGCGCCATCGAGAACCTGGTGCGGACGATCGAGCCGGACATCGCCGTCGTGGCGGTCTAGCTTGCCGACCGCGCTTCATCGCTGAACCCCAACGGCCAGAGGCACCACCATGCAAACCACCGACACCGCGCAACGCGCTTCACCCCAGCCGACCGCAGGCCCCGAGAGGCTGCCGGGCATCCGGCACATCATCGCCGTCGGCAGCGGCAAGGGCGGCGTCGGCAAATCCACCGTCAGCGTCAACCTGGCGCTGGCGCTGCAGCAGCGCGGTTTGCGCGTCGGGCTGGTCGACGCCGATGTCCTGGGCCCCAGCATCCCCGGCATGCTGGGCATCCCCACCGGTGAACCGCCCGAGATGACGGCCGACAGCCGGATGATCCCGGCCCAGCGCTACGGCCTGAAGGTGGTGTCGATGGGCATGCTGACCGGCGACGACCAGCCGGCCGTCCTGCGCGGGCCGATGGTGGGCAAGTACCTGAAGATGTTCGTCGCCGGCGTGCAATGGCGCGAACTCGACTGCCTGATCCTGGACCTGCCGCCGGGCACGGGCGACACCCAGTTGACGCTGGCGCAAAGCATGCCGCTGTCGGGCGTGGTGATCGTGACGACGCCCCAGGCCGTGAGCCTGAAGATCGCGCGCCGCGGCCTGCGCATGTTCGAAAAAGTGCAGGTGCCGATCCTGGGCATCGTCGAGAACATGCGCAGTTTCGCCTGCCCGCATTGCGGCGAGACGACGGACATCTTCCGCCACGGTGGTGGCGAACAGATGAGCGCGGAAATCGGCGTGCCCTTCCTCGGCGCGCTGCCGATCGACGCCGAGGTGGTGACCTGCGGTGACGAGGGTCGCCCCATCGTCGTTGCCCAGCCCAAGTCGGCCAGCGCGCGTGTGTACGGCGCCATTGCCGACGCGCTGTTGGCGCAGCTGCAGACCTCAGTCACGGGCCTCAAAGCCTTCGTCTGGAAGTGGGACAGCAACGAAGGCGCGCCGGCCTGGATGGAAGGCGCCGTGCAGCCGTCCGGCGCCCGCAACATCCCGGTGGGGCTGATGCGCCGCGATCCGCGCACCTTGTCGCTGCTGTGGCAAGACGGCCACCGCGACGACCTCGATGTTCGTGACCTGCGCCTGGCCTGTCGTTGCGCGCTGTGCGTCGAAGAGATGAGTGGCCGCAAGCTGCTCGACCCGCAGACGGTGCGCGCCGACGTGAGCCCGCGCCAGATCACCAGCATCGGCCACTACGCGATCCAGTTCGACTGGAACGACGGCCACAACAGCGGCATCTATGCCTTCAACGACCTGCGTGACCTGGGCGAGCGCGCCGCGCTGCAAAGCGTCGAAGATGTCTGAATCCCCGGTCGCGGATCTGGC
>JANMVM010000267.1:0-5466 GCA_031392695.1 Rubrivivax sp.
CACGCGCGCCATCTCGCGCCGCAGCTCGGGGTAGGCTTCGCCCATCTCGACCGCCAGCGGTGCCACCAGGGTGTGGAAAAAGGGCCTGCGCGCACCGAGCTTGTAGCCGTGGCGGATGCCGCGGCGCGCGATGCGGCGCAGCACGTAGCCGCGGCCTTCGTTGCCCGGGATCACGCCGTCGACGATCGTGAAGGTGCAGGCGCGGATGTGGTCGGCGATGACCTTCAGCGACGGCGACGTGGCGTCCACGGCTGCGCCGCCGGCAGCAAACTGCACCGCGTTCTTCGCCGCTGCCAGCAGGCGCACAAAGGTGTCGATTTCGTAGTTGCTGTGCACGTGCTGCAGCACCGCGGCCAGCCGCTCCAGGCCCATGCCGGTGTCGACGCTCGGCTTGGGCAGCGCGTGCATGACGCCGTCTTCGGTGCGGTTGAACTGCATGAAGACGTTGTTCCAGATCTCGATGTAGCGGTCGCCGTCCTGCTCGGCGCTGCCGGGCGGGCCGCCGGCCACGTCGGGGCCATGGTCGAAGAAGATCTCGCTGCACGGGCCGCAAGGGCCGGTGTCGCCCATCATCCAGAAGTTGTCGCTCATGTAGCGGCCGCCCTTGTTGTCGCCGATGCGCACGATGCGCTCGGCCGGCAGACCGATGTCCTTGAGCCAGATGTCGTAGGCCTCGTCGTCGTCGGCGTAGACGGTGGCCCACAGCTTGTCCTTGGGCAGCTTGAAATGGACGGTGAGCAGCTCCCAGGCGTAGGCAATGGCGTCCTTCTTGAAGTAGTCGCCGAAGCTGAAGTTACCGAGCATCTCGAAGAAGGTGTGGTGGCGCGCGGTGTAGCCGACGTTTTCGAGGTCGTTGTGCTTGCCGCCGGCACGGATGCATTTCTGGCTCGTCGTGGCGCGGCTGTAGGGGCGGCGGTCGTGGCCCAGGAAGACGTCCTTGAACTGGTTCATGCCGGCGTTGGTGAACAGCAGCGTCGGGTCATCGCCGGGCACCACGGGCGAACTGGCCACGATCTGATGGCCCTTGGACTCGAAGTAGTGCAGGAACGTGGAGCGGATCTCGGAGGCATTCATGCAGCGGCTTTCGGCTCGGCACCGGGTCGCGCGAGTGCGCCAAGTGCTTGATTTTCAAGGGGCTTTGATTATAGGCAGGGGCTTTTGGCGAGCCCCTATGATGGCTTCGAAAGGAGGTCCTCCATGGACATGAAGCACTCACCGCTGGCGCCGCTGAACGACCCCAGCCTGCTCAAGACCGACGGCCTCATCAACGGTGAATGGACCGCCGGCCAGGCCGGCAACCCGCGCTTCGCCGTCACCGATCCGGCCACGGGGCTGGAGCTGGCGCAGGTGGCCAACCTGGGCGCCATCGACGCCGCGGCCGCCATCTCGGCGGCCGAGAAGGCTTGGCCCGCCTGGCGCGCCAAGACCGCCAAGGAGCGCGCCGCGATCCTGATGAAGTGGTTCGCGCTGCTGCACCAGCACGCCGAAGACCTGGCCCGCATCATGACCGCCGAACAAGGCAAGCCGCTGGCCGAAGCGCGCGGCGAGGTCGGCTACGGCGCCAGCTTCATCGAGTGGTTTGCCGAGGAGAGCAAGCGCATCTACGGCGAGACCATCCCGACCACCGACAACAACAAGCGCTACATCGTCATCAAGCAGCCGGTCGGCGTGTGCGCGGCGATCACGCCGTGGAACTTTCCGATCGCCATGATCACGCGCAAGGTCGCGCCGGCGCTGGCCGCCGGCTGCCCGGTGGTCATCAAGCCGGCCGAGCAGACGCCGCTGTCGGCGCTGGCGGTGGCCGAACTGGCGCAGCGCGCCGGCATGCCCGCCGGCGTGCTCAACGTGCTGTGCGCCGACAGCGCCAACAGCATCGAGATCGGCAACGTGCTGTGCAGCTCCGACGTCGTGCGCCACCTGTCGTTCACCGGCTCGACCGAGGTCGGCCGCATCCTGGCGCGCCAGTGCGCCAGCACGGTCAAGAAGGTCAGCCTGGAGCTCGGCGGCAATGCGCCCTTCATCGTCTTCGACGACGCCGACATCGATAGCGCCGTCGAAGGTGCGATGGTCAGCAAGTACCGCAACGCCGGCCAGACCTGCGTCTGCGCCAACCGCCTGTACGTGCAGGCCGGCGTCTACGACGCCTTCGTCGAGAAGCTCGCGGCCAAGGCCGGCGCGATCCAGGTCGGCAATGGCTTCACGGCCGGCGTCAGCCAGGGCCCGCTGATCGACGACGCGGCGATCGCCAAGGTCGAAGTCCATGTTGCCGATGCGCTGGCCAAGGGCGCGCGCATCGTCGTCGGGGGCATGAGATTCGGCAAGGGCGGCGGCGAGCGTTTCTACACCCCCACGGTGCTGGCCGACGTCACCGGCGACATGCTGTGCGCCAAGGAGGAGACCTTCGGCCCGGTGGCCCCGGTGTTCAGGTTCGACACCGAAGCCGAAGTCATCGCGCTGGCCAACGCCACCGAGTTCGGCCTGGCCAGCTACTTCTACAGCCGCGACATCGGCCGCGTCTTCCGCGTCGGCGAAGCGCTGGAGTACGGCATGGTGGGCATCAATACCGGTCTCATCTCGACCGCTGAAGTGCCCTTCGGCGGCGTCAAGCAAAGCGGCCTGGGCCGCGAAGGCGCGCGCCAGGGCATCGAGGATTACGTCGAGGTCAAGTACCTCTGCCTGGGCGACATCACGCGCTGACCGGCTGCCGCAGCACCCGGCGGCGGCGGCGGCGCCTGGCCCGCCCGGGCGCGCAACCGTTGCCGCCAAACCCCGTTCCCCGGGTTTGCCGCAGTGCGCGCCACCCGAGGCCGGTGCTAACGTTCGACAGGTGCTCTGTTAGCGCTAACAGCCCGCCCCCAACTCCAAAGCCGCGATCGACGGCAACACCCGCCCAGGAGACGCCATGAACCACCGCACCCCCACCCGCCCCGCCCTGCGCCGCCTGCCATTGGCCGCCGCGCTGCTGGCCGCGCTGCCCGCGCTGGCCCAGCAGGCGCCCGCTGCCGACAGCGGCAAGCTCGACACCGTGGTCATCACCGCCACCAAACGCGTGCAGCCGCTGCAGGCGACGCCGATCGCGGTGTCGGTGATCAGCGGCGCATCGCTCGAAGAGAGCAACCTCAACAACCTGGAAGCCATCAGCGCCCAGGTGCCGACGGTCAACTTCCGCACCAACGCTTCCAACAAGGACGCGGCGCTGTTCATCCGCGGTGTCGGCACCGTGAGCACCAGCGCTGGCGTCGAACCCACGGTGTCGACCGTGCTCGACGGCGTCGTCACCGCCCGCCCTGGGCAGGCCACGCTGGACCTGGTGGAGATCGACCGCATCGAGGTGCTGCGTGGCCCGCAAGGCACGCTGTTCGGCAAGAACGCCTCGGCCGGGGTCATCAACATCGTCAGCCGCGCGCCCACCAAGGCCTTCAGCGGCTACGCCGACCTGGGCCTGTTCCAGGGCGGCGAAAAGCGCATCCGCCTGGGCGTGTCGGGCGAGTTGGCCAAGGACCTGCTGCGCGGCAGCCTGTCGGTGATGGCCGGCAAGTACGACGGCAACGTGACCAACGTCTTCGACGGCAGCACCGTCAACGGCTACGACCGCAAGGGCGTGCGCGGGCGCCTGGACATCACGCCGTCCAAGGACTTGAAGATCGTGCTCATCGCCGACCGCACCCAGGCCGACGACACACCGCCCACCGGCGTGGCCTACAGCACCAACGTCACGGCCTACCCGAGTGGAGCAGTCACTGCCAACCCGAACTTCGGCCTCGCGGTGGCGCCCGCAGTGCCTTCGCCCGGCAACCGCCAGATCAACAGCGAAATGAAGACGCGGGTGTCCGACACCAACCAGGGCCTGTCGGCGCAGGTCGACTGGACAATCGGCAGCCTGCAGGTCACCAGCATCACCGCCCAGCGGCAGTGGAACAACGAACAGTTCCAGGACCAGGACCGCCTGGGACGCCTGTACATCGGCTTCAACCGCACTGCCGACGCCGGCACGCTGGACTTCGAACAGTTCACGCAAGAGCTGCGCGTAGCCAGCACGCAAAAGGGCTTCGTCGAATGGGTCGCCGGCGTGTTCTACCTGCGCGGCAAGAACGAAGAGCGCTACCAGCGTGACGTGGGCAACTGCACCGCGTCGACGCTGCCAGCGCTGGCCAATGGCCTGACGCCTTGCGACAGCACGCTGCGCACCTTCAACGGCGTGGCCAGTTACGGCGTGCGCAGCACCAGCAAGTCGCTGTTCGGCGAAGGCACCATCAACCTGCTGCCCGACTTCAGGGCCATCGCCGGTCTGCGCTACACCAGCGAAGACCTGTCCTACAACCATGGCCGCACCTTCGCCACCAACGTGGTCACGCTGCCGAATCCGACCGTGTCGGGGCCCGGCATCCAGCCGCAGCGCGCCAACGTCACCGGCGCCACCAGCGACAACGCGGTGTCGGGGCGCTTCGGCCCGCAGTTCGACATCGCCAAGGACGTGATGGGCTACCTCACCTACTCACGCGGTTACAAGGGGCCGGCCTACAACGTGTTCTTCAACATGACCGCGCTGCAGGACAACGCCCTGGCGCCCGAGAAGTCACGCTCGATCGAAGCCGGCCTGAAGACCACGCTGCTCGACGGCCGCCTGCGCCTGAATATCGCCGTCTTCAACACCGACTACAGCGGCTACCAGGCCAACGTTCCCGACCTCGTGGGCGGTGTCATCGTCACGCGCCTGATCAACGCCGGCGACGTCAAGACCAGCGGCATGGAGATCGACCTGACGGCCCGCGTGACCACGCAGCTCACCGTGTCGGCCAGCGTGGCCAACACCGAAGCCCGCGTGCGGCAATTCAACTGCCCCGTGGGTGCCGCCGCCAGCTGCGACATCAACGGCCGGCCGCTGCCCTTCGCGCCCGACTGGAAGGCCAGCCTGCGCATGAAGTACACGCAGCCGCTGTCGGGTTCGCTGACGCTGGACTACGGCCTGGACGCCAACCGCCAGAGCGCCACCAACTTCGACATCTCGCAGCAACCCGATTCGGTGCAACCGGCCTACACCATCGTGAATGCCACGATCGGGCTGCAAAGCACCGCCGGCTGGCGCGTCGCCCTGCTGGGCACGAACCTGGGCAACAAGTCCTACGCCACCTTCATCCAGAACTCGGGCAACCACATCAACCGTTATGTGCCGCGTGACGACCAGCGCTACTACGGCGTCAACCTGCGCTACGACTTCTGATCCGGGGCGCGCCGGCGCTGCTGGCGCGGGGTGACGATGCCGGCGCGGACGCAGCAGCGACCGGGCCGTCTGCGCTTCAGGTGATGACCGACTGCTGCGCGATGCCGGCGTCCACCAGCACATGCTGGCCGGTCATGCCGCTGCTGTCGTCGGCCGCCAGGAACAGCGTGGGGCGCGCCACGTGGCCGGGGTCGAGCCGGATCTTCAGGCACTGCGCGTCCAGGAAGGCCTGGTCGGCGGCCGCG
>JANMVM010000268.1:0-2139 GCA_031392695.1 Rubrivivax sp.
GCCGATGCGCTTGGTAGCCCAGGAAAGCGCATGAACGCCTCAGGCGATTTCCAATACCAGTCATCCCGTTGCAAGGTGCTGTCGCGCCCGGGCGCGCTGGACGATCTGGCGGCCGAGGTTGACGCTATTGGCGCACAGCGCCTGATGCTGGTGAGCGGCAGGCGCTCGGCCGAAGGTGCGGCGGCGCGGGCCGTGCGCGCCACGCTAGGCCAGCGTCTGGTTTGCGAAATGGGCAGCGTGCCGCAACATTCGGGCGTCGCTACCGTGGAGGCCATCGCCGCACTTGCCCTCGAATACCGCGTTGATGGCTTCGTCGCGGTGGGCGGTGGCAGCGCCTCCGACAGCGCCAAGGCCGCGTCCATCCTGCTGGCCGAGGGCGGGCAACTGGTCGACCACGCCAATGTCTTCTACCCGCCAGACCGTTATGTGCAGAAGATGCTGAGTCGGCCCAAGCTGCCGATCATCGCCGTGCCTACCACGCTGTCCGCGGCTGAAGTGACGCCGGGCCTGGGGATTCGCGACGCTGATGGGCACAAGCTGGTGTTCTGGGACCCGAATGTTGTGCCCCGACTCATCGTGCTGGACGGGCGCGCCACGCTCGACGTGCCAGCCAGCCTGTTCGCCAGTACCGGCATGAACGCGCTGGCACACTGCATCGAAGGCATGTACTCGCGGGTGCGCAATCCGGTGTCGGAGGGGCTTGCGCTGCAGGGTCTGCGCCTGCTGCGCCCCGCGCTCGAGCAGGTGACCGAGCGGCCGCAGGACGAAGGTGCGCGCGCCGATGCGCTGGTGGGCGCATGCCTGAGCGGCATGGTGATCAGCAACGCGCGCGTCGGTATTCACCATGCGCTGTGCCATGGCCTGGGTGCGCTCGGAGGCTTGCCACACGGCGTGGCCAACGCAATTTTGCTGCCGCATGCCCTGCGCTTCAACCGCGACGTGGCCGCCGGGCAGCTCGCGCTCGCGGCGCAGGCACTGGGCGTCGACACGCGCGGCATGACGCCGCTGGCCGCCGCAGACGCCGCCATCGAGGCCGTGGAAGGTTTGCAACAGCGGATCGGTGTGCCGCGCCGCCTTCGGGATGCCGGTCTCGACCGCTCACTGCTGGCGCGCCTTGCAAAGGGCGCCATGTCCGACCGCGGGCTGTATTTCAATCCCCGCCTCGCCACCGAAGCCGAGGCCCTCGCCCTGCTGGAGGCGGCATGGTGAGCGGCGAAGTCGATCGCGTGTTCCAGGACCTGCTGCTGAGGCGGCCGAGGGCGCTGTCACGGGCTATTTCGTGGATCGAGAACGAGGCGCCCCCGGCTTCGGCGCTGCTGGAAAAAGTTTATGCCCAGGCACCGTATCCCTGGGTCATCGGTATCACGGGCGTTGGCGGCGCAGGCAAGAGCTCCCTGGTTCCGCACCTGGCACGCCAGCTTGCCGATGTGGGCAACCGGGTCGCCATTTTGGCGGTGGACCCGTCGAGCCCCATCACCGGCGGCGCGCTGCTGGGGGACCGCATCCGCGACTCGGGCGGGGAGCAGCATCCACGGGTGTACTTTCGCAGTGTGGCGACGCGCGGTGGGCAGGGCGGCCTGGCGACCTGCGTGGCCGACCTCGTGCGGGTCGCGTCTGCTGCGGGCTTTAACGTCGTGCTGGTCGAAACCGTCGGGGCGGGCCAGTCCGAACTCGGTATTTTGCAAGTTGCGCACAGCGTTTTATTAGTCCATGCGCCGGGCTTGGGCGACGACGTGCAGGCGCAAAAAGCCGGCGTGATGGAGATTGCTGACCTGTTGGTCGTCAACAAAGCAGATAGACCCGGCGCTGAAGACGCGGTCGCTTCGCTGCGCCAGGCGCTGCTGCTGTCCGAGCGCGAAGCCCACATGGCCGAGGGTGTGAACGATCTTGCCGACGGGAGCGTCCACTGGCACCCGCCGGTGCTGTCCAGCATGGCGCTGACGGGTGCCGGCGTCGACGCCCTCTGCGCCCGGCTGCATGAACATCGGGCCGTGCTACAACGCCAGGGGCGCTTCGACGCGCTTAACCGCACGCACGACTTGCGCCGCATGCAGGCCTACTTTAAAGAAGTCGTGCAGCGACGCCTGCAGTCGCGCATCGAGTCCATGGCCCTGCTGCCGCGGCTGGAGGCCGAACTCG
>JANMVM010000288.1:0-2903 GCA_031392695.1 Rubrivivax sp.
ATCACCGGTGGCGGCACCGGGCTGGGCAAGGAACTGGCGCGGCACTTCGTCGCCCACGGCGCTTCGGTGCACATCTGCGGCCGCCGCGAAGCCGTGCTGCAAGGCGCGGTGGCCGAATTGCGCGAAGCTGCGCAGCACGGCGGCAGCATCGAACACCACATCTGCGACGTGCGCGATGCCGATGCCATCGAAGCGATGGTCGAACGCATCTGGGCCGGCGGGCCGTTGACCGGACTGGTCAACAACGCGGCGGCGAACTTCATCTCGCCATCGGTCGACATCAGCCCGCGCGGCTTCGCCGCCGTGCGCTCGACGGTGATGGACGGTGCGCTGTTCGCCACCCTGGCCTGCGGCAAGCGCTGGATCGCGCAGGGCCTGCCGGGCTCGGTGGTCAGCATGCTCGTCACCTGGGTTTGGACCGGCTCGGCCTATGTGCTGCCATCGGTGATGGCCAAGACCGCCGTGCATGCGATGACGATGTCGCTGGCGGTCGAATGGGGCAAGCACAACATCCGCGTCAACGCGGTGGCACCGGGCCCGTTCCCGACCGAGAGCGCGTGGGAGAAGCTCGCGCCCATCCCCAAGGCCAACGTCGGCGCCGCTTCGGCCGACGAAGTGCCGATGGGCCGCTTCGGCCGCATGCCCGAACTGTGCAACCTGCTGACCTTTCTGCAGGCCGACGGTTGCGACTACCTGACCGGCCAGAACATCGCCATCGACGGCGGCCACCACCTGGCGGCACCGAGCACGTTTGCCGCCCTGGGCAAGTTGACGCCAGAAGACTGGGCCGAAGCGAAGGCGCTGGTGCGTGGACGCGCCGAGCAGGAAAAAGCGCAGCGCAGCGCAGGATAACTTGGTAACTGAGCGGTAAATGGGCGGCGGCCAAAGCGGCATGGGCGAGATGCTGGATTTGCGCCGCCACGCCGCAGCTGCGCCGCAACGCTGCGCTGTCGTCTGCGGCAACAAATCGTTGAGCTACGGCGAACTCGAAGCGCTGGCCAACCGCATCGCCGCGGTGCTGCGCAAGCGTGGCCTGCAACGTGGCGACCACATCGCGATGCACCTCGCCAATCGGCCCGAAACGCTGGCGGTCGCCTGGGCAGCCTGGCGCACCGGTTTGTACCTGACACCGCTGCCGACCACCGCGAGCAGCAGCGAATTGCACTACCTGTGCCAGGACTGCGACGCAAAGCTGGTGATCGTCGACGACGGCCCGCTACCCAAATGGCTGCCGGCGGGCGTCACGCCGTTGTCGCTCAGTCCAGCGCTGCTGGCAGGCACATCACGGTTGCCGGCCGAAGACGAACCGCCCGGCGCGCTGATGATGTACACGTCAGGCACCACCGGCACACCGAAGGGCGTGTTCCGTCCACTGCTGCCAGCCAATTGGCGCGGCACGCCGCCGTTTGCAGCCGACCTGATCACGCTGTTCGGGATCGGTGGCAGCGACGTGCGCTACCTGTCGACCGCACCGCTTTACCACGCAGCGCCGTTGCGCACCGCGCTGGCCGTCACCGCCGGCGGCGGCACCGTGTTCGTGATGGAACGCTTCGATGCCGAAGCGGCACTGCAACTGTTGCAGGACCAAGCCATCACGCACAGCCAGTGGGTGCCCGCAATGTTTCAGCGCTTGCTTGCCTTGCCGGCGCAAAGGCGTGCCGCATTCAAGGCCCCCGCACACCGCAGCGCAATCCACGGCGCCGCGCCCTGCCCTGCACCTTTGAAGCGCGCGATGATTGAATGGTGGGGCCCCATCCTGCTCGAGTACTACTCGGGCAGCGAAGGCATCGGGCTGACCATGATCGATTCGCACGAAGCGCTGCAGCGCCCGGGGTCGGTGGGCCGCGCGCGCAAAGGCGTGCTGCATATCGTCGACAAGGCAGGCACCGAACTGCCGCCCGGCCACAGCGGCCTGGTTTGCTTTTCGGGCGTCGCGCCCTTCGTCTACTACAAGGCGCCAGAAAAGACCGCGCAGCGCACCACGCTGCAAGGCTGGCAGACCTTCGGCGACGTCGGCCATGTCGACGCCGACGGTTACCTCTATCTCACTGATCGCCTCGACGACATGATCATCTCCGGGGGCGTCAACGTCTACCCACAGGAGATCGAGGCCGTGCTGCGCGAGGCGCCAGGCGTCTGGGACTGCGCCGTGGTCGGCCAGGCCGACGAACGTTTCGGCGAGCGCCCGGTGGCCTTCGTCGTCGCGGCGCGTGGCACGACGCTGTCGCTGGACGCGCTGCGCTGCTTTTGCGAAGTCAGGCTCGGGCAAATCAAACAACCCGTGGCTTTCCACGTCATCGACACGCTGCCCCGCTCGCCGACCGGCAAGCTGTTGCGGCGCCAGTTGCGAGCGCAGGACATTGCACCGTCGTGACGCGCCTCGTCACTGTGAAGGTGGCTGTGAAGGTCACTCTGGCGTGATGCCAGCGTCTTTCACTTTGCGGCCCCAGGACGTCAGCTGCGAGCGCATGTAGCGAGCGAGCTCGGCCGCATGGGCGGGGGCCACGTCGGCCCCCAATGCCACCAGCCGATCGGCGATGTCCTTGCGCTGCAGCGTGCGGTTGATCTGATCGCTCAGGCGCGTCGTGATGTCGGCCGGCAAGCCGGCAGGCGCCAGCACGCCGACCCAGGCCGAGAGGTCGAAGCCTGGCAGGTTGGCCACCGCCGCCAGCGTCGGCAAGTCGGGCGCCTGCGGGCTTTTCTGTTCGGAAGACACGGCCAGCAGGCGCACGCGGCCCGACTTCACATGGGCCTGGCTGGACGCCAGGTCGACGAACATGAACGTGAACTGACCGCCGATCAGGTCGGTCAACGCCTGCGGTGTGCTTTTGTAAGGCACGGCCGCGGCGTCGAGCTTCGTCAGCGACGTGAATGCTGGACCGGCGATCTGCCCGGTGCTGTTG
>JANMVM010000314.1:0-2589 GCA_031392695.1 Rubrivivax sp.
GCCGATGCCGCTGTCTTTCACGGCGAAGTGCAGTTCGTGGTTCTCGCCCCTGGTCACGGTCAGGCGCACCTCGCCGCTTTCAGTGAACTTCATTGCATTGCTCAGCAGGTTGAGCAGGATCTGACGCAGCCGGGTCGCGTCGCCCCGGACGGTGTGTGGCACTTCGTCTCCGATGGCGACCACAAGGTCGAGCTTCTTCTCGGTGGCGCGGTGGCGCACCAGCTCAATCGCCGAGCCCACGCACTCGCGCAGCACAAAAGGCTGCAGCTCCACATCGAGCTTGCCGGCCTCGATCTTGGAGAAGTCCAGGATGTCGTTGATGATGGTCAGCAGCGATTCGCCCGAGTCGCGGATCGTGCGCGCCAGGTCGCGCTGGTCGTCGTCCAGCCTGGTCTCGAGCAGCAGACCGCTCATACCGATCACGCCGTTCATCGGCGTGCGGATCTCGTGGCTCATGGTGGCCAGGAAGGCGCTCTTGGCTTCGTTGGCGGCTTCGGCGGCGGCGCGGGCTTCCTGCGTTTCGTTGAACAGGCGCACGTTCTGGATCGCGATCACCGCCTGATTCGCGAAGGTCTGCAACAAGTCGACTTCCTCGTCGCTGAAGCGCCCGGTGGCGGCGCGGCCCACCGTGATCGCGCCGATGACCAGTTGCTCGCGCCGCATTGGTACGCTCAGCCCGCTTCTGAAGCCGGCCAGCGCGGCCATACGCTTGAGTGCGCTGTTCTGGTGGTCGCCGGGTTCGGCCTGCACATCGGCCAGGTTCACCACTGCACCGCTTCGAATCGCTCGCGCGGCCATGGCGTCGCTCTGCGCTGTCATGGGCATTCCCTGCTCCTTGGCTGCAACCCAGGCGTTCACGCCGAAAAAGCTGGCTTGATAAATCGATTCACCGTCGAACCTGAAGACCCAGCCGAACTCGGCCCCGGTCAGCGCGGCCGCGCGCTCGGCAATGATGTCGAACACTGGCTGCACATCGGTGGGCGATTCGCTGATCATCTGCAGCACGTCCGCCGTGGCCGTCTGCCGCGCCAGCGCCTCACGGGTCTGGTCGAACAGCCGCGCATTCTCTAGCGCCAGCCCCATGGTCCCGGCGACAGTCTGCAGCAAGCGGACATCGTCGGCGCCGAAGGTGCGCCCCGGGTCGTGGCTGTCCAACCCGATGCCGCCGACCAGGCGGTCCTTCGAAAAGATCGGCACGCTCAATGTGGAGGTGCTGGGTGACAGGCCCTGGGGCGTCGTCAAGCCAAAGGCATGCATTTCCGCCCGGCTGTTGGCAAGCACTGGTTGCCGGGCCAAAAAGGCGCGCATCGACAGGCCGTTGGGGTCGATGGTCACGGGTGACGGATACACCCGTTGCCCATGCTCGATCACATACAGCATATGGGCCAGCGGGCGCTGGGCGTCGAGCCAGACAATATGGAGGTTTTCGGTTTTGAACACAGTACGCAGTCGCTCCCCCACCAGGTCCACGATGCCCTGGAAAGTCAGCTCGGCAGCGATGCCCTGCTGGATGCTGTTGATCACCGCCAGCTCACCGGCGCGCTGCTCGGCCTGCGCCTGCGCAGCCCGGGCTTCGGCGGTGCGCGCGGCAACCTTGGCTTCCAGTCCCGCCGCCAGCTGCACGTTGGCCAGCGCCACGGCAGCCTGGCTGGCCAGCAGCACCAGCAGGTCGCGGTCACCGTCGTGAAAGCGGCCGAACGCGCCTTCAATATCGCAGTACAGGAAGCCCAGCAACTCCTGCTGCGCCACCAGCGGGGCGAGCAGGCAGCTGCGCTGGTCCAGCGGATCAGCGCCAGCGGGACCAAAGCGCAGGCTCACCACGCGCGTGCGCCGCGCCTCGACCAGCCACGGCGTGACGGCGTGCAGCAGCGTCGCCGCCTGTTCGCCCACCGGCAGCTGCGCGCCCGCGACGGTCAGGCCATCCACACCCTCGAGCACCAGCAGCACACGCTCGGCGCCACTGAGCTCGGCCAGCTCTTCGACCAGGAACGCATGCAGTGCTTCGGCGCTGCGCTGTTCGTTCAGGCGCAGGCCGGTGTCGACGAGGCGTTCGAACGGTTCGCGCAGTTGGTTGTCGGCGCCGAGGTGGGCCACGAACAGCCCGGACGCCAACTTGCGCCGGCGCCCCAAAGCCATTTGCGCCGTGATGATCCGGCGGTGCGCGTCGACGTTGTGGAACCAGCTTCGGCGCAGCCCGTCGTCACGGATACCGGCCACGCCCTGCAGCATCAACCGGTATCCCGTGGCCAGCGCCGCGCGCGCCGGCGCGGCCTGCCCATTGGCCTGCAGCGCCTGGGCGTGCCACCACCACGCCGAAGCGGGTGAAAACATGCTGCCGATACCCCCCTGCCCGCGCGCGTGCAGGCCGTCCAGGGCACGCTGCGTGGCGGCCAGCGCCGCGCGCGCGTCGCCAGACTCGAGCCGCGCCCTGGCGAGCTCGGTCAACAACACGATCACCTGCGTGTTGTCGTCGCGGCCGCCGAAGCCGGCAATGCCGGCCTCGAAGTGGCGGCAGGCAGCGCGTGCATCCCCTTGCACCAGCGCCAGTTCTCCGCGCAGTCGCTCGATGAACGCGGCCAGCCAGGTGTT
>JANMVM010000336.1:0-10388 GCA_031392695.1 Rubrivivax sp.
ATCACGGGGGGTGACGACTACGCTGCCATGCGCCAGGTGCTGAACCGCCGCTACGCGCGGCTGGCCGAGGCGGTGGCCGCCGGCAAGGCCGACGAGGCGCCTGAAGCGGCGACGGGACCGGCCCCAGCCCAGGCCCGAGCCGCCCCGCGCGGGCTGGCGCGTCTGCCCGACTTGGTGCTGGTGGACGGCGGGCGCGGGCAGGTCAGCATGGCGCGCGAGGTATTCGAAGAGCTGGGCCTGGACGTCGCGCTGATCGTGGGGGTCGAAAAAGGCGAAGGTCGCAAAGTGGGTCTCGAAGAACTTGTCTTTGCCGACGGCCGTGAGAAGGTGTATCTCGGGCATGATTCGGCCGCGCTGATGCTGGTGGCGCAGATCCGTGACGAGGCGCACCGGTTTGCGATCACCGGCATGCGTGCCCGGCGCGCCAGCGTGCGCACCGGGGGGAGCAAGCTCGAAGACATTGCCGGCGTCGGCCCCCGCAAGCGGGCCCGTCTCCTGCAACGATTTGGCGGGTTGCGAGGGGTGGCCAGCGCCGGCGTCGACGACCTGGCCACCGTGGAAGGGATCAGTCGTGAACTTGCGGAGGAGATCTATCGTGCCTTGCACTGAACAGCGGTTCGGCACCCGACAGCATCGCGCGCTGGGTAGCGCCTGGGTGGCCCTGGCGGCCCTGGCTGCGGGCTGCGCCAGCCAGGCGCCAGCGCCAGCGCCCGCCCCGACGCCGGCGCGCGCACCGATGCCCGCGGCCACGGCCACGCCAGCTCGGCCCGCCCCGGCGCCGGCAGTGGCGCCGCCCGTCGTCAGCGCGCCGTCGCACGCGGGCATGGACCTGGGGCCGCGTGTCTCGCTGCCCGCCGCGGCGCCGGCGCGTACGCTGGATGAGTTCAAGAAATTGTCGGCGCGCCGCATGGTGGCCGGCAGCCCGCAGTACTCGTTCATGGGCAAGCCGCCGCCGATGATGTTCGGCATCGTCATCGTCGAGACCGAAGTCAACGCCGACGGCAGCGTGCGCAACATCAGCGTCACGCGCCCGCCGGCCAACCCGGATGCCGCCAGCACGGCCGACATCGCCGTCGAAGCCATCCGCCGCGGCGCGCCCTACGGCGACATGAGCCGCTTGCCCAGGCCCTGGAAATGGTCCGAGGTCTTCCTCTTCAACGACAAGCGCCAGTTCAAGCCTCGCTCGCTGGACTGACCGCACCGCGCCCGCCCCGACCCCGGCATGTTCCTAACGATCCCCACGCTGCTCACCTGGGCGCGCATCGCCGCGATCCCGCTCATCATCGGCGTCTACCAGCTGAGCTGGTCGATCGCAACGAAGAACCTCGTGGCGACCACGCTATTCGTGCTCTTTGCCTTGACCGACTGGCTCGATGGCTACCTGGCGCGCAAGCTCAACCAGACTTCGGCCTTCGGTGCTTTCCTGGATCCGGTGGCCGACAAGTTCCTGATCTGCGCCTCGCTGCTGGTGCTGCTTGAGCATGGGCGCGTGGGCTCGCTGGTGGCCCTCATCATCATCGGCCGCGAGATTGCGATTTCGGCGCTGCGCGAATGGATGGCGCAGATCGGCGCCTCGCGCAGCGTGGCCGTGCACATGCTCGGCAAGCTCAAGACCGTGTCGCAGATGGTGGCGATCCCCTTCTTGCTCTACGACGCCAGCCTGTTCGGCATCATCGACACGCGGCAGTGGGGGTCGTGGCTGATGGTGGTGGCTGCGGTGCTGACGGTCTGGTCGATGATCTACTACCTGCGCAAGGCGATCCCCGAGATCCGCGCCAAGGCCCGGTGACGGGCCGATGAGAACCGACAGCGTCCTGCTGCTGCGCACCATGCCGGCGGTGTTCGTGGTGATCTGGAGCACCGGCTTCGTGGTCGCGCGATTCGGCATGCCGCACGCACCGCCGCTGGGCTTTCTGACCGTGCGCTATGCCTTGTCGATCGTCGCCTTCCTGGTCTGGGTGGGGTGGGCCGGAGCGGCCTGGCCGCGCGGGCGCTCGCAGTGGCTGCACCTGGCGGTGTCGGGTGTGCTCATGCACGCGGCCTACCTGGGCGGCGTGTGGGTGGCGGTGAAGGGAGGCCTGGGTGCCGGCCTGGCGGCGCTGATGGTCGGCCTGCAGCCCATCCTGACCGCGCTGTGGATCAATGCCACCGGCGGCAATCACCGCGTCAGCGCGCGGCAGTGGTTCGGCCTGGCACTGGGCCTGGCCGGGCTCATGCTGGTGCTAGGCCACAAGCTGCGGCTGGGTGAGGCCTCGCCGGCCAACATCGCGGCGGGCGTGTTCGCGCTGCTGAGCATCACCGCAGGCACGCTGTACCAGAAGCGCTGGGTCGAGCCCTGCGATGTGCGCACCGCCAACACCGTGCAGCTGCTGGCCGCGCTGGCGGTGACGGCACCGCTGGCGCTGCTGGAAGCCGGCAGCGTGCAGATGCACCCCGAGCTGGTGGGCGCGATGGCCTGGTCGGTGCTGGTGCTGACGCTGGGCGGCAGTTCCCTGCTCTACCTGCTGCTGCAACGCGGAGCGGCGACTGCCGTCGCGAGCCTGATGTACCTGGTGCCGCCGACCACTGCGCTGATGGCCTGGCTGCTCTTCGGCGAGCCGCTCACCGCCAACGTGCTGGCTGGTCTGGCGCTGGCCGCAGTCGGCGTGGCACTGGTCGTGCGCGCTGGCGTCGCAGCTTCGACACCCACCCTGCCGAACTTGCCCACGAAGCCCAAGGAGTCACCATGACCACCCATCGCATTGCCGTCATCGCCGGCGACGGCATCGGCCAGGAAGTGATGCCCGAGGGGCTGCGCGCGCTCGACGCCGCGGTGCGACGCTTCGGCATCGACCTGCAGGTCGATGAATTCAACTTCGCCAACTGCGACTACTTTGCCCGCCACGGCCAGATGATGCCGGCCGACTGGAAGGACCAGATCGGTGGCCACGAGGCCATCTTCTTTGGCGCCGTGGGCTGGCCGGCCACGGTGCCGGATCACGTCTCGCTGTGGGGCAGCCTGCTCAAGTTCCGCCGCGACTTCGACCAGTACGTCAACCTGCGGCCGGCGCGCCTGATGCCGGGCATCCGCTCGCCGCTGGTGGATCGCCAGGGCCGGGCGCTCGAGCCGGGCGCCATCGACATGTGGATCGTGCGCGAGAACACTGAAGGCGAGTACTCGAGCATCGGCGGACGCATGTTCGAAGGCACCGAGCGCGAGATCGTGATCCAGGAAACCGTGATGTCGCGCCACGGCGTCGACCGCGTGCTCAAGTTCGCCTTCGAGCTCGCGGCCTCCAGGCCGCGTCGCAAACTCACCTCGGCCACCAAGAGCAATGGCATCTCCATCACCATGCCTTATTGGGACGAGCGCGTGCAAGCGATGGCCGCTGCGTACCCCACGGTGGCGGTGGACCGCTTCCACATCGACATCCTCACCGCGCACTTCGTGCAGCGCCCGCAGCACTTCGATGTCGTCGTGGCGAGCAACCTGTTCGGCGACATCCTGTCCGATCTGGGCCCGGCCTGCACCGGCACCATCGGCATTGCGCCCTCGGCCAACCTCAACCCCACGCGGCAATGGCCGAGCCTGTTCGAGCCCGTGCACGGATCGGCGCCGGACATCGCCGGCCAAGGCCTGGCCAATCCCATCGGGCAGGTCTGGTCGGCCGCGATGATGCTGGACTTTCTCGGCTATCGCCAGGCGCACGACGCGATGCTCGGGGCGATCGAGGCGGTGCTGGCCGATGCGCAGGCGCCGCGCACGCGCGACCTCGGCGGCAGCGCCCAAACGCAGGATGTCGGCCGTGCCCTGGCCGAGGCCATCGCGCAGGGCGTGGGCGCGTGAGGCAGCATGAGGTCCTTTGGCTACGTTTGCAGCGCGCCCTTGTCAAGCGTGGAAGCACGCGGCCGTCGGGCCCTTCACCGCCCTCAAGTGCGGGACAGATCAGCCTAGAATCCGGCCTCCGCTTGACACTGCTTCGCCCGCGGGGATTTAATGGTTTTGACGCACACCGAAGCCAGCAACACCGGACCATGGCTCAGTTGAAGCCAGCAGGAATTCCGATACACCTTGAGAGGGGAACCGCGACGTGAACAAGAGTGAACTGATCGAACACATCGCCAAGCAGGCTGACATCTCCAAAGCCGCGGCTTCACGTTCGCTCGAGGCGATCATCGGTGCGGTCAAGACCACGCTCAAGAAGGGCGGCACGGTCACCATCACGGGCTTCGGTACCTTCACGGCACCCAAGCGGGCCGCGCGGGTCGGTCGCAACCCACGTACCGGGGCGGCCATCAAGATCAAGGCGGCCAAGGTTCCGAAATTCAGGCCCGGCAAGGGTCTGCGCGAGGCGCTGTAAGGCGCTAGCGCTGCCGGGTGCTTAGCTCAGTCGGTAGAGCGGCGCCCTTACAAGGCGTAGGTCGGCGGTTCGAACCCGTCAGCACCCACCACCTCGGCTAGAATTTTGCGTCCACTGCGGTGGGCGTGTCGCGGGCTTGCCGGCGTTGCAAGCGCCGATCGCACGAGCGGCACGAGCGGCACGAGCGCGGCACCGCTGCCCATTTTTCCATGCAGGCTCGGCCACCCGGTCGAGGCACCGAGGCCCGATCCGATGTTCGATTTCGTACGCAACCACACCCGGCTGGCACTCGGCTTCATGCTGCTGCTGATCATCCCGTCCTTCATCTTCTTTGGTATCGACGGTTACACCCGCTTCAAGGATGGCGGCAACACCACGGTGGCCAAGGTGGACGGCCTGTCGATCACGCGCGCCGAATGGGAGTCGGTGCACCAGCGGGCCATCGACCGCGTGCGCCGCGACAGCCCGGACCGCGATGCCAAGAGCCTGGACACGCCCGAGTTGCGGCGCGACACGCTCGAAGGCCTGGTGCGCGAGCGCGTGCTGCTCGCCGCGGCCAACCAGCTTCATCTGGCGCCCAGCGACGCCCGCCTCAAGCGCCTGTTCACGAGCGACCCGCAGTTCGCGGCCATCCGCAACCCCGACGGCAGCGCCAACCGCGAGCTCCTGGCAATGCAGGGCATGACGTCTGAAGTGTTTGCACAGCGCCTGCGCCAGGATTACGCCGTGCAGCAGGTGACGGCCGGCATCACGCGCAGCGTGGTGGCGCCGGCGGCCCTGGCTGCTGCCTCGCTCGACCCGCTGCTGCAACGGCGCGAGATCCAGCTGCAGCGCTTCGACGCCGCGGCCTACCGTGCCAAGGTCAACCCCAGCGAGGCCGAGCTCGAAGCCTTCTACAAGGCGCAACAAGCCAGCTTCAAGGCCCCGGAGCAGGCTGACATCGAGTACGTGGTGCTCGACATCGACGGCATGAGCAAGGGCATCGTGGTGACCGACGACGACCTGCGCAAGTTCTACGCCGACAACACGGCCCGCTACAGCACGCCCGAAGAGCGCCGCGCCAGCCATGTGCTGGTCAAGGTCGACAAGGACAGCTCCGCCGCCGACAAGGCCAAGGCCAGGGCGCGGGCTGAAGAGTTGCTGGCCCAGGCGCGCAAGAACCCGGCCGGCTTTGCCGAGTTGGCGCGCAAGAACTCGCAGGATCCGGGCTCTGCCGCGCAGGGTGGTGACCTCGACTTCTTCGGCCGCGGTGCGATGGTCAAGCCTTTTGAGACCGCCGCTTTCACGCTCAAGCAGGGTGAGATCAGCGATGTCTTCGAGACCGACTTCGGCTTTCACTTCCTGACCGTCACCGCCGCGCGCGGGGGGCAGAAGAAAGCCTTCGAAGAGGTGCGAACCGAGATCGAGGCCGAACTGCGCAAGGCCAAGGCCAAGACCGAGTGGGCGCGGGTGGCCGAGCAGTTCACGAACACCGTCTACGAGCAGTCCGACAGCCTGCAACCCGTGGTCGACAAGCTCAAGCTGGAGAAGAAGACCGCCACGGTGCAGCGCACGCCGGCACCCGGCGCCACCGGGCCGCTGGCCTCGGGCAAGCTGCTGGACGCGGTGTTCGGTGGCGAGACGGTGGCCAACAAGCGCAACACCGACGCGGTGGAAGTCGCGTCCAATCAACTGGTCTCTGCCCGCGTGGTCAAGCACACGCCGGCGCGCACGCTGGCGCTGGCCGAGGTCAAAGATGCGGCGCGCGAGCGTCTGGTGGTGCAGATGGCCACCGAGATGGCCCGCAAGGATGGCGAAGCGCGGCTGGCGGCGCTCAAGCTGGCGCCCACCGATACCCTGCCGATGACGATCATCGTCTCGCGAGCACAGACCCAGGGCGCCCCCAAGTCCGTCATCGACGCGGTGCTGCGGGCCGACGCCGGCAAGCTGCCGGTCGCGCTGGGTGTGGACCTGCAGGCACAGGGCTACCTGGTGTTGCGCGTCACGCAGGTCCTGGCACGCGACGCCGCACCGGGTGGCGACGATGCCCTGCGTGCGCAGTTTGCGCAGGCCTGGGCGGCTGCCGAGGCCGAGGCCTACCTGGGCGCACTCAAGCAGCGCTACAAGGCCGAGATCAAGACCGGGGCCACCTTGGTGTCGGACGCAGCCTCCGCACCCGGCCGCTGAATCCGGCGGTCTATACTTTGCGATTCCGGAGGTGGCTGTAGCTCAGTTGGTAGAGTCCAGGATTGTGATTCCTGTTGTCGTGGGTTCGAGCCCCATCAGCCACCCCAAGAAAATATCGATCAAACCAGCAAGGCATTGCTGTTGATTTGATGGCTGGGGATAAATTCCTGGTCGTCTCACCTGGAACGCACGGGTGCTCGCCTTGGTCGCAGTTTGAGTCCCGACCGACCACGCCGGCGCTGTCGATCCTGGGACAAATTCGGGGGCTGAACCCCGGTCGAACGCAGCCTCCAGACGGTTCATCGCCGTCGCCTTGTGAGCGCCAGTCAGCCACTTCACATGGGCGCTGAGCAGCACTCCCACCGAGTGCATGAGTCGCGCCGCGCACAACGCCGATGTCGTGCTGCCATGAGAGCACACCGGGCCGCCCCAAAGGCGAATACCGGAGTGCGCAGCGCGAAGGTACTCCAGTCAGACCTTCGGCGCGCAGCTCAGGCGGATGGCGCAGGGCCGGTGGCAGCGCAGTTCGACGGCGGCAGGCCCATGGTGCCGAACAACGCCCGCGAGCGGGCGCTGAGGCGGGCCCCGCGAGGCCTTGGCGCCTGTCGCTGGGCATGGCCCCGGGTCCGTCACCAGCGGGGGCGGCTCAGCGCGTGGCCATGTAGGCGCAAAAAAGAGGCGCCGAGAGTGCCTGCAGGCGGGCGCGCTGCGCGACGATCTCGTGGTGTCGCCCCTGGCGCTCGAGACGCAGCAGCGCGACCACGACCGTGAAAGCCTCGCCTGGTGCGGTCTCCGTGGGTGGGGTGGTGGTCGAGAGCGGACCGGCCAGCAGCGGCTGGTCGACCAGCGCGAAGGCAGGCAGCCAAGCCCAGTCGGCATCGGGTGCGGCATCGGGGTCGAAGCGCTCCTCGAAACGTGCGGCAAGTCTGTCGAGGCGGGTGTCCGCCAGCGCCAGCGCCAGCACAAGCGCTGCCGCCCGGGCTGGCGCCAGCCACAGCGCTTCGGCCAGCAGCGGCCAGGCCACATCGGCACTTTCGCCGCGCCAGCGCGCCTGTGTCATCCACAGCAGCGGCAACCGGATGCGGCGCCACGAGTCGATGCGCGCCACCGCCTCGGCCGCCTGCGGCCATGCCTGGCCACGCAGGTACAACGCGGCGGCGTGCGCGTTGGCATGGGACGGATGCCAGCCGATGCCTGCAGCCTGCCCGGCCAGCCAGCACCACTCGTCGGCGAGCCAGGCCGGCGCTGGCTCCACGCCCAGCATCGCCGCGGCTGCAGCCGCGATCGAGTCGTCGAGGCGGTGGCGGGCGTCGAGCACCGTGGCCACATCGAGGCGGCCGGGTGGGGCCAGCGACTGTCGCTACTGCAGGTGTTCGATCAGCGCGGTGGCTAGCGCCAGCACGGTATCGGCGTCGAATTCGGCCTGCAGCGTGTTGGCGATGCGCTGTGCCGCGGCTGGATCGCCGTCGAGCAGGGCCTGCGCCAGGTCGTTGCGCAGAGCCACGTCCCGGCTGTCGTCGAAGATGTCGAGTTGCCGGTGCATGGATCAGGATGAAGACGGCCGTCGCCGTGCGGCCGATGGGGGCCTGATGCCGTGGTCTTCGCACCCTGGTCGGGCGATCCTCTCCATCGGCCGGTGCTCGAAGGCAAACCAGGCTTCGCGCTGCGCGGGGTGGTTGGCCAGCGTGTCCTTGAAGCCGCGGAAGGGTTTGCACTGCTGCAGCGCCTGCCCAAGCGCCCGGGCCAGCCGGTGGACGTCGCGCTGTCCGACAAAGTCCTCTTTTGTGCGGAAGGCGTCCAACGGGGCGATGGCCTCGACGCGCAACCAGCGCTCATCGCCGGACTCGATGTTCAGCCAGTGGTTGCTTTGACCGAGCCGGTCGCGCCAGGTCACTGTCCAGCAGAGTTCGTCCAGGTCAATGATCAGCGCGCGGCGCTCGGTGCCGGCGCCGCCTTCGTGGCCATCGGGTGGATTCATCTTGAGATCCCCAACGTGTCCCACAGGAACTGGTACGACACCGCCTTGCGAGCCTGTGCGGCGCTCTGGCGGTGTTCGCCGTCCTCGTATTCGCGCAACAGACCCTTGACGCGCTCCAGCCCCGCCGACGTGGTGATCGCCTGGCGCGGCGTGAGCCCGCCGAGCGCCGGGATGGCTTCATCGCACCAGTTTGCATAGTGGCGCTGAATGACCTGTTCGAGGGCTTGTGCCAGCACCTCGGGTGGCAGGGCGGGTGCGGGCGACCGCGCTGCCGCCCGCGCGTCGAAGTCGGCTTCGCGGTCCGCGCGCGCCAGGCGGCCTGCCGGGTCGGCGATCTCGCGCGTCAGGTGCTGCACCGCCGACCCCGCCAGCGCCTCGAACCAGGCGCGGCCATCGTCGGCCAACCGCTGCGTGCGATAGAACACCTCGAAGCGGTCAAGCTCGCGGCCGGGGTTGATGGCGGCCAGACTGCGCTGCAGGCCGTCATCGCCGCGCGTGTCGCGATGCCAGCCCTGCCGCGCGTCGCCGCTCACGTCGGGCTGCGCTGCCAGTGCGGCGGACAGCGCCGCCGCGTCCGGCACGCGATAGTGGTCGGTCACCAGCAGCATCGGGTCGCCGGTGGTGGCGTCAAGAATCTGCGGCAGCGGCGCCGGGTCGAACCATTGGGCCGTCCAGGCGCGGGCAATCTCGGTCTCGGCCAGGTCCCGCGTGTTGTCGGCATGGAGCTTGAGGTCGGTCGCACCGGCCAGCGCCTGGCGCACTTGCGCGAGCACCTGCGTCTCGCGTAGCCTGGCAAAAGGGTAGATGGCGCCCGAGAGTTCCAGGTGCCCGCCGGTGGCATCACCCACCTGCATGATTCGTGCGCCCATCAACATGCCGGGCCTGGCGCTGCGGCTGCCGCTGCGTTCGCGCACGGCCTGCGGCTCGGCATGGGCGTCCAACTCATCGACCAGCGTCAGCCCAACGTCTGGCCGGACGTCCGTCACCCGGTACAGGCGCAGCGGCCGTTCGCGCAACTGGGCGAGCCAGGCCTTTTGACCCGGTGTCAGGTAGGGGCCGTCGCTGCCGAGCAGGTAGCTGTTGATCTCGCGCAGCCCCCCGCGGGCGTGGATCTGGCCGCGGGCGATGAGCCACTCGCCGGCGTTGATCGACACCATGGTCATGCCGTCTTCGTCCAGCTGCCAGCCGTTTTCGGCGCCTTCGGGCCGCCAATGGTCCAGCAGGTCCTCGAATGCATTGCGCCAACCCTTGCGGTGGCGCTCTGCAAGCCAGGAGATCGCCACGCGGGCGGCGTCTTCGTGGTCGCGCGGGCGCAGGGGCAAGACGTTCGCGGGTGGGGGCGTGGGGGACATGGCCCGATTCTGCGCTGGTCTGCGGTGCGTCGGCGACGGCGCGCTCGGATCGTGCCGACCGCCCTGGGGCTGCGCGTGGGCTCGGCGCCCCATGTCGGCGTCGTTGGGGTGGCAGCGACGATCGGAACTGCACATTCCCCCGGTTGGCTTCGATCAGGTCAACACCGTTGTGCTGGTGAAGGGTTGGTCCGAGCCAAGTTTTTGCCGCCTCACCGGATTTGAAACCGTCGAGCACCACCGTCGCGACATAGGCAACGCGTGCAGACCACGGTGCAGCAGCGCCACCGGGCGCGCCATGCTGCCCGGGTTCACTTGGAGCGTCTGTGCCCCGAGCAAGCCACGCTGTGCCGCCAGGTGCAACAGCGCGCCGCAACCTTCTTCGCCCAGACCGGAGCCGCCATCGGTGCCCGCCTGCCGCAGAACGCGCCAAGCCGAGTTCGACGCCTTCGTCGAATGCGGCATCCCGGCCCTCGGCTTGCTGTGCGGCACCGACGGTGAATGAGAGCCCGAGGAGCCTGCGCAGGCATGGGCGCGAAACAGGGTGTATAAATT
>JANMVM010000384.1:0-9974 GCA_031392695.1 Rubrivivax sp.
AGATCCCCATCGCGCAGCAGCGGCACCAGGCGCGAGGCCGAGACCGCGGCATAGGACTCGTTGAACTGCTCGTTCTTGGACAGGTGCACCGGCCGGTACGCATAGTCCAGGCCCTTGAGCGCGAGCGCGATGCGCACGCGGTACGAGGCCGAGGAGCGAAAGAAGTTGAAGAGTTCCATGGCGATCACCGCACCGCCACCCTGAGCGTGCCCAGGCCCGCGATCGCGCCTTCCATGACATCGCCTCGGACCACCGCGCCGACACCGGCAGGCGTGCCGGTGAAGATCAGGTCACCCGGCTGCAGCGCCCAGGCCGCGCTCAGGTGCTCGATGGTCTCGTTGACGTTCCAGATCAGCTCTTTCAGGTCCCCCATCTGGCGCACGCTGCCGTTGACGGCCAGCGTGATGGCGCCAGCGGTGAGTTCACCCGTCCGCGCCTTGGCCTGCAGCGGTCCGATCGGCGCGCTCTGGTCGAAGGCCTTGCCGATGCACCAGGGGCGGCCCTGCTTCTTCATCTCGCCCTGCAGATCGCGGCGCGTCATGTCCAGTCCCACGGCATAACCCCATATGTGAGCTGCTGCTTCGGCTGCCTTGATGCCGCTGCCACCAGTGCCGATGGCCACCACGAGCTCGATCTCGTGGTGAAAGTTGGCGGTCAGGCTGGGATAGTCGATGGCCCCGGTGGCGCCCCCGGCCACCGGCACCAGGGCGTCGGCGGGCTTCATGAAGAAAAACGGCGGCTCGCGGCCGGTGAAGCCCATCTCCTGCGCGTGTTCGGCGTAGTTGCGCCCGACGCAGTAGATGCGACGCACGGGAAACTCGCCGCCGCCGGCGACGGGGATGCTGACCGCCACGGGCGGGGTGATCACATAGCTCATGGGTGTGGGTGTGGGTGGAGTTGCGAATCGCCCCTCATGATGCCATGCAGCATCGGCGCCGCGCCTTGCCGACAACCCGGCGCCGCTACACTGCAGCACATGCTTGTTTCCCGCCGCATCCAGCATTGCCGCGTCTGCGGCGCGAAGGCCGAGTACCGTGTGCCGGCCGACGACAACCGCGAGCGCGCCGTGTGCATCGCCTGCGGCGAGATCCACTACGAAAACCCGCTCAACGTGGTGGGCACGGTGCCGGTCTGGGGTGAGCAGGTTCTGCTGTGCCGCCGCAACATCGAGCCGCGCTACGGCATGTGGACGCTACCGGCCGGATTCATGGAGCTCGGCGAGACGACGGCCCAGGGCGCGCTGCGAGAGACCATCGAGGAAGCCGGCGCCAAGGTCGAGATGCAGGAGCTGTTCAGCGTGCTCAACGTCGTTCGCGTCGGCCAGGTGCACCTGTTCTACCGCGCGCGCATGCTCGACACCTCGCTCGACCCGGGCCCCGAAAGCATCGAAGCGCGCCTGTTCCGTGAAGACGAGATCCCGTGGGATCTGCTCGCCTTTCGCACCGTGCGCCAGACGCTGGAGCTGTTCTTCGAGGACCGCCGCCGCGGCAGCTTCGGCTTCCACGTGGCCGACATCGGCTGAAACGAACAAGCCCGCTCGATGCGGGCTTGGCGGTCGAGCGCCGGCGGCGCGGCGCTTCAGGCGTGCGCGGCGCGCAGCTTGAACGAGAACTCCTGCAGCATGGCGATGCCACTCTCTTCGGCCTTGCGGCACCAGGCCTGGAGGTCCGACACCAGTTGCTCGGCCGAGACGTTGGTGCGCGTCCACAGGGCACGCAGTTCTTCGCGCATCGCCACCAGCTTGGCCAGCTGTGGATGCTCGCCCAGCACCCACTGCAGGCTGGGCTTGACGCCCTGCGGGATCTTGTCGTCGTCACGATGCAGCCAGGCCTGGGCCAGGCGCATGTGACGCACGGGCGCGCTGTCCTGGCCGGACTGGGCCTTCAGGCGCGCCAGCTCGGCGCCGGCGGCGCGCTTGAGTTCGGCAGCGTAGCGCGCCATGACTTCGTAGCGGTGGGTGATGATGGCATCCAGCGTTCTGCCGTCGGCCACCAGGCGCACGCCGCCCAAGGCCAGCTTCGGTGGCACCTTCTTGACCTTGGCCAGGCCCAGCGTCTCCATGCCGCGGATGTACATCCAGCCGACATCGAATTCATACGGCTTGACTGAGAACTTGGCCGACGTGGGGTAGGTGTGGTGGTTGTTGTGCAGCTCTTCGCCGCCAATGATTACGCCCCAGGGCGAGACATTGCGCGACGCGTCGGGGCTTTCGAAATTGCGGTAACCCCACCAGTGCCCGATGCCATTGATGATGCCGGTGGCCATGACCGGGATCCAGGCCATCTGCACCGCCCAGACCGTGAGGCCGATGGCGCCGAAGAGGGCCAGGTTGATGATCAGCATCAGGCCCACGCCCTGCCAGGTGAAGCGGCTGTAAACGTTGCGTTCGACCCAGTCGTCGGGCGTGTTGTGGCCGTACTTGAGCAGGGTTTCCTGGTTCGTGGCTTCGACGCGATAGAGCTCCACGCCGGTGAGCAGCAACGCCTGGATGCCGCGCGTCTGCGGGCTGTGCGGGTCTTCGACGGTTTCGCATTTGGCGTGGTGCTTGCGGTGCACGGCCACGAATTCCTTCGTGATCATGCCCGTGGCCAGCCACAGCCAGGCGCGGAAGAAGTGCTCGGGGATCGGATGCAGATCGAGCGCGCGGTGCGCCTGTGCCCGGTGCAGGAAGATCGTGACGGCCGAAATCGTGATGTGCGTCGTCACCAGCGTGTACAGCAACACCTGCCACCAAGACGCCGAGAGCAAGCCATGCGCCAGCAGGGCCACGAGCGCGTCACGCGCCAGCTCAAGTTGATCCATCAACAGTTCCTTGGCAGAAAAATAGTTACAAACACATTGTAGCGGGGGGCCCTGTAGCGCCGCGCTGGCAATAGCCGGGTGAGGACACCCCTGCCGCGGGGATCGGCCCCAGCCGAGTAGTCGCTGTCAACGCAGATGGCGGCAGATGCCGCGCCTTTCAACGCCTTTGCCAGACCGCAGCAAAGAAACCGTCGGTGTGATGACGGTGCGGCCACAGCCGCAGGTATGGCCCTGCCACCAGTGGGGCCGGGTCATCGACGCGCGCGACTTGCAGCGCATCCAGGGCCGGCAGGGGTTCGAAATCGGCAGCATGGGCCGCCGTGAAGGCTTCGGCCACCCGTTCGTTCTCGACCGCCAGCAGGCTGCAGGTGGCGTAGACCAGCCGCCCGCCCGGCTTGAGCAGCCGCGACGCGCTGGCCAGGATGGCGGTCTGCTTGGCTTGCAACTCTTCAAGCGCCTTGGGGCTCTGGCGCCACTTGAGGTCGGGGTTGCGGCGCAACGTGCCCAGGCCCGAGCAAGGCGCATCCACCAGCACGCGGTCGATCTTGCCGGCCAGGCGTTTGACGCGGTCGTCGCGTTCATGCGCGATCTGCGCCGGGTGGACGTTGCTCAGACCGCTGCGCGCCAGCCGGGGCTTGAGCGCATCGAGCCGGTGGCCCGAGGTGTCGAAGGCGTACAGGCGCCCGGTGTTGCGCATCGACGCACCGAGCGCCAGCGTCTTGCCGCCGGCGCCGGCACAGAAGTCCACCACCATCTCACCGCGCTTGGCGTCGGTGATGAGGGCCAGCAGCTGACTGCCTTCGTCCTGCACCTCGACATGGCCGCCCGTGAACAGCGCCAGCTTGCTCAGCGCCGGCTTGCCCTGGATGCGCAGGCCCCAGGGCGAATGGGGCGTCGGCTCGGCCACGATGCCGGCCTCCAGCAGCGCCTGCTGCACCTCCTCGCGCTTGGCCTTCATCGCGTTGACGCGCAGATCGAGCGGCGCGCTGCGCGCCAGCTCGTCCACCAGGGGCCAGAACTCGTCGCCGAGTTGCTCGCGCAGCGGATTGGCCAGCCAGTCGGGCAGGTTGTGGCGCAACTTCTCGGGCAGCGCGGCGCGGTCGATCTTGGCCACCTCGGCCAGCCAGATCTGCTCCTGCGCGTTGAGCGCGCCGCGCAGGAAGCCCTCGTTGCCCTGCCAGGCCAGGATCGCCAGGCGGCGCTCAAGGGGGCCGTCGGCGTGCTTGGCGTTTTGCGCCAGGTGCAGGTAGAGCAGCCGCTGGCGCAGCACGGTGTAGGTGGTTTCGGCCAGCGTGTGGCGCTCGCGCGTGCCCAAGTCGCGGTGCTTGCGGAAGAACATCGACACCAGGCTGTCGGCCGGCGAGTCGAGCTTGAGCACGGAGCGCAAAAGTTCAGAGGTCAGGTCGAGCAGGGCGTTCGGGTGCATGGGGCCGATTATCCTGCCCACCCATGGATGCACCTGTCGACGCCCTGCCCGCCCTGCCCGCCTTGCCCGCCGCCGCCCGGGGCCGCTACCGCCACTACAAGGGCGGGGAGTACGAACTGCTCGGCGTCGTGCGCCACAGCGAGACACTCGAGCCGCTGGTGCTGTATCGCCCGCTCGACAAGCGCAGCGGCGACTGGGTGCGGCCCTACGCGATGTTCTTCGAAGAGCTGACCATCGACGGCATCGCGCGCCCGCGCTTTGCGCACCTGCCGGACTAGATCAAGACCTGCGACGCGCCCTCGGTCTGCTGCACCAGGCCGCCGTCCACGCGCAGCTTGCCTTCGACGAACCAGCGCACGCTCTGCGGGTAGATGACGTGCTCGGTGGCCAGCACACGGGCGGCCAGCGTGTGCTCGTCGTCGCCGGGTCGCACCGGCACCACGCTTTGCATCACGATCGGGCCGTGGTCCAGCTCCGGCGTCACCAGGTGCACGCTGGCGCCCACCGCCTTGCAGCCGGCCTGCAGCGCACGGCGGTGGGTGTGCAGGCCCGGGAAGGCCGGCAACAGCGAGGGGTGGATGTTGAGCAGGCGGCCTTCGTGGCGCCGCACGAAGGCGGCGCCCAGGATGCGCATGAAGCCGGCCAGCACCACCAGATCCGGCGCAAAGATGTCGATCACGCGCGCCAGCTCGGCGTCGAAGGCTTCGCGCGTGGCATGCCCCCGGTGGTCGACGACGGCGGTGGCGATGCCGCGCGCCGCGGCGTACAGCAGCCCGCCGGCGTCGGCGCGGTTGGCGATCACGGCCACCACCGCGGCCGGCCAGCGCTGTTCGGCGCAGCGCTGCACGATGGCCTCCATGTTGGAGCCGCGACCGGAGATCAGGATGACGATGCGCTTGTCCATGGCGGCCGGCAGTGTAGGCGCACCTGAGACAATCGCGCCCGTCGTTCACCTGCCCGTCCTCAACTTGGCTGTCACCTCCATGCGATCGAGAGTCCTGTCCGGCATGCGCCCCACCGGCGCCCTGCACCTGGGCCACTACCACGGTGCCCTGAAGAACTGGGTGCGCCTGCAAGACGAGCACGAATGCTTCTACTTCGTCGCCGACTGGCACGCCCTGACCACGCACTACGAAGAGCGCGAGGTCATGGAGCGCTACGTCTACGACATGGTCATCGACTGGATCGCCGCCGGCCTCGACCCCGAGCGTTGCACGATGTTCATCCAGAGCCGCCTGCCCGAGCATGCCGAACTGTTTACGCTGCTGGCCATGGGCACGCCGCTGGGCTGGCTCGAACGCGTGCCGACCTACAAGGACCAGATCGACAAGCTCAAGGACCGCGACCTCGCGACCTACGGCTTTCTCGGCTACCCGCTGCTGCAGGCCGCCGACATCCTGATCTACCGCGCCAACCACGTGCCGGTGGGCGAGGACCAGTCCTCGCATGTAGAGCTGACGCGTGAGGTCGCGCGGCGCTTCAACAACCTGTACGGCCGCGCAGCCGATTTCGAGACCCGCGTCGCCGCCGCGCTGGCCAAGCTGAGCAAGGACGACGCGCGCTACGTCGCCAAGCAGCGCAAGGCCTTCGGCGAGACCGGCGACGCGCAGGCGCTGGCCAAGGGCGAGGGCATCGTCAGGCGCGCGGCCGGCGGCGTGGCGGGCTGGACCGACGATGACACCGAGCTGCTGCTGGGCCACCTCAAGGGCGCCGGCAAGAGCATCCTCACCGAGCCGCAGGCGCTGCACACCGAGGTGCTGCGCCTGCCCGGCCTGGACGGCACCAAGATGAGCAAGAGCTACGGCAACGCGGTGCTCATGCGCGACGAGCCGGCCGATGTGACGAAGAAGATCCGCGGCATGGTCACCGACCCGGCGCGGGTGCGCCGCACCGACCCCGGCGACCCCGACAAGTGCCCGGTGTGGCAGTTCCACAAGCTCTACAGCGACGCCGCGACGCAGGACTGGGTCGTCAAGGGCTGCAAGAGCGCCGGCATCGGCTGCCTGGAGTGCAAGCAGCCGGTGATCGACGCCATCGTCCAGGAGCAGCAGCCCTGGCGCGAGCGCGCCGAAGGCTACCTGGCCAACCCCAAGCAGGTGCACTGGATCGTCGAGATGGGCACCGAGCGCGCGCGCACGGTGGCACGCCAGACCATGAAGGACGTGCGCTCGGCGATGGGCCTGACGTATTGAGCCCAACCCCCGGCAGCGGCCTGCGGCCGCACCCCCTTGAGGGGGGCGGCAGCGGCGGACCGGCGGAGCCGGATCCGCGCTGCCACTTGATCGCGCGCTTCAAGTCGAAGCGTGGACGTGAATCGAGATCGAATTGAGGAGTCCCATGGATCTGCAAACCATCGAACTGCACCCGGGTGCTGAGCCCGCGGCGACGGTCATCATCCTGCACGGCCTGGGCGCCGACGGCACCGACTTCCTGGCCATGGCCGACGAGCTCCGGCTCGCCGCCGTGGGCCCCGTGCGCTACCTCTTCCCGCGCGCGCCGGTGCGGCCGGTGACCATCAACGGTGGGCACGCCATGCGCGCCTGGTACGACATCCTGGGCGCCGACCTCGTGCGCCGCGAGGACGAGGCCGGGCTGCGCGAATCGATGGCCGCGGTGCACCGGCTCGTCGACCGCGAAGTCGCGCGCGGCATGCCGGCGCAGCGCATCGTGCTGGCGGGCTTTTCGCAAGGCTGCGCGGTGACGCTCGGCGCCGGTCTGCGCTACCCGGCGCGTCTGGCCGGCCTGGCAGGCCTGTCGGGCTACCTGCCGCTGGCCGCCACCACCGCCGCCGAGCGCCACGACGCCAACGTGCTGACGCCGCTGTTCCTGGCCCACGGCCGCAACGACGGCGTGGTGCCGCTGGCGCGCGGCGCCGCCGGGCGCGACCTGCTCAAAGGCCTGGGCCAGCCGCTGGAATGGCACGACTACCCGATGGAACACTCGGTGTGCATCGAAGAGGTGCAGGCACTGCAGCAGTGGCTGCTGAAGGTCTTGCAGCCGGCCTGAGGGGCCAGCAGCCCGGGCGCATTTGGGTTAGCGTCGCGCCTCGTCAAAACACGAGGAGTTCCCGATGTCGAAGATCTCGCACGCCACGGCCGCTGCTGGCCTGGCCGCGCTGCTGTTGCTGTCGCCATGGGCCCAGGCCCAGGTGCCGATGGCCAAGGGCCAGGCGCCCGGCTGGTACCGCATGATGCTGGGCAGCTTCCAGGTCACCGCGCTGTCCGACGGCACCGTGGTGCTGCCGGTGGACAAGCTGCTCACCAACAACCAGCCGGCGCGCATCGAAGCGCTGCTGGCGCGCGCCTATCTGAAGGCGCCGGTGGAGACCTCGGTCAACGGCTACCTCATCCACACCGGCGCCAAGTTGGTGCTCATCGACACCGGCGCCGCCGGCCTCTTCGGTCCCACGCTCGGCAAGTTGCTGGCCAACCTCAAGTCGGCCGGCTACCAGCCCGAACAGGTCGACGAGATCTACATCACCCACATGCACCCCGATCACGTCGGCGGCCTGATGGCCGAGGGCAAGATGGCGTTCCCCAACGCCGTGGTGCGCGCCGACGTGCGCGAAGGCGGCTTCTGGTTGGCGCAGGAGAACATGGACAAGGCACCGGCCGACGCCAAGGGCTTCTTCCAGGGCGCAAGGGCCTCGCTCAAGCCCTATGTCGACGCCGGCAGGCTCAAGCCCTTCGACGGCGAGACCGAGCTGGTGCCCGGCATCCGTGCCATCCCGGCCCGCGGCCACACACCCGGCCACACCATCTACGCGGTCGAGAGCCAGGGCCACAAGCTCGTCGTCTGGGGCGACCTGATGCACGTCGCGGCGGTGCAGTTCGCGATGCCCAGCACGACGATCCAGTTCGACACCGACTCGAAAGCCGCCGCGCCGCAGCGCCGGAAGAACTACGCCGACGCGGCGAAGAAGGGCTACTTCGTGGCCGTGGCGCACGTCTCGTTCCCGGGCATCGGCCAGCTGCGCGCCGACGGCAAGGGCTACGAATGGGTGCCGGCCAACTACGTCTCGGCGCCCTGAGCCCGCGCAGGCGAGTCCGGTAGGACTCGCGTGGCTGGCGAAGGCCCGAGCGCGATTTCTCGCGCGAGGGCTGAGTCGAACGCGCTGCGGTCAGCGCGGCGCCGAAGCGGCCGGCAGCGGGGCCGGTGCCATGATGATGCTGGCCATGCCACCGACGCAGCCGCTGGTCTGCCCGGCCGCGCAGCGCGATGCGTCGGGCGGCGGTGGCGGCGGCGGGCGCAGGAACGAAGCCTGGCGCACCAGGATGAACAGCAAGATCGTGCTGGCCGTAGCCACGGCCAGCAACAACACCCTCAGGCGGCGGCGCCAGGAAGGCCTGGGGAAGGGATCGACTTCGTACACGGGGCGCGACTATCGCACGCCGCGCAGCGCCCGCACGGCGCTCAGGCGAAGCGGCCCTGCAGGTACCAGGTGGGCTCGTCGGGCTTGCCCGGTGCGGTCGGCAGGCGGCCGCGGTAGACCCAGACCAGCGAGCCGTCTTCGGCCTGCGCGATGAAGTAGTCGCGCGCCACGCTGTCGCCGTCCCACCAACCGGTTTCGATGCGTTCGGGGCCGCTGACCAGTTGCAGCGGCCGGCCTTCGAGCAGGGGCAGGGTTTCGCGCTCGGCCAGCGGCATCGGCTCGGGCAGCAGCCAGGCCGGGCGGTGCAAAGGCAGCCCAGTTGCGGCCGTCGCCATGCAGGGGCCCGTGGGCGCTGCGCCCCGCGCCGGCACGGCACGGCTGGCGTGTTCCGGGCGGTGGTCGGCCACCGGCACCAGGCGCAGCACCTGCTCGTCGCCCAGGCGTGCGCGCAGGCGCTCCAGCAGCCGCGTCAGGCCCTCGGCCTCGCTGACGCGGGTCGGGAAGAGCTCCCCGTTGGGCACGTGGCCGGCCACGAGATGGCTGCACAGCAGCTGCAGGTCAAGCGTGGGCGCGATCAGCTCCAGGCGCGCCAGCCTTTCACGCAGCAGGCTTTGCAGGTGGGCTGCGTCGAGCGCGGGCTCGGCCAGTTCGACCCGCAACTCGGTCGCCGGCGTGCTCGTGTGGCGGGCCTTCTCGTGCAGCATGCGCAGCGTGAAGGCCGCCACGCGCGCGTGGCGCGCCTGCGCCCATGCCACCAGGCGCGCCAGCAGCACGCTGGCGCCGTGCAGCACCTGATCGGTGGTGTCGGCGTGGGCGAAGAGTTCGAGCCGGCTGTCGAAGCGGGCGGGCAGTTCCAGCGCGTGCCTCGGGTCGGCCTGCTGGCCCAGCGCGCGGTCGAGCTCGTCGAGCAGGCCGGCGCCGAAGCGCCGCGCCAGGCCGGCACGCGGCAGCGCGCGCAGGTCGAACAGCGTGTGCAGGCCCATGCCCTGCAGCGCGTCGGCGTGCTCGCGGCCGGCGCCGAGCAGCCCGACCGGGGCCCGCATGAGCAGGGCCTGCAACGCAGGCAGGCCCGTGGCGTGCGCGCCCTGCACCAGGTCACCCCGACCCCGCGGGTGCCACTGCGCCAACAGCGCCGCGCCCAGCGCGCTGGGCGCGGCGGCCATCTGCACGCGGTGGCCCAGCGGCGCCAGCGCGGCCTGCAGCCGCCGCTGCAGCAGGGCGAGGCCGCCAAACAGGCGCAGGCAGTGTGGACCGCTATGGAGCGGGTAGCGGTTTCGGACGGCGTGTTCCGCGCCATCGCAGCGCATGACCTCAAAGCCATGGCGCAGGCCCTCTGCGTGGCCGGCAAGGAACAGCCCCCGTTGGCCTCGCTCG
>JANMVM010000005.1:0-16754 GCA_031392695.1 Rubrivivax sp.
GACCTTGTTGCCGAAGCCGCCGCCGATGTCGGGGCTGACGATGCGCACCTTGCTTTCGGGGATGCCCGAGAGCAGCGAGACGACGGTGCGCACGATGTGCGGCGCCTGGCTCGTGATGTAGGTGACGAGCTCGCCGCGCACGGGGTCGAAGCTGGCGACGCAGCCGCAGGTTTCCAGCGGGCAGGGATGCACACGCGGGTAGAAGATGTGCTCCGCCACCGTCACCGGCGCGGCGGCGAAAGCGGCGCTCGTCGCCGCTTCGTCACCCGCACTCCAGGTGAAGATGTGGTTGTGGTGCTCGCGCGGGCCGTGGGCGCCGCTGGTCTTGCCGGCCAGGTCTTCGCGCAGCACCGGGGCGTCGGGCTTGAGCGCCTCGTAGGGGTCGATGACGACCGGCAGCTCTTCGTATTCCACCTGCACGGCTTCGACGCCGTCGGCCGCGGCATAGCGGTCTTCGGCGATGACGACCGCCACCTCCTGCATCTGGAAATGCACCTTCTCGTCGGCCAGCACGGCGGCCACGTCGCCGGCGAGCGTGGGCATCCAGTGCAGCTTCAGCGGCTTCAGGTCGTCGGCGGTGAGCACGGCGATGACGCCGGGCACCTTCAGCGCCGCGCTCTTGTCGATGCTCTTGATGCGGGCATGGGCGTAGGGGCTGCGCACGATGTCCATGTGCAGCATGCCGGGCATCTTGATGTCGTCGACATAGTTGCCCTTGCCCTGGATGAAGCGGGCGTCTTCCTTGCGCAGGCGGCTGTCGCCCATGCCCTGCAGGGCGGCCATGCGGTCGAGTGCGTCCTTGTCCGGTGCGTTCATAGGACCCCCTTGGCGCTGCGCGCCGTCCCCCCGAGGGGGTATTCGCTCTTGAAGCGGTTCTGCGAGCTCATGCGGTCACCTTCTGGTCTTGTTGCAGCTTCGCGGCCGCGTACTGCACGGCCTTGACGATGTTCTGGTAGCCCGTGCAGCGGCACAGGTTGCCGGCCATGCCGGCGCGGATCTCGGCCTCGCTCGGGGCCGGGTTCTCCTGCAGGAAGCGGTAGGCGCGCATCAGCATGCCCGGGGTGCAGAAGCCGCACTGCAGGCCGTGTTCCTTGTAGAAGCCTTCCTGCACGGCATGCAGCACGGGGCCTTGCGCCAGGCCCTCGACCGTCAGCACCTCGCTGCCGTCGCACTGCACCGCGAGGTGGGTGCAGGCCTTCACGCTCTGGCCGTCGATGTCCACCGTGCAGGCGCCGCAGTGGCTGGTCTCGCAACCGATGTGGGCGCCGGTGAGGTGCAGTTCCTCGCGCAGGAAGTGCACGAGCAGCGTGCGCGGCTCGACCGCCTTTTCCTGCGTGCGGCCGTTGACCTTGACGCTGATGAGTTTCTTTGCCATGTCGTGTGTCTCCTTACTTCGCACGGGCCGCGGCGGCCCGGATCGCGCGCTTGAGCATTTCGCCGGCCATCGCGGTCTTGTATTCGACGTCGCCGCGCAGGTCGGCGGCGGGGTCGGTGGCGGCCATCGCCGCAGTGGCGGCGGCCTGGATCGATGCTTCGCTCAGCGGCTGGCCGAGCAGCGCCTGCTCTGCAGCCACGGCGCGCAGCGCGGCCGGTGCGACGTTGGTCAGCGCGATGCGCACGTGGCTCACCGAGCCGGCGCTCAGGCGCAGCACGACGGCGGCGCCGGCGGTGGCCCAGTCGCCGGTCTTGCGCTTGAGCTTCTCGTAGGCCCAGCCGGTGCCGGCCGTGAACGCCGGGGCGCGGATGGCGACGAGGATCTCGTCTTCGGCCAGCGCCGTCAGGTAGGTGCCGTGGAAGAAGGCGTCGGCCTTCACGTCGCGCCGGCCCTGCGGGCCCTGCAGCGTGAACGTGGCGTCGATGGCGATGGCCAGCGCCGGGTGGTCGTTGGCCGGGTCGCCGTGTGCGATGTCGCCGCCGATGGTGCCGCGGTTGCGCACCTGCGGGTCGGCGATGAGCTTGGCGGCCTCGCTCAGCAGCGGCAGCCGGGCCTGCAGCAGCGGGCTCGCGATGAGTTCGTTTTCGACCGTCATGGCGCCGATGACGATGTTCGCGCCGTCCTGACTGATGCCGCGCAACTCGGGGATGCGGTTGAGGTCGATCAGGTGCGCCGGCTGGGCAAAGCGCAGCTTCATCATCGGCAGCAGGCTGTGGCCGCCGGCCAGCAGCTTGGCGTCGCTGCCCAGCGTGCCCAGCAGAGTGATGGCTTCACCCACGGTCCTGGGCACGTGGTAGTCGAAGGCGGGTGGAATCATCGGCTGGTCTCCTCGGTGCTTTTTCGCGGGTTTCGAGCGGCCCTGATTCTTGATGCGACGCAATGTCCTTCTGTTTTGCGAAGGTATGGGTGACGACCGCCGTGAACCGCCGCGCCAGCGCACGAAACGCGGCCTGGGCAGCACGAAGCGTCGCCGACAGAAAGGCGCCGCTCGGCGATCAGGGAAAGTCCCGGGGCCGGTGAAACCCTAGGCCAGCACGCCCAACCGCGTCAGCACGGCCGCGGCGCTGGTGCGCGACACCGGCACCTGCAGGCCAGCGCCAAGCTGCAACCCCATGCGGCCGTCGTCGCGCAGGATCTGCGTCACCGCGCCCAGGTTGACGAGGTGGCTGCGGTGCACGCGCAGGAACTGCTCGGGGTCGAGCCGGGTTTCCAGGTCGCCGATGCTCAGGTTGCAGCTTTGCGTGCCGCCGGCGGTGCGCACGTGGGTGGAGTGGCCGTCGCTCTGGATCGCCAGTACGTCGGCCACGTCGAGCAGCGCGATGTGCTGGTTGGATACGGTGGGAATCTTCAGCAGCCGTCGCCGTGCGTCGGACCGCGTGCCGGCGCTGTCGGGCGAGGCCACGAGCTCGGTGATGTCGTAGAACACCAGCGTGTAGCCGGCGGCCTGCTGCCGGGCGTCGCTGAGCCGGGTCACCTTGATCAGCAGCACCCGTTCGGGGATGTTGATGATCATCGTCATTGGCGGCGTGCTCGCCGCCGGGCAGCGCGCCGCCTGGTCGAGCAGGAACTCGACCTTCGGCTTCGAGCGTTCGGGGTGGAAGCTCAGCACCAGGCGGTCGAAGGGCAGCATCTCGTCGACCGGCAGCACGCGGCGGGCAAAGTCGTTCATCGCCACCACGTGGCGCCTGGCGTCGAGGTTGACGATGCCGGCGTCGAAGCGTTCCAGCAGGTACAGCGGCGAGACCGCCGGGTTGCGCAGATCCATGACACGCATTGAAACATGGCTTGCCGACCTAGCAGCGTGGCCGGTCCAGGCCTGGCCTTGCGGCAGGCGCTCCAGCCGCTCTTGACGGATGGCGCAGCACTGCGCAGGGCCTCGATCTGCGCCGGCGCTGATGCGATCTGCTTGGGCGGGCGGCTCTCCGCGACCTGGATCATCGGGTGGGTGTGATCGAGCGAGATGAACTTGAACACCTGGGTGCGGCAGCCCTGGGCCCCGGGGCAGCGGCGCGCGCAGGGCGCGGGAAACCATCTCGAGCGGCTGCTCCTTGCGCACGCCACACTGAGGCACCGGCGCGATCGGGTGCGGGCTCGGCATCTGCGGAAAGATCTCTTGGTGGCCAACGCCGCGTTGCGGTCAAATGCGCCAGCGCAGGACCCAAGCGGTCAGAGGCACTGTGCCGAAGGGTGATCGCCCGTATTGTCGATTCTCAGCGTCGACACGGGTCAGATCCCGGCGCCCGGCGCTGGCTGTGCCATCTGCGCCATCTGCGCCATCTGCGGCCCGGCGCGGACCTCCCGCGTGCCCAGGGCGCATGATGCGATCTCACCCATCACGGAGCAGTGCACATGAGCAAGGGCAAGAACGGCAACAAGGAAGTCAAGAAACCGAAGAAGCTGCATGTCCCCAACCCACCCGGGCTGCCGGCCAGTCTGGTGCCGCTGCCCTCGGCGGCCTTGCGGCCGAAGCGCAAGTAGCCTGGCGGGAGGTCTCGACGGGTCAGGTCACCGCCCGTCGAAACGCGCCGGCCGTTTTGCCAGAAACGCCGCCACCCCTTCCTTGAAATCCTCTGACCGCCCCGCCTGCCGCTGCAGCCGCGCTTCGAGGTCGATCTGCTGCTCGAAGGAATTGCTGGGCGAATCCCAGTACGCGCGCCGCATCAGGGCCAGCGAGCGCGGGCCGTGCGCCAGTTGGCGGGCAATCGCCATCGCACCCGCCATCAGGGCTTGGGCATCGTCGTACAGGCGGTTGACCAGCCCCCACTCCAGCGCCTTGTCGGCGGGCAGTTTCTCGGCCATCAGCGACAGCTCCATCGCTCGGCCCCAGCCGATCAGGCGCGGCAGCAGGAAGGTCGCACCGCCGTCGGGGATGAGGCCGATGCGCGCGAAGGCTTGCAGGAAGTAGGCCTGGCGCGACGCGCAGACCATGTCGGCCATGATGGCCAGGCTCATGCCGATGCCGGCGGCGGCGCCGTGCACGGCCGAGACCATCGGCATCTCCAGGTCGCGCAGCGCCAGCAGCACCGGGTGGTAGCCCGAGCGCAGCGTGTCGCCCGGCAACTGGCCCGGCGGACGCGGCGTGTCGTCGGCCAGGTTGGCGCCGGAGCAGAAAGCGGGCCCCTGGCCCGTCAGCAGCAGGCAGCGCGCGCCATGCGCCGGGTCGGCGACTTCGCGCACCGCGTCATTCAACTCGGCCAGCATCTGCTGGCCGATGGCATTCAGCACCTGCGGGTGGTTCAGGCGCAGCACGGCCACCGGGCCGTCGAAGTCGAGCGTGATGCGTTGGTAGGCCATGCGGCTGCGCTCCCGATCAGCTGGCGGCAAAGCCGGCCAGCCGCTGGTGGATGATGGCGTGGGCCTCGGCCATGATGCGGTCGATCAGCTCCTTGACCGTCGGCACGTCGTGGATCAGGCCTGCCACCATGCCGCACGACCACGCGCCGGCATCCATGTCGCCTTCTTTCATGATGCGCGGGTAGACGCCGGCGACCTGCTCGACGATGTCCTCGAACTTCAGGCTCGCGCCGAGTTCTCGCTCTTTCTCCAGCAGCCGGTCGACGGCGGCGTTGCGCAGCACGCGCTCGGTGTTGCGCAGCGGGCGCATCACCAGCCGCGTGTCGAGTTCGCTGGCCGCCACGATGGCCTGCTTGACGTTGTCGTGCACCGGTGCCTCCTTCGTCGCGATGAAGCGCGTGCCCATGTTCATGCCCTGCGCGCCCAGCGCCAGCGCTGCCACCAGCGAACGACCGTCGGCCATGCCGCCAGAAGCCACGAACGGAATCTTCAGCTCGTCGGCCGCGCGCGGCAGCAGGATGAAGTTGGGCACGTCGTCCTCGCCCGGGTGGCCGCCGCACTCGAAGCCGTCGACGCTGACCGCGTCGCAACCGATGCTCTGGGCCTTGAGCGAGTGGCGCACCGAGGTGCACTTGTGGATGACCTTGATGCCGGCTTCGTGCAGCGCCGGCAGCCACTTCTGCGGGTTGTTGCCGGCGGTCTCGACGACCTTGATCCCGCCGTCGATGATGGCGCGGATGTAGCCCGGGTAGTCGGGTGAGGTCAGGATGGGCAGGAAGGTCAGGTTGACGCCGAAGGGCTTGTCGGTCATCTCGCGGCAGCGCTTGATCTCGCCGGCCAGCAACTCGGGCGTGCGCTGCGTCAGGCCGGTGATGATGCCCAGGCCGCCGGCGTTGGACACCGCGGCGGCCAGTTCGGCGAATCCGACGTAGTGCATGCCGCCCTGGATGATGGGGTGCTGGATGCCGAACATCTCGGTGATCTTGGTCTTCATGGTCATGGTCTCTGCGTCAAGAAGGGGTGCCCGAATGCTGCCTCAGAACGGGCGCGCTTCAACCACAGCGATGCGGCCACAGCGATGCGGCCACAGCGCCGGGGTCGCCGCGCTGACAACGGCGCTCATCGTGGCACAAGTCCCTGCCC
The DNA here is from genome assembly GCA_031392695.1 of Rubrivivax sp. Taxonomy (GTDB): domain Bacteria; phylum Pseudomonadota; class Gammaproteobacteria; order Burkholderiales; family Burkholderiaceae_C; genus Rubrivivax. Next base: position 5,873 of record JANMVM010000005.1, read on the forward strand.
GGCCCCGCGCAGGCTTGCCCCCTAGCGCCCACGTGTACAGGCAGAACATCCAGCAGTAGCATGGACGCAGTTCCTTGGCCGTCAAGCCGTGAGCGCGCGGCACAACCTCAGAGGTAATCCGATGTCCCGATTCACGTGGGTCCTGGTCGTGGTCCTGGGCGCATGGGGTGCGCAGGTTGCGCAGGCTCAGTCCTCGACCGGCTTTGAGGGCTTGGCTGACGGCACCACGCTGGCGGCCCAGATCCCGGGCCTGGCTTTCTCGAACGCGGTGGTGTTGACCAGCGGCGTCAGCCTGAACGAGTTCGAGTTCCCGCCGCATGGCGGCAGCAACGTCGCCAGCGACGACGGCGGCGCGATGCAGATCGTCTTTAATTCATCGGTGACGCTGGCGTCGGCATTCTTCACCTACAACGCGCCGCTGACGCTGACCGCCTTCGATGGCGGAGGCAACCTGGTGGCAACGGCCCACTCGCTCTTCTCGAGCAACATGGCGCTGTCCGGCGTGGCCGGTTCGAGCCCCAACGAGCGCATCGATCTGGGCGCTGGCGCAGGCTTCACAAGGCTGGTGATCACCGGCGAGCAGGGCGGCGCATCCTTTGTCATCGACGATCTGAGTGTCAGTGTCGTGCCCGAACTGTCCACGGGTGCTGCGCTGCTGGTCGGGCTGGCGGTGCTGGCCCTGAGACGGGCGCGCGCCGACCGCGGCGGCGATAACCGCGGCACCCCTGGCGACGGCGCGGAGCAGCGGTCGTGAAGCGCACCCCCCGCAAGACCGATCGCGTCAACCTTGCCCGTGGCGCCATCACCGCGCTGCTGCTGCTCAGCAGCGCCTGGGCGTGGGCGCAGGGCGTGGCTTCGCCCTTGCTCGCGCCCGCCGCGGTAGCCCAGGGCGTGGCCACCACCGTCACCGTGCGCGCCTTGGTGAGCGCCGTCAACGTGATCCCCGGCAGCGTCAATGTGCAGCGGGTCGAGCCTGGCGGGCAGGCCACCGTGCTGGGGCTGCTCAACGACAGTGGCAACGCCGGCGACCTCAAGGCCGGCGACGGCATCTACTCGGGCCAGGTCGTCATCAGCCAGGCCATTGAAGGCACGGTGGGTCTGCGCGTCTCGTTTGCCACCCGCGGCAGCCTGCGGCGCACGCTGTCGCCCGTGGCGGCGCTGGCGGTGGTGCCGGCCGACGCGCCGCTGGCGGTCGCCCCGCCTGCGCTGGCCAACATCACCACCGACCCCACCAGCGGCGCACCGATCGTCGGCGGCCGGGTCAATGCCTGCTTCACCGCCGGCACGCCCTACGCCACCGTGAAGGCGATCGGCCAGCTCGCCGGCGCCACGCCGGTGGGCAGCATGGCGTTGATCGGCAACTGCTACCAGTTTGGCCTGGGTGCCTTCGACGCAGCCACGGTGGTGGCGGCCACCGCCGTACTGGCCGCGCGCAGCGAGGTGCTGTTCGCGGAAGCCGAGTCCGTGCTTCAAGGCAAGAGCAGCTGCGCAGCCGGCAACCCGTTTTGCACCGACGTCAACTTCACCCAGGTGCTGGACCTGGCCACCGCGCACAACTACGGCGAAGGCCAGGGCGTGACGATCGGCGTCCTCGACACCGGCATGGCCGTCGGATTCATCGGTGGCTCGACGCTGTTCCCCGGCATGGTGGTCGGCTCGAACTTCATCACGCCCGGCGCGCTGCCTATCGACGATCATGGTGGCAACCACGGCACCACCGTCGCCGCCATCGCGCAGGCCACCGCACCCAAGGCGACGCTGTTTGTCGCCAAGGTTCTCAACGCCAACCAGGTCGGCGACGAGAGCACCGCCGTCGCGGGCATGGTGGAGGCGGCCAACGCCGGCGCGAAGATCGTCAACCTCAGCCTCGGCGGCTTCAGGCAGACGGCGTGGATGCTCAACGCGCTCAACGTGATCCAGAACGCCGGTGTGATCATCGTCGCGGCCGCCGGCAACGAGGGCACGTCGACTCGCGTGTTCCCGGCAGCGCATGTCAACGTGATCGCCGTCGGCAACACCGACGAGAAGGACAAGCGCTGGGACGGCCCGTTCATGCCGACGAATTTCGGCTTCTGGGTCAACATCGCCGCCCCGGGGGTGGACGTGGCGGGGACAGCCGGTGCGACCGGGACTTCGTTTTCTGCGCCCTGGGTCACCGGCACGGTGGCGCTTATGCTGGCCAAGTACGGGCCGATGACGACCGCCCAGGTCCGCGACCAGCTCTTCCGCACCGCGATGCCGATCCCGGCCAACGCGACCCAGGATCAATGCCCCGCCCAGCCGTGCAACCAGGACCTGGGCTCGGGCCGGGTCGACCCGGCGGCCGCACTGGGCGCCATCCGGCTCACGCGCGACACGTCGGTCGGAGCCTCGGGCGCGGCCATTCCCCGTTCGATCGATGTCAGCATTCGCACCGGCGCCGGGGTCACGATCTTCGCCACCACGATGACTTTCCTGGGCCAGTCCAACGGCTGCCAGGTCATGACGGTGAAGAACCCGCCCTGCATCGCGTCGTTCCCGTTCGACTTCGCTGCGCTGGCGCCCGGCAACTATCAGCTGCGGCTGTCCTTCGCGGCGCAGGCGGCGTCTTATTTCGGCAAGGCGCAGATCACCGCCCCGGGGGCGCGCTTCACCACCGTGGCGCAAGGCACGGGCGGCGTCAACGCCGCCGATCCGACCAAGGCAGACTATTCGCTGTTCGGCGCCGGCAGCTCAAGGACCACGGTCTTCAATATCGTGAAGCCGTGAACGGCCGCGCGGCCGGCCGCCGCGCTCACCGAGGGTCGTGTCGATCAGGTCTTCACGCAGCTCGAACCAGGGCTGGCGCGCCTTGGAAATGCCGCGCCGCGGCTGCTTAGAAATGCCGCGCCGCGGCTAGTGCGGCCAGTGCGGCCAGTGCGGCCAGGCGCCCTGTGCTGTCGAAGAACTGCGCCACCGTCTGGTCGATGATGGCCTGCACGCTCTTGACGCCGTGGATCAGCCCCGCCGACTGCCCGGCCAGCGCCGGCGCAGCGTTCACTTCGCCGCCGAAGCAGACCTGCTGGATGCCGGCGAAGGCATCCGCCGCCAGCAGGCCGGTCTGGTGCAACGGCTGCGTGTCGGCGGCCTTCAGCGGCGCAATGAAGTTGGCCGGGCTGGCGGCCGATGTGGTGATGAAGCGGATGCCGGCCTCGCAGCCGAAGCGCAGCATGGCGTCGTGCTTCAAGAAACGGATCGGCAGCTTGACGCCGAAGGGCAGGTCGCTGGCCACCATCTGCGTGATCTCGCTCAGGCCGTTGGCGGTCTCGCCCGACGAGGTCCCGATGATGCCCACGCCGCCGGCGCGCGAGACGGCCGTGGCCAACGGCGAGCGGGCGATCCAGCCCATCGGAGCCTGCACGATGGGGTGGCGGGCACCGGGCTTTGCTGTCGCCCCGGGCGGGTGGTCGACCGCGAGTCGCCCGCCAGCCTTTCATGGCGTCATGACTTGACACTGCGCAAAGGCGCGAGCCGGCGGGCCACCAACAATGAGCCGTATCCACCCGGCTCAGGAGGCCCTGGATGCTGCAGATCCGTATCCATGGCCGCGGCGGCCAGGGCGTCGTGACGGCCGCCGAGTTGCTGTCGGTGGCGGCCTTCGAGCAGGGGCGCCACGCCCAGGCTTTCCCGAGCTTCGGCTCCGAGCGCACCGGCGCGCCCGTGGTGGCCTTCTGCCGCATCAGCGACACCGCCATCCGCCTGCGCGAGCCGATCCTTGCGCCCGATGTGCTGATCGTGCAGGACGCGACGCTGCTGCACCAGGTCGACGTCTTCCAGGGCCTGCAGCCCGACGGCTATGTGCTCATCAACAGCCGGCGCAGCTTTCACGAGCTGGGGCTGGCCGACATCGAAGCGCGCTACCAGGCACAGCGGCTGATCACGGTGCCGGCGACCGAGATCGCCATCAGGCACCTTGGGCGGCCTTTGCCCAATGCCGTCCTGCTGGGGGGCTTTGCGGCGCTGTCCGGCCTCATCACGCTGGACACCGTGGCGCATGCGATCCGCGACAAGTTCAGCGGCGCAGTGGCCGAAGGCAACGTGGCTGCGGCCAGCGAAGCGCACGACTTCGTGCAGCGCGAGATGCAGGAGCTGAGCCATGCTCAAGCAGGTTGAAGGCTCCGCCGCCGTGGCCGAGGCGGTGGCACTGTGCCGCCCCGACGTCATCTGCGCTTACCCGATCTCGCCGCAGACTCACATCGTCGAAGGGCTCGGTGAGCGGGTCAAGAACGGCTCGCTCGCGCCTTGCGAGTTCATCAACGTCGAGAGCGAATTCGCGGCCATGAGCGTGGCCATCGGCGCCAGCGCCGCGGGTGCGCGCAGCTACACCGCCACCGCCAGCCAGGGCCTGCTGTTCATGGCCGAGGCGGTCTACAACGCTTCGGGCCTGGGGCTGCCGATCGTGATGACGGTGGCCAACCGCGCCATCGGCGCGCCGATCAACATCTGGAACGACCACAGCGACAGCATGAGCCAGCGCGACAGCGGCTGGATCCAGCTTTTCGCCGAAAGCAACCAGGAGGCCGTGGACCTCCACATCCAGGCCTTCAAGCTGGCCGAAGAGCTCTCGATGCCGGTGATGGTGTGCATGGACGGCTTCATCCTCACCCACGCCTACGAACGCGTGGACATTCCCGCGCAGGCCGACGTCGACGCCTTCCTGCCGCCCTACGAGCCGCGCCAGGTGCTGGACCCGGCCGAGCCGGTGTCGATCGGCGCCATGGTCGGCCCCGAGGCTTTCATGGAAGTGCGCTACCTGGCGCACGCCAAGCAGCTGTCGGCGCTGGAGCTCATCCCAAGCATCGCCGAAGAATTCAGGCAGCGCTTCGGCCGCAGCTCGGGCGGCCTGGTGCGCGGCTACCGCTGCGAAGACGCCCGCACCATCGTTGTTGCGCTGGGCTCGGTGATCGGCACGCTCAAGGACACCATCGACGAGATGCGCGCCGCCGGCATCCCGATCGGCGTGCTGGGCATCCAGTCGTTCCGCCCCTTCCCGCTGGCAGCGGTGCGCGCTGCGCTGCACGGCGCGCAAAACGTCGTCGTGCTGGAGAAGAGTTTTTGCGTGGGACTGGGCGGCGTGGTGTCCAACGACGTGCGGCTGGCGCTGTCGGGCCTGCAACTGCACGGCTACACGGTGGTGGCGGGCCTGGGCGGACGCGCCATCACCAAGTCCTCGTTGCACCGCACGCTGCTCGAGGCGATCGCCGGCACGCTGCAGCCGCTGAGCTTCATGGATCTCGACTGGCGCATCGTCAACCGCCAGCTCGAGCGCGAAGCCCAGACGCGGCGCAGCGGCCCCATCGCCGAAAACCTGCTGCGCGACGTCGGCACCGTGGCTTCGAAGGTGGCCTGAATGAACCCTACCCCCAGCTCACTTCGTTCGCGGCCCCCCGAGGGGGCGCTTGACGACCTTGGGGCGGCCCGGCGGTCGTCGGCCCCCGTCAAGTTCTACCAGACCGGCACCTTCACCGTCGGCAACCGCCTGTTGGCGCCGGAGCAGCGCAGCGTGCAGTCCAGCAGCGAGCGCAGCAACTCGCTCACCAGCGGCCACCGCGCCTGCCAGGGTTGCGGCGAAGCGCTGGGCGCGCGCTACGCCATCGACGCGGCGATGCGCGCCACCGCCAATCAGCTGATCGCGGTCAACGCCACCGGTTGCCTGGAGGTCTTCAGCACGCCCTACCCGGAAACGTCGTGGCAACTGCCCTGGATCCACTCGCTGTTCGGCAACGCCGCAGCGGTGGGCACCGGCGTGGCGGCAGCGCTGAAGATCAAGGCCATCAAGGCCGGCCAGACGCACAACCCCGTGCGCGTCGTGGCCCAGGGCGGCGACGGCGGCACCACCGACATCGGCTTCGGCTGCCTGAGCGGCATGTTCGAGCGCAACGACGACGTGCTCTACATCTGCTACGACAACGAGGCCTACATGAACACCGGCGTGCAGCGCAGTTCGGCCACGCCTTACGCCGCGCGCACCGCCACCACGATGGCTGTCGGCCCGCGGCCCGGCGCCGAACGGGGCCAGGGCAAGAACCTGCCGCTGATCGCGATGGCGCACGAGATCCCCTACGTGGCCACCGCCACCGTGGCCGACCTGCGCGACCTCGAGGCCAAGGTCGACAAGGCGATGGGCATCCACGGCGCGCGCTACCTGCACATCCTGGTGCCGTGCCCGCTGGGCTGGGGCTCGGCCAGCCACGACACCATCCGGCTGGCGCGGCTGGCGCGCGAGACCGGCTTGTTCCCGGTCTTCGAGGCCGAGCACGGCGAAGTCACCGCGGTGACGAAGATCCGCCACCGCGTGCCGGTGCAGGATTACCTGTTGCCGCAGAGGCGCTTCGCGCACCTCTTCGGCGCCCAGGGCCACCCCGAGATGCTGGCCCGCATCCAGGCCGATGCCGACCGCAACATCCGCCGCTTCAAGTTGATCGACGAAGCCCTGACCGACAAGGTGAGCGCATGACGATGCAAAAACCCTTCGCCATCACGCTCGACCCCGGCTCGTCGCTGGCCAACAAGACCGGCACCTGGCGCAGCGAGCGCCCGCTCTACGTCGACCGCCTGCCGCCCTGCAACAGCACCTGCCCCGCTGGCGAGGACATCCAGGGCTGGCTCTACCACGCCGAAAGCGGCGACTACGAGGCCGCCTGGCGCCACCTGACGCGCGACAACCCCTTCCCGGCCGTCATGGGCCGCGTCTGCTATCACTCGTGCGAAGGGGCCTGCAACCGCGGCCGCATCGACGAGGCGGTGGGCATCAACTCGGTCGAGCGCTTCCTGGGCGACGAGGCGCTGAAGCAGGGCTGGCGCTTCACGCCCCCGGCGCAACAGACGGGCAAGCACGTGCTGGTCGTCGGCGGCGGGCCCTCGGGGATGTCGGCGGCCTACCAGTTGCGCCGCCAGGGCCACCGCGTCACGGTCTTCGAAGCCGGCCCGCAGCTGGGCGGCATGATGCGCTTCGGCATCCCCAAGTACCGCCTGCCGCGCGACGTGCTCGACGCCGAGATGCAGCGCATCGTGGACCTGGGCGTCGAGGTGCGGCTCGACACCAAGGTTGCCGACATCGCGCAGACGATGAAGGACGGCGGCTTCGATGCCGCCTTCCTGGCCGTCGGCGCCCACATCGCCAAGCGCGCCTACATCCCGGCCAAGGATTCTTTGCACATCCTCGACGCGGTGGCCGTGCTGCGCTCGATGGAGGGCGCCGAGCAGCCGATGCTGGGCCGTCGCGTCGTCGTCTATGGCGGCGGCAACACCGCCATCGACGTTGCGCGCACCGCCAGGCGGCTGGGCGCCACCGAAGCCATCATCGTCTACCGGCGCACGCGCGAAAAGATGCCGGCGCACGACTTCGAGCTTGAAGAGGCGCTCGAAGAAGGCGTGATGGTGAAGTGGCTGTCGACCATCAAGCAGGCCGGCAGCGACGGCAACCCCGCTGCGCTGACGATCGAGAAGATGGTGCTCGACGAACAAGGCAAGCCGCAGCCGACCGGCGAGTTCGAGACACTGGAAGCCGACTCGCTGGTGTTGGCGCTGGGCCAGGACGTCGACCTCTCGCTGCTGCAGGGCGTGCCCGGCCTGATGCTGGCCGACGGCTTCGTGCAGGTCGACCCGGCGACGATGATGACCGGTCACCCGGGCCTCTTTGCCGGCGGTGACATGGTGCCGGCCGAACGCAACGTGACCGTCGCCGTGGGCCACGGCAAGAAGGCGGCGCGCCACATCGACGCCTGGCTGCGCGGCACGGCGTTGGCGGTGCTGCCCAAGCACGCCAGCGCCACCTTCGAGCACCTCAACCCCTGGTACTACAGCGACGCGCCCAAGACCGTGCGGCCGCAACTCGACCTGGCGCGGCGCAGCAGCAGCTTCGACGAGGTGCAGGGTGGCCTGTCGGCCGACAACGCGCTCTTCGAGGCGCGCCGCTGCCTGAGTTGCGGCAACTGCTTCGAGTGCGACAACTGCTACGGCGTGTGCCCCGACAACGCCGTCATCAAGCTCGGCCCTGGCCGGCGCTTCGAGTTCAACCTAGACTACTGCAAGGGCTGCGGCATGTGTGCAGCCGAATGCCCCTGCGGTGCCATCGAGATGGTGCCCGAGGAGGTCTGACGTGTACCACCGGCTGCTGCCGCCTGCCCTGAACCGGACCCGCCCATGAAGGCGGGGCCGCTGCGCCTGCACGTGCCCGAACCCAGCGCCCGCCCGGGCCATGAGACGGACTTTTCCTACCTGCACCTGTCGCCCGCGGGTGCGGTGCGGCGGCCGCCGGTCGCGAGCCCGCCGGGGCAGACCAGCGACCTCGCCTACACGCTGGTGCGGGTGCTTGACGAGCAGGGCCGCGCGGTCGGCCCCTGGGCACCCGATCTCGACGCCGAGCGGCTGCGCGCCGGCCTGCGCGCGATGCTCAGGACGCGCGCCTTCGACGCCCGCATGTTCATCGCGCAGCGGCAGAAGAAGATCTCGTTCTACATCCAGTGCCTGGGCGAGGAAGCCATCGCCACGGCGCACACGCTGGCGCTGCGCAGCGGTGACATGTGCTTCCCCACCTACCGTCAGCAGGGCCTGCTGCTGGCGCGCGACGACATCTCGATGGTCGAGCTGATGTGCCAGCTGCTGAGCAACGAGCACGATCCGATCCGCGGCCGGCAGTTGCCGGTGCTGTATTCCTACAAGCGCGCCGGCTTCTTCTCGATCTCGGGCAACCTGGCGACGCAGTACATCCAGGCCGTGGGCTGGGCCATGGCCTCGGCGATCAAGGGCGACAGCGCCATCGCGTCGGCCTGGATCGGCGACGGCGCGACGGCCGAGAGCGACTTCAACACCGCGCTGACCTTCGCCCACGTCTACCGTGCGCCGGTGATCCTCAACGTCGTCAACAACCAGTGGGCGATCTCCACCTTCCAGGCCATCGCCGGCGGCGAGGCCACGACCTTTGCGGCACGCGGCGTGGGCAGCGGCATCGCGTCGCTGCGCGTCGACGGCAACGACTTCCTGGCCGTCTACGCGGCGTCCGCGTGGGCCGCCGAGCGGGCACGCGCCAACCTCGGCCCGACGCTGATCGAATGGGTCACCTACCGCGCCGGCGCGCACTCGTCGTCGGACGACCCTTCGCGCTACCGGCCCGGCGACGACTGGCAGCACTTCCCGCTCGGCGACCCGATCGCCCGTCTCAAGCAGCACCTGATCGGCCTGGGCATCTGGTCCGACGCCGAGCACGAGACGACGCAGAAAGAACTCGAAGCCCAGGTCGCCGCGGCGTTGAAGGAAGCGGCCCGCCACGGGTCACTGCTCGACGGCCACATCCCGCCGCTGGCGTCGATGTTCGAGGATGTCTACAAGGACATGCCGCCGCATCTGCGCGATCAGATGCGCCAGGCCGAGGGCGGCTGACCGTGGCCACCATGACCATGATCCAGGCCCTGCGCTCGGCGATGGACGTGATGCTTGGGCGCGACGACACCGTCGTCGTCTACGGCCAGGACGTGGGCTACTTCGGCGGCGTCTTCCGCTGCACCGAAGGCCTGCAGGCCAAGTACGGCAAATCACGCGTCTTCGACGCTCCGATCAGCGAAGGCGGCATCGTCGGCACCGCCATCGGCATGGCCGCCTACGGCCTGCGCCCGGTGGTGGAGGTGCAGTTCGCCGACTACTTCTACCCGGCGTCGGACCAGATCGTGTCCGAGGCGGCACGGCTGCGCTACCGCTCGGTGGGCGACTTCACGGCGCCGATCACCATCCGCATGCCCTGCGGCGGCGGCATCTACGGCGGCCAGACGCACAGCCAGAGCCCCGAGGCGCTGTTCACCCACGTCTGCGGGCTGCGCACGGTGATGCCCAGCAATCCCTATGACGCCAAGGGCCTGCTCATCGCCGCGATCGAGAACGACGACCCGGTGATCTTTCTCGAACCCAAACGCCTGTACAACGGCCCCTTCGACGGCCACCACGACCAGCCCGTGGTGCCCTGGGCGGCGCACCCGTCGAGCGAGGTGCCCGAAGGCCACTACACGGTGGCGCTGGAATCGGCGGCGGTGTTCAGGCCCGGCGCCGACGTCACGGTGCTGACCTACGGCACGATGGTCTTCGTCGCCGAGGCCGCGGCGCGCGAGAGCGGCATCGACGCCGAGATCATCGACCTGCGCAGCCTGTGGCCGATGGATCTGCCGGCCGTGGTGGCTTCGGTGAAGAAGACCGGCCGCTGCGTGGTGGTGCATGAGGCCACGCGCACCAGCGGCTTTGGCGCGGAGCTGACGGCCTTGGTGCAAGAGCACTGCTTCTACCACCTGGAAGCGCCGATTGAGCGTGTGACCGGCTGGGACACGCCTTATCCGCATGCGCAGGAGTGGGCCTACTTTCCGGGGCCGGCGCGCGTGGGCGCGGCGCTTATGCGGGCGATGGAGAAGTGACATGAACGCGCCCTCCGGAATCCATGTCATCAAGATGCCCGATCTCGGCGAAGGCATTACCGAGGTCGAACTGGTCGCATGGCGGGTCAAACCCGGCAATCGCGTGGCCGAGGACCAGGTGCTGGCCGACGTGATGACCGACAAGGCCACCGTCGAGATCCCGTCGCCGGTGGTCGGCACGGTGCTGGCCTTGGGCGGTACGGTCGGTCAGGTGCTGGCGGTGGGGGCGGAGCTGATCCGCATTGAGGTGGCCGGGGCGGCGGCCGTGAGTGAGGCGCCCGCCACTGCTTCGAAGGTGCCGCAGACCATGGCGCCAGTCATGCCGGCGGAGATAGCGCCGACACCGGCACCCCTCGACGTTGCTGTTGCAACAAGTCCGGACAAAACGAATCCCGCTCACCCGGCGCCTATCGAAGGGCCAACTGGCGTCGACAGGCCGATCGCCTCGCCCGCCGTGCGCCGGCGCG
>JANMVM010000021.1:0-4218 GCA_031392695.1 Rubrivivax sp.
GCCGCCGCAGGGGCCACGGCCCTGGCCACCGACTTGCCTGCCGACTTGCCTGCCGACTTGCCTGCCGCCTTGCCTGCCGCCTTGCCTGCCGCCGCCCGGCCGGCGGCGAGTGACCGCCTCTGCCCCGAGAGCCCGGCCACGGTCACCGTGGCCTGCGCCGGGCCCACTGAACCGCGGTCGGTGAGCAGACGCAGTGCGCCTGCGCCACGCCCTGCGGTTGGCGCTTCGAACGCCGATCGGGCACGCGCGTAGTCCAGCACTGGGCCACCAAAGTCCCGCCCCGGACCGGCGCCGGCGAATTCGAAGGCACGCAGGTTGACGCCGCCGGCGACGGCCAGCCGGCATGGCTGGTGGCGCGGCTGCAGGGCGTGCGCAGCGGCCTGGGCGTCAGCGCGCACAGCCTGTGGGTCGTGTGGCCGCAGCAGCCGACGCGCGCGCCGCTGTGCCGCGAGTTGAGCGAGTGGCGGCACCGGCACCTACGCCGTGGGCCGGCTGCTGCCCGATTTTCTGGCTGAGCACGACCGGCTACCGCAAAGTCAGGCCCAAAGCCTGTGGTATCCACACGCGACCGCCGCGCCCGAGACCTGCCCCGGGCCACGGTGTCCTCATTGAGCGTTCATGGTGCCTGCCGCAGGGAATTGAGTTGGTTGCGACCGGCGCCACCGTTGTGCTGCAGAGCGCCTCAGCAAGTGCAATTCGCGACTGGACTGTGCGACTGGCGGTGCCAGTTGTTGCGACTGATCTGGAAGGACGACGCAGAAAAACCGCTGCGGCTGGCTTCGGTCGATTTCTTCTGCGGCGCGCCGGCCGTCCGATCGAGCGGCTGGTCCAGGGCGAGCTGTTTGGCGTGGCGAGCAGCCGCCATCGACCCTTGGGCGACTCTCATCGGTCTCGTTTCCCCTGCCCTCAGCAGACGTTCGCGGCGGTCACGCCTGCTGCGTTACGACGCGGCAATAGGTGACAAGCTACTTCCTTGGCGGGGCTCGGCTGCGTCGGTGACGCGCGCCGAACTCCAGTTGCACCAGGGCGGTGTCAGGAGCTCGACATCACAGTCTTCACGCTGCTGCGCCGATTCATGCGTCCCATCCAGGCTTCGACGATCGGTGTGGCTGTCATCAATGCCCGGCCTTCCGGCGTGGCCTGCAGGTAGGTCAGCACGGGCAGCAGGTGCAGGTCGGCCAGACTTACTTTGTCACCGCCGAAATAGTCCGTCCCACCCAGCAGGCGGTTGACCTCATTCAGGAACAACGCGGCCTGCGGCTTGGCCGCTTCGACCTGGGCCTCATCGGTCTGGCCACCCAGCGATGGCACCAGCACGCGGGGGATGAAGATGTTGGTGATCGACGCAGCGTAGCCATAGCTGTCCACGATGCTCATCAACTGATTCACGCGCACCCGCTGGGCCGGCGTGGACGGCATCAGCGCCGGCCCCGAAAACGCCTCGTCGACGTAGCGCATGATTGCGCTGACTTCGTAGAAGCGTTGACCCGCATGCTCGAATGCGGGCATCTTTCCCCAGGGGTTGCGGGCCATGTGGTTCGCTTCCTTGTGCTGACCCTTGACCAGATCAACCGCCACCAGCGAATGCTGGACTCCCTTCTCCGCCAAGGCCAGCCGGACAGACCGGACATAGGTGCTGATCGGATCTCCATAGACGACGGGTTCGCTCATGTTTCGACTCCTCTGCGCAAGTTGTGCTTGGTACCAAGTGGACGGCGGAACGCGCCTGCCGAACCAATGCAATTGTGCGCGCCCGGAGCGTGATGGCCGGGACCGTTTCGCTGCAAAGCATCGGCTGACCGCCGCAAGCAGATTGGATGGCAGGTCGAGGGCGATGAATCTTGCGAAACGGCTGTCAAGCCTCGACCCAGACGCGACAGTCGTTCGGTTGGTTTCATGGCGCCAAAGCCGCCACCGGCGCAGGTACAGGGGCACTTGCAACCCACCATCAAACCTACGCCGGCGCCGCTCACCAGTGCTTCGCGGTCGGTCAATGCGAGCCTATGCTCCTCACCGCTGCTTCTTAAAGTCGATTCAGTGGTTTGACAGGGTCGAGCTCAAGATAGGCCATGGCAAGCCGCAGAACTGGAACGTCGGTGTGAGCAACCCCATGCCGTTCCAGATCGCGCCTGCCGACGTAACCGGCACCACGCCACTTGCGGCCCCATGACTAGGGTTGCACTCGGGCCGGCCGCATCGACAGTTCCTCCGGGAGCACCACGCGCGTGAGCAGCACGTAATGCGCAACCAGCGCCGCCAGGTGGTATGAGTCGCGGCTGCGCGAGTTGCTGCGGATCATCACCATCGAGCCGTCGGCGTTGAAGAGCATCGCGCGCAGGCCGGCCACGTCGTCCCAGGCCATCAACTCCTCGTGCCAGGGCGTGCCGGCGAAGGCCTCGCGCAGTTGGCCGTAGCGAGCCCGCAGTTCGTCCTGCCGCCGCGCTTTGCGCCAACCCTTGATTTCGGGCACGAGCAGCAGCAGCCGCGTGGCACCCGGTTTCTCAATCACGCGCGCGAGCTCCCAGTTCACCCAAGGCGTGCGGCCGGCGTACATCACGACGAGCGCCGCGCCATGCATCCAGCCGAGCACGCGCTCCTGCCACTGGTCGTCGGGCAGCAGCACGCGCGCGGCGCCTACCTGGGGCACCTTCTCCTTGGGCGAGCCGATAGCGATGAAGGGCCCGTGGCGGTGAAAGTGATTCGCCAGCCGGGTCTCGAGCGAGAAGTCGAGCAAGGCCTTGTCGGCGCGCGAGAAGCGCAGTTTTTCATCGTCGTCGAACGAGCGCAGGAACAGCACCGGCGGCCGCGGATCGAACTTCAGCAGCACATCGGCGTCGATCTGGAAGTAGCGCCGGGCACGGAACAGCAGGAAGCACGCCAGCAGCGTCAACTGCGGGTAAACGCGGTCGACGGAACTGGCCAGTTTCGGGTCGCTCGGCGTCGGAAGAGCCACTTCGAGGGCAACCACGCAGATGGCAATGCCGAGGAAGAGAGCACCGCGGCGCGGGTCGATGCGCGGCACGCGCAGGCCCGCCTCAAGCGGCGCCCGGCCCCGCTCGCGCACCTGGTTGACCAGCGCCTCTAGTCGAATGCCGAATGGCGACACGCGGGAGCCGCGCAGGACGAGCACGGAGACCAGGGCCGGCACCGTCAGCAGAATCATCCAGACGATGAGAAAGAGCGAGACAAAGCGGTTCTTCTGCTCGGCTTCGGAACTCGGCTCCGAGGCCCACAGACTCGCACCCAGCAGCGTCCCGACCAGCACCAGCAGGGTGAAGACCACGAGGTAGGTGCGCCAGACCCGCGGGTCGATAGTGCCTACATGGCGCCAGCCTGTGTAGCCCGCATAGCCGAGCAGCGTCGCCAGCGGCACGCCTACCCACCAGGCCATGGCATCGCCCTCGGTCGAGGTCGCCAGCGAGGCCAGCATGCCAATGGCGGTCACTCCGCAGCCCATCACCAGCATGTAGTCGGTGAGGCGCAGGATCGACAAGGCGCGCGCGGGCCACGAGATGTCGATCTGGAAGATGCGCGCCGCCGGCGCCGCCGTGGCCACAAGCCCGCTGCGTTGCGTTCAGCCCATTGCCGGGCTGGGGCGGGTCGCGACGCGGGGCGGCAGCGCAAGCAGCACGATGCAGGCAATCCAACCGAGGACGGGCAAGAGCCAAAGCAATTGCCACCAGCCCGAGCGACCGGTCTCGTGCAAGCGTCGCGCGCCGGCTGCGAGTGACGGCACAAGCAGCACAAGGAAGATCGCGCTTGAAATCAGCGGGCTGATCGCCGAGAGCACGCTACTGGCTAACATTTGCGCAAACGCGAACCACCAATACTCGGGCCGGCTGGCGCTACCGCTGAAGTCGGCGAACTTGGTCAGGCACGTCTGAACGGACTCGAACGGGTTCATAGCTGGGCTCCCATGGACGAGGTGATCTTTAGGCCATGTTTGCAGAACTCACCGGCCGAATCATCCCATTCATTAGGGAAGAGACTTCCGCTTCCACGAGCCGGCACTGCTAGTCCGGCGCACGGCGCACGGCGCACGGCGTCCGGGCCACGGCGCACGGCGCACGGCGCCTAAGCCGCTCAGTGGCGCCTCACTCCAGGTGCGCCGGGTCCCCCACGCGGCCGACGAACACCGCTGTGCCGCTGGCCTGGTGGACGAGGGCAAAGGCAAACGCGCGGTCCACGGCACAGGGCGCCACCGGCAGCGCCAGCGAC
>JANMVM010000086.1:0-7494 GCA_031392695.1 Rubrivivax sp.
CTGATGCCGCCCGACGCGCTGCCCGAGACCCTGCGCCAGATACCCGCTGCCGGCGGCACGCCCTACCTGCTGATCGACGGCACGCCGCCCGCCACCGCTGGCCTGCCGGTGCACCGCGTGCAGCGGCCGGCCCTGGTGCGGCCGGCGACGGTGGTGCCCACGATCCCTGCGCACCTGCAGGCCGTGTGCCTGCTGACCAGCGGCTCCACCGGCGCGCCGCAGCCGCACGCCAAGCGCTGGGGGCCGCTGGTGGCCAACATCGCCGCCGAGGCCGAGCGACTGGCGGAGTTGCTGCAGCGGCCTACGCTGGCCGGCATCGCGATCGTGGCCACGGTGCCGGCGCAGCACAGCTACGGCTTCGAGTCGACGGTGCTGCTGGCCCTGCTGGGCGGCGCCAGCTTCGACGCCGGCCGGCCCTTCTATCCGGCCGACATCGCCACTGCGCTGCAGCGCGTGCCCGAGCCGCGCGCCCTGGTGACGACGCCGTTCCACCTCAAGACGCTGCTGCTGGCCGGCCTGGCGCTGCCGCCGGTGGCGCTGACGCTGTCGGCCACGGCGCCGCTGTCGCCGCAGCTGGCGGCGCAGGCCGAAGCGGCCTTCGGCGGCCCGCTGGTCGAGATCTACGGTTGCACCGAGGCCGGCCAGGTGGCCAGCCGGCGCACCACGGCGGGCGAGACCTGGCACACGCTGGGCGCGCTGCGGCTGTGGCGCGAGGGCGGCAATCAGGGCGACGATCAGGGCGGCGATCACGGCGGCGATCACGGCGGCAATCAGGGCAGCGATCAGGGCGCCCATGAGGGCGACCGCTTCGTCGTCGGCGGCGGCCACGTCGTCGAGCCGACGCTGCTGGCCGATGTGCTGGAGCTGCAGGACGAGCACCATTTCCGCCTGCTCGGACGCGCCAACGACCTCATCCACGTCGCTGGCAAGCGCAGCTCGCTGGCCCACCTCAACTTCCACTTGAACCGCATCGACGGCGTCGACGACGGCGCCTTCTGGCTGCCCGACGAGGTGGCCGAAGGCGTGGTGCGGACGGTGGCCTTCGTCGTCGCGCCCACGCTCACGGCGCGGCACATCGTTGGCGCGCTGCGCGAGCAGATCGAAAGCGCTTTCGTGCCGCGCCGCGTCGTCCATGTACCGGCCCTGCCGCGTGAGGCCACCGGCAAGCTCACGGTGGCCGGTCTGCGCCGCTTTGCCTTGCAGACCCTGGCCGAGGCCGAGGCGGCGTCCGATGCCGATGCCAATGCTGCAGCCGCAGCCGCAGCCGCAGCCGACGCCGAGTTCGACGTTGCGCTCGACCATCCGAGCTTCGCCGGCCACTTCCCCGGCCACCCGGTGCTGCCCGGCGTGGTGCTGCTGGCCTTTGTGATGCAGGCGCTGGCCGAGCGCCCGGCGCTGGCCGCCCGGGTCGGCGCCACGCCGCGCCTGGACAACGCCAAGTTCCTGCATGCCGTGGCACCCGGCAGCCGCCTGCGCGTGGCACTGCGCGAGCACGGCAGCGGCGTGGCTTTCGAGGTCTGGATGGGACCGAAGGCAGTGGCGCGCGGCCAGATCGCGCCAGGGCGTGCCGAATGAGCACGCCATGAACAGCGGCGCGCCGCCCAAGACGACCGCGCCGGCCTGGGCCCGCCGCAGCGAACGCGGCAGCCTGCTGGCGCTGCGCTTCATGGCCTGGGTCGCGGTGACGCTGGGCAGGCCGGTGGCGCGACTGCTGCTGCACCCGATCACGCTGTACTTCCTGCTCTTCGCGGCCGCGCCGCGGCGCCATTCCGCGCGTTACCTTGCTCGCGTGCTCGGCCGCGCGGCGACTTGGCGCGACCAGTACCGCCACTTCCACACCTTCGCCAGCACGGTGCTCGACCGCGTCTACTTCGTGCGCGGCCAGACCGCCGCCTTCGACCTGAGCCTGCACGGCGACGCCGGCTGCGACGACACGCTGGCCAGCGGCCAGGGCGGCTTCCTGGTGGGTGCGCACCTGGGCAGTTTCGAGAGCCTGCACGCCGCCGGCAAGAGCTTTCCCGGCATGCGCGTGACGATGGTCATGTACCCTGACAACGCGCGCAAGATCCACGGCGTTCTGCAAGCCGTGGCCCCCGACTTCAAGCTCGCGGTGATTGCGATCGGCAACGCCGGCTCCACGCTCGCCATCCGCGACGCGCTCGACGCCGGCCACCTCGTGGGCCTGCTCGGTGATCGCTACCTGAGCGCCGACTCGGCACGCTCGCCCGGCATCGAGATCCCCTTCCTGGGCGTGCCGGCACTGTTCTCCGACGGCCCGCTGCGCCTGGCGCTGCTGCTCAAGCGGCGCGTGATCTTCATGGTCGGACTGTTCCTGGGCGGCCGGCGCTACGACGTGCGCTTCGAGACCCTGGCCGACTTCCGCCAGCCGCCGGCCGACGCCGCGGCGCGTGAGCGGCTGATCCGCGAGACGCTGCAGCGCTACGTCGCGCAGCTCGAGGCGCTGTGCCGTGAGGCGCCCTACAACTGGTTCAACTTCTACGACTACTGGCGCGAAGACCATGCGGCTTGATCCCCGGTGTCTGGCGCTGCTGCTGCTGCCGGGCCTGGCCGCGCCGGCCTGGGCACTCGACCTCGCCACCGTGGCCGGCCTGCTGGCGCAGCGCAAGGGCGGCGAGGCGCGCTTCACCGAAGAGCGCCACGTCGGCGGCTTCGACAGCCCGCTGCGTGCCAGCGGCACGCTCAGCTTCAGCGCCCCCGACCGCTTCGCACGCACCACCACCGAGCCACGCGCCGAATCGATGGTCGTCGACGGCAACAGCCTGATCCTCAAGCGCGGCGGGCGCAGCCGCCAGATGGCGCTCGACGCCGTGCCCGAGATCACGGCCTTGATCGAAGCCGTGCGCGGCACGCTCACCGGCAACGCGGTGACGCTGGAGCGGCACTTCCGCGTCCAGGTCGAGGGCAGTACCGCGCAGTGGACGCTGACCCTGGTGCCGCGCGATGCGCGGCTGGCCAACCAGGTGCGCGAAATCAAGATCACCGGCCTCGCCGCCGACGTGCGCAGCGTCGAGCTCTGGCTGGCCGGGGGTGACCGCTCGCTGATGTCGATCGACGCGCTGCAGGTCACGCGATGACGCGCCGCACGGCGCTCGTGATGACGCGCCGCACGGCGCTCGTGCTGGCGTTGTGGCTGGCCTTGGTGGCGGCCTCGGTGGGCCAGATCCTGCGCACGACCTTCACCGCCGACCTGAGCGCCTTCCTGCCCGCCAACCCCGACGCGCAGCAGCGCGTGCTCATTGAGCAGCTGCAAAGCGGGCTGCCGGCGCGCACGCTGCTGATCGCCATCGAAGGCGCCGACGCCAGGGCGCGCGCCGACGCGTCGCGCGCGCTGGCCCGCGGGCTGCGCGACAGCGGTCTGTTTGAGCAGGTGCAGAACGGCGAGGCCGAGTCCTGGAGCCAGGTCGGCGACTGGTTGTTCCAGCACCGCTACCAGCTCAGCCCGGCCGTCAACGCCGAGCGCTTCACGCCGGCCGGGCTGCGCGACGCCATCGAAGAGACGCTGTCGCTGCTGGGCACGCCGGCGGGCAACGCCGTCAAGCCGCTGCTCGAGCGCGACCCCACGGGTGAGACGGTGCGCATCGCCGAAGGCCTGATCCCGGCCAGCGCGCCGCGCAGCGAAGAAGGCGTGTGGGTGTCGCGCCAGGCAGCACCGCAGCCGCAGCGCGCGCTGCTGGTGGCGATCAGCAAGGCGCCGGGCGCCGACCTCGATGCGCAGATGGCGGCCATCGCCCGCGTGCGCAGCAGTTTTGCCGCGGGGCCAGCCACGGGGCTGACGCTCAAGGTCAGCGGTGCTCCGGTGTTCGGCGTCGACAGCCGGGCGCAGATCGAACGCGAGGTGCACTGGCTGGCGATCGCTGGCACGCTGCTCATGAGCGCGCTGCTGCTGCTGGCCTTTGCCTCGCTGCCGGCGCTGCTGGTGGCGATGCTGCCGGTGGCCACCGGCGTGCTGCTGGGCGTCGCCGCGGTGAGCGTGGTCTTCGGCGGCGTGCACGGCATCACGCTCGGCTTTGGCACGACGCTCATCGGCGAGGCCGTGGACTACGCCATCTACTACCTCATCCAGGCCCGCGCCGGCGGCGCGCAGCACTGGCTGCGCAGCGGCTGGCCCACCGTGCGGCTGGGTCTGCTGACCAGCATCTGCGGCTTTGCGGCGCTTGTCTTCTCAGGCTTTCCGGGCCTCGCCCAGCTGGGCGTGTTCTCGGTCGCCGGGCTGCTCGGCGCGGCCGGCTTCACGCGTTTCGTGATGCCGCAGCTGATGCCCCGCGGTGCCCCGGGCGAAGGCCTGCGCCGGCCGCTGGGCCGCCTGGCGACGTGGGGCGTGCGCGTGCTGCCGGCGCTGCGCTGGCCGCTGCTGGCGCTGGGCCTGGCCGCTGCCGTGCTGCTGGTGCAGCGCAGCGAGCTGTGGACGGCGCAGCTCAGTTCGCTGAGCCCGATCTCCAAGGAAGCGCTGGCGCTCGACGCCAGCCTGCGCGCCGACTTGAGCGCCGGCGACGCGCGCACGCTCGTCGTGGTGCAGGGCTCGGATCTGCAGACCACGCTGCGCAAGGCCGAAGCCGCCGGCTCGCGCCTGGACGCGCTGGTGGACAGCGGCGTCATCGGCGGCTACGACAGCGTGGCGCGCTGGCTGCCGAGCCTGGAAGTGCAGCGCCAGCGCCAGGCCAGCCTGCCCGAAGCCGCGACCCTGCGCGCCGCGCTTGACTCGGCCACCCGCGGCGGGCCGCTCAGCGCCCAGCGCCTGGCGCCCTTCGTCGCCGAGCTCGGCCGTGCGCGCGAGCGGCCGCCGCTGAGCCTCGATGCGCTGCGCGCCACCGGCCTGTCGCCGCTCATCGACGCGCTGCTGTTGCAGCGCAAGGACGGGTCCTGGGTCGCACTGCTGCCGCTGCAACCGCTGCCCGGCGGCGCCGACAAGCTCGACACCGCAGCGCTGCGCCAGGCGCTGGCCGGCCAGAGCGACGCGCAGGTCATCGAGATCGGCGCCGAGCTGACGCGCCTGTACCAGCGCTACCTGGGCGAGGCGCAGGCCCAGGCCCTGCTCGGCGCGCTCGGCGTGGTGGCGCTGGTGGCCTTGTCGCTGCGCTCATGGCGCCGCGTGCTGGCGGTGTGCCAGCCGCTCGTGCTGTCGGTGCTGCTGACGATGGGCCTGCTGGCGCTGCTCAACGTGCAGCTCGGCATCCTGCACCTGGTGGGGCTGCTGCTGGTGGTGGCGGTGGGCTCGAACTACGCACTATTCTTCGACCTGCTGCACCGCGATGCCCTGTCGGGCCGGCCCGCCGACCCCGACACGCTGGCCTCGCTGCTGCTGGCCAACCTGACCACCGTGCTCTCATTCGGGCTCATCGCGCTGTCGGGCATTCCGGCGCTGGCGGCCATCGGCCGCGTGGTCGCGCTCGGTGCGCTGCTGGCGCTGCTGTTGTCGGCGGCCTTCGCGCCAGCGGCCCGCCCCCGGCGGGCGTGAGAAAATTTTCGATCCTTTTCGCCCAGCCCCGATGCTCCCTGCCGCCACCACGCCTCCGCCGCTGCCCGCCGCCACGCCCTGGCCGATGCCGGCTGCGGTGCGCGCCAGCATCGGGCTGCACGGCCTGGCCGCCGCAGCCGCCGTGCTGTGGCCCGGCAGCTGGCCCTGGGCCGCGGGCGCGGTGCTGCTCGACCATGCCGCGCTCACCGCCGCGGGCCTGTGGCCGCGCAGCAACTGGCTCGGGCCCAACGTCACCCGGCTGCCGGCGGCCGCGGCGGCGCGCGGCGAAGTCGCCATCACCGTCGACGACGGGCCCGACGCCGAAGTCACACCTGCCGTGCTCGACCTGCTGGCCGCGCTGGGCACGTCGGCCACCTTCTTTTGCATCGCCGAGCGCGCACGGGCCCAGCCCGCGCTGACGCGACGCATCGTGGACGCCGGCCACAGCGTCCAGAACCACAGCCTGCGCCACCGCCACACCTTCTCGCTGCTCGGGCCGCGCGGCTTCGCGCGCGAGATCGCCGACGCGCAGGCCGCGCTGGCCGACATCACCGGCGTGCGCCCGCACTGCTTTCGCGCCCCGGCCGGCCTGCGCAACCCGCTGCTCGACCCGGTGTTGCACCGCCTGGGACTGCACCTGGTGAGCTGGACGCGGCGCGGCTTCGACACCCGCGGCACCGCATCAGCCCGCCTGCTGCAGCGCCTGGGCCAGGGCCTGGCCGGCGGCGACATCCTGCTGCTGCACGACGGCCATGCCGGCCGCAGCGAAAGCGGCCGTGCGCTGCTGCTCGACGTGCTGTCGCCGCTCGTCCAGCGCTGCCGCGCCGCCGGCCTGCAGCCGGTGACGCTGCAGCAGGCCCTGGCGCCGCGCGGCGGCTGAACCCTGGCGATGAAGTCGTCCTCCCTCACAGCGCAAGGCGAGACTGCCGCAGCCTGGTCCGCGCTGCACACCGCCGCCTGTGCGCCCTACCGCGGCAGCAGCCGCTGGGCCTGGCACTGGGCGCGTGGCAAGCTCACCGGCGACCCGGTGTTCCGCGGCCTGCTCGAGCGCGGCGACCTGCCGCCGCGCGCCCGCGTGCTCGACATCGGCTGCGGCCAGGGCCTCGTGGCCAGCCTGCTGCAGGCCTGCGCCGACTTGCAGCGCGGCGGCCACTGGCCCGCGGCCTGGTCGGTGCCGTCGTCGGCCGTCGGCTACACCGGCATCGAGCTCATGCCCAGGGACGTGACGCGCGCCGCGGCCGCGCTGCGCAGTCTGCCGCTGCGGCCGCGCTTCGTCTGCGCCGACATGCGCCAGGCCGCTTTGCCGGCCTGCGACGTGGTCGTCATTCTGGACGTGCTGCACTACATCGACCACGCCGCCCAGGACGCGCTGCTGCGCCGCGTGCGCGACGCGCTGCAGCCGCACGGGCGCCTGCTGCTGCGCGTCGGCGACGCCGCCAATCGACGCGGTTATGCAGCCAGCCAATGGGTCGACCGCATCGTCACCTGGGTGCGCGGCCACCGCGTGGCGCCGACCTTCGGCCGCCCGCTGGTGGCCTGGACCGCGCAGCTGCAGGGCCTGGGCTTCCAGGTGCGCGCGGTGCCGCAGAGCCAGGGCACGCCGTTCGCCAACGTGCTGCTGGTGGCCGACCTCGCCCGGCCGCACGGGGTGGGCGCATGAAGCCGCTGGCGGTGGTCGACTTCACGCTCGTCAGCGCGCTCGGCCACGGTCGCGCGCCGACGCTGGCGGCGTTGCAGGCCGGCCGCAGCGGCCTGGCGCGGCAGGACTTCGAGACCGCCACGCTGGGCAGCTGGATCGGCGTCGTGGCCGGCGCCGACGCGGTGGCGCTGGCGAGCGAACTCGCCGCGCACGACTGCCGCAACAACCGCCTGGCCGAACTCGCGCTGCGCGCCGACGGCTTCGGCGAGCGCGTGCGGCGCGCGGCGCGGCGCTGGGGCGCGGCGCGCGTCGGCGTCTTCCTGGGCACCAGCACCTCGGGCATCCTGCAGACCGAGCTCGCCTACCGTCACCGCGACGC
>JANMVM010000089.1:0-3663 GCA_031392695.1 Rubrivivax sp.
CTGGACGGCAGCGACGCGATGTGCGCCCAGACGCTCGATGCCTTTTGCGCCGTGCTGGGCACCGTGGCCTCCAACCTGGCGGTGACGCTGGGCGCCCTGGGCGGCATCTACATCGGCGGCGGCATCGTGCCGCGGCTCGGAAGCTACTTCGATCGCTCGCCGTTCCGCGCCCGCTTCGAGGACAAGGGCCGCTTCACCGACTACGTCAAGGACATCCCGACCTACGTCATCACGGCCGAACACGCCACCTTCACCGGCGCCTCGGCGATCCTGGCCGCGCAACTGCGCACCCTGCAGACCGACCACGGCTCGGCCCTGCTGAGCCAGATCAAGCGCTCGCTCGACGGCCTGTCACCGGCCGAGCGCCGCGTCGCCGACCACGTGCTGGCCCACCCGCGCTCGGCGCTCGGGGATCCGATCGCCGAGATCGCCCGCGCCTCGCAGGTCAGCCAGCCGACGGTGATCCGCTTTTGCCGCTCGCTCGGCTGCGAAGGCCTGAGCGACTTCAAGCTGCGGCTGGCCTCGGGCCTGTCGGCGACCGTGCCTCTGACCCACACCCAGGTCACGGGCGAGGACAGCATGCTCGAGCTGGGCGTCAAGGTGCTGGGCAACACCGCCAGCGCGATCCTGCAGGTGCGTGACCAGCTCAACCGCGACACGCTGGGGCGCGCCATCGACCTGCTGGCCGCGGCCGAGCGCATCGAGTTCTTCGCCGTCGGCCACTACGGCGTGGTGGCCGACGACGCGCAGTTCAAGTTCTTGCGCTTCGGCGTGCCCAGCGCCAGCTTCACCGATCCGCGCCTGCAGGTGCTGGCCGCCAACGTGCTGCGTCCGTCCGACGTGGTCGTGATCATCAGCAGCAGCGGCCGCACCGAGGAGCTGCTGGCGGTGGCCGACGCGGCGCGCCAGCGCGGCGCGCCGGTGCTGGCGATCACCGCCAGCCAGAGCCCGCTGGCGCGCAAGGCCGACGTGGCGCTGATCGTCGACCACGTCGAGGACGTGGCCACCCAGGTGCCCATGGTCAGCCGCATCCTGCACCTGCTGGTGATCGACATCCTGGCCGTCGGCGTGGCCATGCGCACCGGGGGCGCCGGCGCGGCCGCACTGCCGCGGGCGGCCGCTGGGCTCGACGAGGACAAGCCGCTGCCACCACCCGCAGCAGCCAAGCCGGCAGGATTGGGCATCAGCGCCGCCGGGGCACTCGCGCGATTGACCTCGCACAGTCGATAAAATGTGGCTCTTCTTCGAGGAGCGTTGCGACGGGCCGGCCAGACAGCCGCACCCGCCAGGCTCGGAGTGCCGCCATCGCGCCTGCTGATGCGGCTTGCAACGGCGCTCACTCCACCCCCTGGAGCTGAGCCATGAATGCCGTCACACCCCTGCCTCCTGTCGTGCAACCGATGCGCCTGTCGGGCCTTGAGCCGGTGCTCATCAGCACCGGCTCGCTGTTCGTCAACATCGGCGAGCGCACCAACGTCACCGGCAGCCGCGCCTTCGCGAAGATGATCCTCGAAGGCCGCTTCGAGGACGCGCTGGCGGTCGCCCGCCAGCAGGTCGAAAGCGGCGCCCAGGTCATCGACATCAACATGGACGAGGCCATGCTCGACAGCGCCGCGGCGATGGAACGATTCCTCAAGCTGATCGCCGGTGAGCCCGAGATCGCACGCGTGCCGATCATGATCGACTCGTCCAAGTGGTCGGTGATCGAGACCGGCCTCAAATGCATCCAGGGCAAGGGCATCGTCAACAGCATTTCGCTGAAAGAAGGCGAGGCTGAGTTCAGGCGCCAGGCCAACCTGGTGCGCCGCTACGGCGCCGCCGCGGTGGTCATGGCCTTCGACGAGAAAGGCCAGGCCGACACCTACGAACGCAAGATCAGGATCTGCGAACGCGCCTACCGCATCCTGGTCGACGAGGTGGGCTTTGCTGCCGAAGACATCATCTTCGACCCCAACATCTTCGCCATCGCCACCGGCATCGAGGAGCACAACAACTACGCCGTCGAGTTCATCGAGGCGACACGCTGGATCAAGCAGCACCTGCCCGGCGCCAAGGTCAGCGGCGGCATCTCCAATGTGTCCTTCAGTTTCCGCGGCAACGACCCGGTGCGCGAGGCCATCCACACCGTGTTCCTGTACCACGCCATCCAGGCCGGCCTGGACATGGGCATCGTCAACGCCGGCATGGTGGGTGTCTACGACGACCTCGAACCGGTGCTGCGCGAGCGCGTCGAGGACGTCGTGCTCAACCGCCGCGCCGACGCAGGTGAACGCCTGGTGGAGGTCGCCGAGAGCGCCAAGGGCTTGTCGAAGGACGACACCGCCAAGCTGGCCTGGCGCATCAACGACGTCAACACCCGCCTGAGCCACGCGCTGGTGCACGGCATCACCGAATTCATCACGCTGGACACCGAGGAAGCCTGGCAGGCCATCCGCGCCGCGGGGGGACGGCCGCTGCACGTCATCGAGGGCCCGCTGATGGCCGGCATGAACGTCGTCGGAGACCTCTTCGGCCAGGGCAAGATGTTCCTGCCGCAAGTCGTCAAGAGCGCGCGCGTGATGAAGAGCGCGGTCGCCCACCTGCTGCCCTATATCGAGGAAGAGAAGAAGCTGCTCATCGCCGGCGGCGGCGAGGCCAGGGCCAAGGGCAAGATCGTCATCGCCACCGTCAAGGGCGACGTGCACGACATCGGCAAGAACATCGTCACCGTCGTGCTCCAGTGCAACAACTTCGAAGTCGTCAACATGGGAGTCATGGTGCCGTGCCAGGACATCCTGGCCAAGGCCAAGGTCGAAGGCGCCGACATCATCGGCCTGTCGGGCCTGATCACGCCGAGCCTCGAAGAAATGCAGCACGTGGCCGGCGAGATGCAGCGCGACGACTACTTCCGCAGCAAGAAGATCCCGCTGCTCATCGGTGGCGCCACCTGCAGCCGCGTGCACACCGCGGTGAAGATCGCACCGCACTACGAAGGCCCGGTGGTCTACGTGCCCGACGCCTCGCGCAGCGTGGGCGTGTGCAGCGATTTGCTGTCCGACGAACGCGCCACCAAGTTCATCAGCGAGCTGCGCGTGGACTACGAGCGTGTGCGCCAGCAGCACGCCAGCAAAAAGGTCACGCCGCTGGTGTCGCTGGCCGCCGCGCGCGCCAACAAGACGGCCATCGACTGGGCGGCCTACGCGCCGCCGCAGCCGCGCTTCATCGGCCGGCGCCTGTTCAAGAACTACGACCTGGCAGAGCTCGCCGCGTGCATCGACTGGGGCCCCTTCTTCCAGACCTGGGACCTGGCCGGCAAGTTCCCCGACATCCTGCGCGACGAGGTCGTGGGCCACGAGGCGCAGCGCGTCTTCAGCGACGGCAAGCGGCTGCTGCAGCGCCTCATCGAAGGCCGCTGGCTGCAGGCCCACGGCGTGATGGCGCTGTTGCCCGCGGCCACCGTGGGCGACGACACGATCGAGATCTACAGCGACGAGTCGCGCCGCGAAGTCGCGCTGCGCTGGAACCCCTTGCGCCTGCAGACCCAGCGGCCGGTGGTCGACGGCGTCAAACGACCCAACCGCAGCCTGGCCGACTTCATCGCCCCAGCCGGCGGCCCGCCGGACTACATCGGCCTGTTCGCGGTGACCGCCGGCGTGGGCGTGGAGAAGCGGGAGAAGCGGTTCA
>JANMVM010000103.1:0-18918 GCA_031392695.1 Rubrivivax sp.
ACGATGTTGTCGAACGCGCAGCGGAAGTACAGCTCGTAGCTGTCCTGTTCGACGTAGCCGATGTGTGGCGTGCAGACGGCGTTCTCGAGCCGCAGCAGCGGGTGGCCCTGCAGGATCGGCTCGCTCTCGAATACGTCGACCGCGGCCATGCCGGGGCGGCCGCGGTTCAGCGCCGAGACCAGCGCGCCTTCCTCGATGAGCTCGGCGCGCGAGGTGTTGACCAAGAGCGCGGTCGGCTTCATGCGCGAGAGTGCATCGAGCTTGACGACGCCGCGCGTGCTGTCATGCAGCCGCAGGTGCAGCGAAAGCACGTCGCAGGTCTCGAAGAACGATTCGCAGCTCGAGGCGGCGGCATGACCGTCCTGGGTCGCGCGCTCGCGTGCCGATTCGCTGCCCCAGACCGTGATCTGCATGCCGAACGCCTTGCCGTATGCGGCGACCATCTGGCCGATCTTGCCGTAACCCCAGATGCCGAGCGTCTTGCCCTTCAGGACCATGCCGACACCGAAGTTCGCCGGCATCGACGAGGCTTTCAGCCCCGACTGCTGCCATGCGCCGTGCTTCAGGTTGCCGATGTACTGCGGCAGGCGCCGCATCGACGCCAGGATCAGCGCCCAGGTCAGCTCGGCCGGCGCCACCGGCGAGCCCACCCCTTCGGCCACCGCGATGCCCAGCCGCGTGGCAGCGACGACATCGACGTGCGAGCCCACGCGGCCGGTCTGCGAGATCAGCTTCAGGCGCGGCAGCTTCTCCAGCAGTGCGCGCGGGAACTGCGTGCGTTCGCGGATCAGCACCAGCACGTCGGCGTCGCGCAGTCGCACCGAGAGCTGGCCGATGCCCTTGACCGTGTTGGTGAAGACCTTGGCGTGATAGGGCTCCAGCACTTGCGCGCAGTGCAGCTTGCGCACGGCGTCCTGATAGTCGTCGAGGATGATGATGTTCATGGTTCCAGCCCTGGGCATTCTGCCCGTTCCTGCAGGGGGGGGTCGGCTGCGGCTAGCATGCTCGACTGTTCAGAGTCCAGGAGACACACCATGAGCCTTTCGATGTATTCCGCCAGTGCGCCCATCTTCGTGCGCACGCTCAACAACATGCTGGCCTGGCTGGACAAGGCGCAGGCCCACGCCGAAGCGCGCAAGTTCGACACTGCCAACTACCTGGGCCTGCGGCTGGCGCCCGACATGCTGCCCTTCACGCGGCAGATCCAGATCACCACCGACGGCGTCAAGGGCTGCATGGCACGCCTGGCCGGCCAGGAAGTGCCGAAGTGGGACGACACCGAAGCCTCGCTCGACGATCTGCGCGGCCGCATCCGCAAGACGATCGACTACGTCGAGACCTTCAGCGCCGCCCAGATCGACGGCACCGAAGCCAAGGAGATCCTGCTGCCCACGCGCCAGGGTGACCCGCTGCGTTACACCGGTGAGGCCTATCTGAAGCAATTCGTGCTGCCCAATTTTTTCTTCCATGCCACCACCACCTACGCGCTGCTGCGCCACGGCGGGGTGGATCTGGGCAAGCGCGACTATCTGGGCGCGGCCTGAGCGATGCGGCGCGCCGCCGGCTTGGCGGCTGCGGCGCCGGGCCCGGCGCGCGTGGCGTGGGCTGCGGTCTTGCGGGGCGCGCCTGAGCGTGCACCGCCGGGCCTGGCCGACGCCTGCGCCACTGGCCGCGCCGGCGCTGCCGCCAGCATCACGACCACCGGCTGACCGGGCTTGAAACGCGCGTTGGCCGGCACGCTGTTCCACTGCGCGACCTGCAAGGCGCTGACGCGATAGCGCCTGGCCACCGCGGCCACGCTGTCGCCTTGCTTGCCGGCCTTGAAGCTCAGCTTGCGCTGCGGCCAGCCTTCGGGCGTCAACGTCATGGCGGCGTTGTCGGCCAGATGCTCGGCCACGTCGGCCGTGGTGTGGGCGGCGCGCGGCACGAGCAGCGTCGAGCCGACCCTGACCAGCATGCGCGCCGGGATCCGGTTGACGTCACGCAGTTGCGCTTCGGGCATGCCCACCAGGCGGGCCGCGTCGGCGGGCTGCAGAGTCCTTGTCGCGACCCAGGCCGTCCAACTGGCCAGCGGCCCGCGCACCAGCGGCAGCTCGCGGATGAAGCGGTTGGCGTTGTCGTAGGGCAGCAGCACCTGCGGCGTGCCGGCGGCCAGCAGCACCGGCTTGTTCAGTTGCGGGTTGAGCGCCTGGAAGTCTTCCAGCGTCATGCCGGCCACGCTGGCGGCGAGGGTGACGTCGATGTCGCGCTCGATCGGCACGCTCAGGAAGTAGGGGTGGTTCTCGAGCGGCGGCAGCGCCAGGCCCAGGCGTTCCGGCGCGGCAACGAGGTTCTTGACTGCCTGCAGCTTGGGCACGTAGTCGCGCGTTTCTTCGGGCATGCGCAGGCTGGCATAGTCGGTGGGCAGGCCGGCGCGGCGGTTCTGTTCGATGGCCCGCAGCACGTTGCCCTGGCCCCAGTTGTAGGCCGCCAGCGCGAGGTGCCAGTCGCCGAACAGGCCATGCAGCCGCTTGAGGTAGTCCAGTGCGGCGCGGGTCGAGGCCAGCACGTCGCGCCGGTCGTCACGGAACACGTTCTGTCGCAATTCGAAGTCCTTGCCGGTGGCGGGCATGAACTGCCACATGCCCGAAGCGCGCGCACTCGACTGGGCCTGCGGGTTGAAGGCACTTTCGACAAAGGGCAGCAGCGCCAGTTCGGCCGGCAGCTGGCGCTTTTCGACTTCCTCGACGATGTGAAAGAGGTAGCGGCCCCCACGCGAGACCATGCGCTGCACGTACTCGGGCTGGCGGGCGTAGTACTGCTCCCACTTGCCGACGCGGTCGCCCTCGAGCACCGGCATCGCCCACTGGCCGCGGATGCGGTCCCACAGGCTGCTGCGTTCTGCGTCCTGGTCGGGGTCGAGCCGGGTGCGCGGCAACGGCGGCAGGGGCGGCGGCAGCGGCTCGGCGGCGAGCGGTGCGCCGGTGGCCGGCGGCCGCGCAGTGCTGGCCTCGACCGCGGGTTCGGCTGCCGTTGCGGACGTCTGAGTCTGGGTCTGGGTCTGGGTCTGGATCAGCGACAGGGGCAGCGCAACCGCGGCGGGCTGGATCGCTTCGCGGGTGGCGGTGGCGCAGCCGGCACTCAACAAAGTGGCGGCCAGGGCCAGCGTGACACGGACACGGAGACTTCGGTGTTGCATCTAGTAGTGGTTCTTCCATTCGCGCAAGGTGGCGAGCACGGTGACGGGGTCGCGGCCGGCGCTGCCGTGGGCCAGGGCCGAGGCCACGACCTCGGGCTCGGCGCAGCGCAGGAAAGGGTTGATCTGCAGCTCCAGCGCCAGCGAAGACGGCAGCGTGGGCAGCCCCTGCGCGCGCAGCGCTTCGCAGCGCTCCTGGTAGCGGGCCCTGGCGGCGTTGCCGGGCTCGACCGCGGCAGCAAAACGCAGGTTGGACAGCGTGTATTCGTGGGTGCAGCAGACCCTCGAGTCGGCGGGCAGGGCGGCGAACTTGGACAGTGAGCGGTGCATCTGCGCCGGCGTGCCTTCAAAGAGCCGGCCGCAGCCGGCCGAGAACAGTGTATCGCCACAGAACAGCAGCGGCTGCTGCGTGGCGCCGTGCTGCGCGTACGCAATGTGGCCGGCGGTGTGGCCCGGCACGTCGAGGATGTCGAAAGCCAAGCCCAGCACCAGCACCCGATCACCCTCCACCAGCGCTGTGTAGGGACCGGGGATGCGCTCATGCCGGGGCCCGTACACGGGGCCTAGCAGACGCGGGCGCAGCGCGTCGACGCCACCGACGTGGTCGGCATGATGGTGGGTCACTAGAATGGCGCTGAGCTCCAGCTGCAGGCGATCGAGTGCTTCTTGCACCGGCGCAGCATCCCCCGGATCCACCACCACGGCGCGCGCGCCGTCATGCAGCATCCAGATGTAGTTGTCGGCGAAGGCGGGCAGCGCTAGTAGATTCATGACGCGAGAGCAGTCGATTATAGAGTTGGGGTCCTGGCTGCACACCGCACCGGGCCGCCACCTGCTGGCCTGGGAACAGGACCGCCTGGACCAGGCGGTTGCCGACGCCTTTGGATTCCACGCGCTGCAACTCGGCCTGCCCGAGGTTGAAGGCCTGCGCGCCAACCGCATGTTGCACCGCTGGGTGAGCAGCGACACGTTGATCGCACCCGAAGTGCTGCCGTTGCCACCGCCGCGCGACCTTCAGATCACGACCCAGCCCGCCGCAGAGCCGATCAGCCTGCACTGCGAGTTCGATGCGCTGCCGTTCCCCAACGCCAGCATCGACCTCGTGGTGTTGCCGCACACGCTCGAACTGGCACGCGACCCGCACCAGACGCTGCGCGAGGTCGAACGCGTGCTGGTGCCCGAAGGCCGCCTCGTGATCGCCGGCTTCAATCCCACCAGCCTGTGGGGCCTGCGCCAGCGTGCCGGGCAGTTGCGGCGCGGCATGGGCTTTGGCCGCGGCCAGAACCTGTACCTGCCGAGCGCCAGCGAATTCATCGGCTACTGGCGCTTGCGCGACTGGCTGCGCCTGCTCAGCTTCGAGGTCGAATCGGGCCGCTTCGGTTGCTGGCGGCCGCCGCTGCAGTCCGAGGCCTGGCTCGAACGCTTCGCCTGGATGGACCGCCTGGGTGACCGCTGGTGGCCGGTGCTGGGTTCGGTGTACTTCGTGGTCGCCGTCAAGCGCGTGCGCGGCATGCGGCTCGTCGGCCTGGCCAAGAAAGAACGGCGCAAGCCCCACGCCGCACCGGCGGTGGTGGCCAACCGCCAGCGCGAGAGCGCGGATCTGGAGTGTTGATGAAGGAAGCCTTGACCGACGTCGTGATCTATGCCGACGGCGCCTGCCGCGGCAACCCTGGCCCCGGGGGCTGGGGCGCCTGGCTGCAGAGCGGCAGCGCTGAACGCGAGTTGTTCGGCGGCGAGAAGCTGACCACCAACAACCGCATGGAGCTGACGGCCGTGATCGAGGCGCTGGCCTCGCTCAAGCGCCGCTGCACGGTGGTCGTCTACACCGACAGCGAGTACGTCAAGAACGGCATCACGACCTGGATCCACGGCTGGAAGGCGCGCGGCTGGAAGACGGCCGACAAGAAACCGGTGAAGAACATCGAACTCTGGCAACGCCTGGATGAGCTCAACGCCGATCACCATGTGCAGTGGCGCTGGGTCAAGGGGCACGCCGGTGACCCCGGCAACGAACGCGCCGATCGGCTGGCCAACCAGGGCGTCGATTCGCTGGCCTGAAGGCCAGGAACGCGGGCGGCATCGCGGGCGTGGCGCCGACAGGAACGGTCTCAGGTGGTTACAGTCCAGGGTTGCCTTTCATGCCCGAGACATCCCTTTGAAGAAGTTGCACTCCCTGGTGGCCGTGGTCGGCATCGCATTGGCTGGCGCCGCCGCCTGGTGGTGGCAGCAGTCGCCTGGCAAGGCCGCGCAGTCCGCCAGCGCTGGCGCGCCAACGGGCCCGGCGGCACCGGGCGCGGCACGGCTGGGCGGCGCTGGCACGCAAGGCGTGGCGGGCGGCCCCGCTGCCGTCGAGGTGGGCAAAGCCGAATCCACGACCCTCACCGACGAGGTCCAGGCTTTCGGTTCGCTCAAGTCGGCGCAAGGGGTGATGCTGCGCCCCGAGGTCAGCGGCCGCATCGCCCGGCTCGGCTTTGCCGATGGGGCCCGCGTCAGCAAGGG
Source organism: Rubrivivax sp. (assembly GCA_031392695.1). Taxonomy (GTDB): domain Bacteria; phylum Pseudomonadota; class Gammaproteobacteria; order Burkholderiales; family Burkholderiaceae_C; genus Rubrivivax. Next base: position 5,675 of record JANMVM010000103.1, read on the forward strand.
ACAGCTGCTGGTGCAGCTGGACGACACACTGCAGCAGGCGCAGCTAAAGCAGGCCGAAGCGCAGTCCAGCATCGCTCGCACCAACCTGCAGCGCAGCAAGGAGCTGCAGGCGCAGAACTTCGTCAGCCAAAGCGCGGTGGACCAGAACCTGGCCGCGCTGCAGGTGGCCGAGGCGCAGGTGGCGCTGGCCCAGGCGCAAGCGGCGCGCATGAAGGTGCTGGCCCCCTTCAACGGCACGGCCGGGCTGCGCGCCGTGGACGTGGGCGACTACGTCAAGGACGGTGCTGACATCGTCAACATCGAAGACCTGTCCGCGCTGACGGTGCAGTTCGCCTTGCCCGAGCGTTACGTCGACCGCCTGCGCGCCGGCCAGGCGGTCGAGGTGAGCTTCGACGCGCTGCCTGGCCGCAACTTCCTGGGTCGCGTGCAGGCCGTGGACTCGCAGGTCGACGCCAACGGCCGCGCGCTGCAAGTGCTGGCGCAGCTGGCCAACCCCGGCACGGTGCTGCGGCCGGGCATGTTTGCGCGGCCCCGGGTGGTGTTTTCGGTGCGCGCCGGCGCCGTGGTGGTGCCCGAAGAGGCCCTGGTGCCGGTGGGTGACAAGCAGTTCGTCTTCAAGGTCGTCGACGGCGCCGATGGCAAGAAGGTGTCGCAGCGCGTCGAAGCGCGGCTCGGCCTGCGCCTGCCGGGCAAGGTGGAAGTGCTTGCCGGCATCAAGGCCGGCGACACGGTGGTCACCGCGGGGCATGCCCGCTTGCTGCGCGCCGACAGCGTGCCGCTGCGTGTCGTCGACATCGCCAGCGCAGGCGGCGGTCCCGCTTCCGGCCCGCCCACGAGCCTGTCAAAGGCCGCAGGCGCCGGCGGCCCGGGCGCCGCTGCGTCGCGCACCGCAGCCGCCCAGCCCTGAGCCAGGAGAAGCGCCATGCGACTGTCTGAAACCTCCATCCGCCGCCCGGTGCTGGCGTGCGTGATGTCGCTGCTGCTGGTGCTCATCGGCCTGGTCTCGTTCAGGCAGCTCAGCCTGCGCGAATACCCGCGCATCGACGAGCCGCTGGTCAACGTCAGCACGCGGCTGCTCGGCGCCTCGTCCGAGGTCATCGAGTCGCAGGTCACCAAGCCGCTGGAAGATTCAATCGCCGGCATCGACGGTGTCGACATCATGACCAGCGTGTCGCGCACCGAGAGCAGCCAGATCACGGTGCGCTTCAAGCTCAGCAAGGACCCCGACACCGCGGCGGCCGAGGTGCGCGACCGCGTCGCCCGCGTGCGCGGCAGGCTGCCGGCGGCAGTCGACGAACCGGTCATCGCCAAGATCGAGGCCGACGCCACGCCCACGCTGTGGCTGGCTTTCGCCAGCGAGTCGATGAGCACGCTGGAGCTCACCGACCTCGTCAACCGCGTCGTCAAGCCACGGCTGCAGACCGTGCCCGGCGTGGCCGACGTGCAGATTGGCGGCGACCGCAAGTTCGCGATGCGCATCTGGCTCGACCCCGATCGGCTGGCCGCTTACCGGCTGACGGTGCAGGACGTGGAAGACGCCATGCGCCGGCAGAACCTGGAAGTGCCTGCCGGCCGCATCGAGAGCCGGCAGCGCGAGTTCAGCGTCACCGCGCGCACCGATCTCAACACCGTGGCCCAGTTCAGCGCCATCGCGCTGAAGACCGCGGCCGGCTACACCGTGCGCTTGAGCGACGTGGCGCGCATCGAGGAGGCGGCGGCCAGCGAGCGCAGCCGGGCGCGTCTGAACGGCGTGCCGATCATCAGCACCGGCGTCATCCGCAACGCCACCGCCAACCCGCTGGAGGTGTCCCGGGGCGTGAAGGCGCTGATGCCCCTGCTGCAGCGCGACCTGCCGGACTCCGTGAAAGTGATCGAGGCCAACGACCTGTCGGTGTTCATCGACCGCTCGGTCAAGTCGGTGTACCGCACGGTGGCCGAGTCGGTGGTGCTGGTGGCCCTGGTGGTGTTTGTCTTCCTGCGCACGCTGCGCGCGTCGATCATCCCGCTGGTGACGATCCCGGTCAGCCTCATCGGCGCCTTCTCGCTCATCGCGCTGGCGGGCTTTACGGTCAACACGCTGACGCTGCTGGCGCTGGTGCTGGCCATCGGCCTGGTGGTCGACGATGCGATCGTGGTGCTTGAAAACATCTACCGCCACGTCGAGGAGGGTCTGTCGCCCTTCCAGGCCGCGATCAAGGGTGTGCACGAGATCAGCTTCGCGGTGGTGGCGATGACGCTCACGCTGGCGGCGGTGTTCGCACCGCTGGCCTTCACGCCCGGGCGCACCGGGCGCCTGTTCGGCGAATTTGCGCTCACGCTGGCCGGCGCGGTGCTGGTGTCGGGTTTCGTGGCGCTGACGCTGACGCCCATGATGTGCAGCAAGCTGTTGCGCCACAACCCCAAGCCGGGTGCCTTCGATCGTGGCATGGAGCGTGTGCTGGTCGCCCTCACCCGTGGCTACGGCCGAGCGCTGCGCTGGACGCTGGCCCACCGAGGGCTGGTGGTGTTGGTGATGATCGGCTCCGGCGCGGGCAGTGCGGCGCTGTACCTGACGGCCAAGAGCGAACTCTCGCCGCTCGAAGACCGCGGCGTGATCGCCGTGCCGGTGCGTGCGCCGGACGGCGCGACGCTGGAGTACACGGCGCGCTATCTGGATGCGGTGGAGGCCATCACCTCGCAGTACCCGGAGCTCGACCGCCGCTTCTCTTTCATGGGCGGGGGCCAGGTCTCGACCGCCTTCGGCGCCTTGCGCACCACCGACTGGAGCGAGCGCAACATCAGCACCATGGAGTTGGCGCGCAAGCTGCTGCCGCAGTTTGCCGCGCTGCCGGGCATCACCGTGTTCCCGATCACGCCACCAAGCCTGGGTCAGGGTTTCCGCGAGCGATCGCTCAACTTCGTCATCGTCAGCGGCGACAGCTACGAGGCCATGGCTCGCACCGGCCAGGCGCTGATCGCCGAGATGCTGAAGAACCCCGGCATCGTGCAGCCCGACAGCGACCTGCAACTCAACAAGCCCGAGATCTTCATGGAGGTCGACCGTGCGCGTGCGGCCGACATGGGCGTCTCGGTGGAAGCCATCGCCCGCACCGTCGAGACCATGCTCGGCGGCCGCGTCGTGACGCGCTACAAGCGCGACGCCGAACAGTACGACGTGCTGGTGCAGACCGCCGGGCGCGGCCGCGCCACGCCCGAGGACATCGACCGGCTGTTCGTGCGCGGCCGCGGCGAGACCATGGTGCCGCTGTCGGCGCTGGTCAAGGTGCGAGAGACAGTGAGCCCGCGCGAGCTCAACCACTTCAACCAGCGGCGCTCGGTGGCCATCACCGCCAACCTGGCGCCAGGCTATTCGCTCGGTGAGGCGCTGCAGTTCATGGACGCAGCGGCAGCGCGCGTCCTGCCACCGGGCTACGCCAGCGAACTCAACGGCGTGAGCCGGGAATTCAAGGCCTCATCGGGTTCGCTCGGCGTGGTCTTCGTGCTGGCTTTGTTCTTTATCTTCCTGGTGCTGTCGGCACAGTTCGAGAGCTTCATCGACCCCTTCGTGATCCTGCTGTCGGTGCCGCTGAGCATGGTCGGCGCGCTGGGTGCGCTGCACCTCTCGGGTGGCACGCTCAACGTGTTCTCGCAGATCGGCCTCATCACGCTGGTGGGGCTGATCACCAAGCATGGCATCCTGATCGTCGAGTTCAGCAACCAGTTGCGCCAGCAGGGTCGCAGCGTGATGGAGGCGGTGGTCGAAGCGGCCAGCTTGCGCCTGCGCCCGATCCTCATGACCACCGGCGCCATGGTGCTGGGCGCAGTGCCGCTGGCGCTGGCCAGCGGCGCGGGCGCCGAGAGCCGGCAGCAGATCGGCTGGGTGATCGTCGGCGGCATGAGCGTGGGCACGCTGCTGACGATCTTCGTCGTGCCCACCATCTACACCCTCTTCGCGCGCCAGCGCGTGCCGGGCGAGATCAAGACGCCGGCGCTGGTCGAAGCGGGCGCGGATTGAAGGCCTGAGCCAGCCATGAGCCACAGCGTCGAAGTTCCGCTGTGGCTGGCGCTGCTGGGCGGTGCGCTCGCCGCGTGGGCGCTGCTCGACCGCCTTTTGCTGCCCAGCGTGCGCTGGTACATCCGCAGCCGCGCGGCGGCGGTGCTGGCCGAGGTAGGCCAGCGGCTGAAGATCCACGTCCGGCCCTTCCAGCAGATCCGTCGCCAGGTGCTGATCGACCGCCTGATCTTCGACGACAAGGTGCAGCAGGCGGCGCAGACCTTCGCCGACGCGCGCGGCATGCCGCGCGAGGTCGCGCTGGCCCAGGTGCAGCGCTACGCGCGCGAAATCGTGCCGGCCTTCAACGCCTACGTCTACTTCCGCATCGGCTACTGGCTGGGCAAGCGCATCTCGCAGGCGCTGTACCGCGTGCGCATCGGCTACACCGACGACGCCGGGCTGGAGGCCATCCCGGCCAACGCGACGGTGGTGTTCGTCATGAACCACCGCAGCAACATGGACTACATCGTGGCCAGCTACCTCGCCGCCGAGCGCGCGGCGCTGAGCTACGCGGTGGGCGAATGGGCGCAGGTGGTCGGGCTGCAGCAGCTGATCCGGGCCATGGGCGCCTACTTCGTGCGGCGCAACTCCAAGGACGAGCTGTACCGGCGCGTGCTCGAACGCTACATCGCGATGGCCACCGAAGCCGGCGTCACCCAGGCCGTCTACCCCGAGGGCGGCCTCACCAAGGACGGCGCGCTGCGCGAACCGCGCTTCGGCGTCATCGACTACATGCTGCGCGGCTACCACCACGACGGCGAGCGCGACCTGGTCTTCGTGCCGCTGGGCCTGAACTACGACCGCGTACTCGAAGACCGTACCCAGCTGCGCAGCGCTGACGCCGCTGCGCCGCGGCTGGGCCGCTGGGTGATGGCGGGCCGCACGCTGCGTTTCGTGGCCAGCCAGATCGGCCTCTTGCTGCGCAGCCGCTGGCACCGCTTCGGCTATGCCTGCGTCAACTTCGGCACCCCCGTCTCGGTGCGGGCCTGGACGCAGCAACGCGGTGTCGTGCTCGATCAGCTCCCCAAGGAGCTGCGCCAGGCCGAAGTGGCCGCGCTGGGCCGCCACCTGATGGACCAGGTGGGACGCCTGATCCCGGTGCTGCCGGTGCCGCTGGTGGCCTGCGTCCTGGTCCAGGACCTGACGCTGGCGCGCAGTGAATTCGAGATCAAGGCCGCCGTCGGCATGCTGGTGCAGCGACTGCAAGCGCAAGGTGCCCGCCTCTACGTACCCCGTGCCGACTGGGACTACGCGATCACCGCTGGCCTGCGCATGCTGGTGCAGCGGCGCCTGGTCAGGGAAGAGCAGGGCATCTTCACCCCGAGCCCCGGCGAGGCCCCGCTGCTGCACTACTACGCCAACAGCATCGCCCATCTCGTGGACACATCGCCGCCGCTTGCGCCGCCGCTTGCGCCGCTGCTTGCGCCGCTGCTTGCGCCGCCGCCCGACCCCGGGCCGGCGCCAACTGCCTTGCCGGCGCGTTGAGCGGTGCGCGCAGCGCGTCCGTTCGAACGCGCCGAGTCGGACCGGCGCCGCAGGCGTCCGGTCTAACCGCCGATGTAGTGCATCTCGACGCGGCGTTCGCCGCTGCCTGCCGCCGCGGTGCCGGTGCTGCGCAGCTCCGAATAACGGTCCTCGCGCTCGTTCCAGATGAGGCCGATGGCGCCGGCGATCTGCTCGTCGCTGTAGCCGCCCCGCAGCAACGTGCGCAAGTCATGGCCGCGGTTGGCAAACAGGCACAGGAAGAGCTTGCCTTCGGTGGACAGGCGCGCGCGGTTGCAGTCGTGGCAGAAGGCCTGGGTCACGCTGCTGATGACGCCGACCTCGCCGCCGCCATCCCGGTAACGCCAGCGCTGCGCGGTCTCGCCCGGCGCGCTGGCCTCCAAGGGCTCGAGGGCAAAGGCCGCCGACAGCCGCTGCACGACTTCGCGCGAGGGCAGCACCTCGTCCATGCGCCAGCCATTCGTGGCGCCGACGTCCATGTACTCGATGAAGCGCAGCACCACGCCCGGCCCGCAATGCTCGCGCACGTGGCGCGCCAGCGGCACGATCTCGTGATCGTTGGTGCCGCGCTTGACGACCATGTTGATCTTGATCGGCGCCAGCCCGGCGCGCTGCGCGGCCTCGATGCCTCGCAGCACCTCAGCGACGGGGAAGTCGACGTCGTTCATGCGCCTGAAGACGGCATCGTCCAGCGCGTCCAGGCTCACCGTCACGCGTTGCAGGCCGCCGTCGCGCAGCGCCTGCGCCTTGCGCTCGAGCAGCGAGCCGTTGGTGGTCAGCGTGATGTCCAGCGCCTGGCCGTCGGCGCTGCGCAGCGCGGCGAGCTGGCCGATCAGCACTTCGAGGTGCTTGCGCAGCAGCGGCTCGCCACCGGTCAGGCGCAGCTTGGTGACGCCGTGGGCGACGAAGAGGCGCGCCGCGCGCGTGATCTCCTCGAACGACAGCAGTGAGGTCTGGGGCAGGAACTTGTACTCGCGGTCGAAGACTTCCTTGGGCATGCAGTAGCTGCAGCGGAAGTTGCAGCGGTCGGTGACCGAGATGCGCAAGTCGCGCAGCGGCCTGCCGAGCCGGTCCGACAGCAAGCCGTTGGCGGCGCTGAGCTGCTCGGGGATGCGCGGCAGCGCTGCGGCGTAGCGCAGGTCGGCCAGCGGAATGACGGTCTCGCCCATGTGCTGATTGTGCCGCGGGCCGCAAGCCCCTGCGGGCGGCACCAAGGCACTAAGGCCGGGCCGAGACTTCCAGCGCCGGCACGTCGGCGCGGCGGGCGCCGTTGAAACGCTTGGCCCAGTAGGCCTGGCGCATGTCCTCGACGCGCACTTCGCCACCGCTGCGCGGGGCGTGGATGAACTTGCCTTCACCGACGTAGATACCGACGTGCGAAAAGGCCCGTCGCATGGTGTTGAAGAACACCAGGTCGCCAGGCTTGAGCTCGTCGCGCTTGACGCTGAGCAGCCCCGCGGTGCTGGCCTGCTGGTCGGCCCGCCGCGGCAGCACGAGGCCCAGGCTGTTCTCAAACACGAAGCGCGTGAAGCCGCTGCAGTCGAAGCCCTGTTCTGCGCTGCTGCCGCCGCGGCGGTAGGGCACGCCGAGGAAGTTCATGGCCTGCATGACCAGTTCGGACGCCGTGTCGCGCACCTGCTGCACCAGGGGGATGGACTCCACCTGTTGCGCCGTGGGCAGCAGGCCACGATCCTGCAGCAGCTGCAGCACGGCGTCGCCGGGGCTGGCCTCGGGTGCGGCGTGCAGCGGCCCCGCAGCGGTCAGCAGCAGGGCCAGTGAAAGCAAGGTGGGCTTGAGCATCGGCGGCGCAGCATAGCAGCGAGGCCGCCGTCGTCAACTCGGCAAACCCGACGCGCCAGGCAAGGGCTGCAACAGACGGTGTGTGGCGCGGCCGGCCGCGTCAGGCGCGAGTCAGACCCTGGACGCCCAATCGCAGCGCCGCGTGGGGTCCTGCCGCGGCCCCGACAACAGGAGACACCATGGCCAGCTACGCCGACTTCTACCGCCGCTCCATCGACGATCGGGACGCCTTCTGGCGCGAGCAGGGCCAGCTCATCGACTGGCAGACGCCGCCGACCCAGATCTGCGACTACAGCCACCCGCCCTTCGCGCGCTGGTTCGTCGGCGGCACCACCAACCTGTGCCACAACGCGGTCGACCGCCACCTGGCCGCGCGGCCCGAGCAGAACGCGCTGATTTTCGTGTCCACCGAAACCAACCAGGAGCACAGCTACAGCTTCCGCGAGCTGCATGCCGAGGTCCAGCGCATGGCCGCCACGCTGCAGAGCCTGGGCGTGAAGAAGGGCGACCGCGTGCTCGTCTACATGCCCATGATCGCCGAGGCCGCCTTCGCCATGCTGGCCTGTGCGCGCATCGGCGCGCTGCACTCGGTGGTCTTCGGCGGCTTCGCCAGCGTCAGCCTGGCCAGCCGCATCGACGACGCCGAGCCGGCCCTCATCGTCAGTGCCGACGCCGGCAGCCGCGGCGGCAAGGTGGTGCCCTACAAGCCCTTGCTCGACGAGGCCATCACGCTGGCCGCACACAAGCCCGCCAAGGTGCTGATGGTCGACCGCGGACTGAGCGCGTTTGCGCGCGTGGCCGGCCGCGACGAGGACTACGCCGCGTGGCGCACGCACCACCTCGACACCGTCGTGCCCTGCGTCTGGGTCGAGGCCACCCACCCCAGCTACACGCTGTACACCAGCGGCACCACCGGCAAGCCCAAGGGCGTGCAGCGCGACACCGGCGGCTATGCCGTGGCGCTGGCCGCCAGCATGAAGCACATCTTCTGCTGCCAGCCCGGCGAAACCTACTTCAGCACCAGCGACATCGGTTGGGTGGTGGGCCACAGCTACATCATCTACGGCCCGCTGATCGCCGGCATGGCCACCATCCTGTACGAGGGCCTGCCCACGCGGCCAGACGCCGCGGTGTGGTGGAGCCTGGTCGAGAAGTACAAGGTCACGGTGATGTTCAGTGCCCCCACCGCGGTGCGCGTGCTCAAGAAGCAGGATCCGCAGGCGCTGAAGAAGCACGACCTGTCGAGCCTGCGCGCGCTGTTCCTGGCGGGCGAGCCGCTGGACGAACCCACGGCCAAGTGGATCAGCGAGAGCCTGGGCCGCCCGATCATCGACAACTACTGGCAGACGGAGACCGGCTGGCCCGTCCTCACCGTGTGCAACGGCGTCGAGCCGGCGCACAGCAAGTTCGGCTCCCCCGGCAAGGCGGTCTACGGCTACGACGTCAAGCTGCTCGACGAGAACACCGGCGCGGAGCTCAAGGGTGCCAACCAGAAGGGCGTGGTGGCCATCGAAGGGCCGCTGCCCCCAGGCTGCATGCAGACGGTGTGGCGCGACGACGCCCGCTTCGTCAAGACCTACTGGGAAAGCGTGCCGGGCCGCATGGTCTACAGCACCTTCGACTGGGGCATCCGCGACGAAGAGGGTTACATCTTCATCCTTGGACGCACCGACGACGTGATCAACGTTGCCGGCCACCGCCTGGGCACGCGCGAGATCGAGGAAAGCATCTCGAGCCACGCCGCGGTGGCCGAAGTGGCCGTGGTGGGGGTGGCCGATCAGCTCAAGGGCCAGGTCGCGATGGCCTTCGTGGTGCTGCGCGATGCGGCGCTGGCGGCGACACCGGAAGCGGCCCTGAAGCTCGAAGGCGCGATCATGAAAGTCGTCGACGAGCAACTCGGCGGCGTGGCGCGCCCGGCGCGGGTGCGTTTCGTGACCGGGCTGCCCAAGACCCGCTCGGGCAAGTTGCTGCGCCGGGCCATCCAGGCGGTGTGCGAAAGCCGCGACCCCGGGGACCTGACGACGATTGAAGACCCGACGGCCCTGCAACAGATCAAGGACCTGGTGTCGATCAAGTCCTAGCGCCTGGTACTGCTACTGCTCCTGCTCCTGCGCCCGCGCCCGCGCCCGCGCTTCGGCTGGGGGCGCACAGCGACACCGCCGTCGTCGCCCCTTGCGGTGTGGCATCCGCGCCGAGAATTCGTTCTTGGTGCAGGCCGCTGGCGGTGGCGGCGCACCAGCGCCGCGGCGCCGCGGGATAATGCGGCAAACAACGTGCGCACGGTCCGCAAGAGGAAGCGGCGCTGCGCCTGACGGTATTCGTATGAGCAGCACTGAACAGACCATTCTCGACATCATTGCCAAGACGTGCTCGATCGAGCGCGAACGCATCACACCCGGTTGCACGCTCAAGGACCTCGACGTCCACTCGCTCGACGCCGTGCAGGTGCTGTTCGAGATCGAGGACCGCTTCGACATCACGGTGCCCGAGCGCGAAGACCAGTACTCTGCCGGCACCGTGGCTGAGCTGATCCAGGGCGTCGACCAGCTGCTGGCGGCCAAGGCCGCCGCGGTCTGAAGCTGCAGCCCGCGGCCGCGATGCGCCGCGTCGTCATCACCGGCATGGGCTGCGTGAGCGCGCTGGGCAACACGGCCAGCGCCACCTGGGCGGCCATGCGCGAGGGCCGATCCGGCATCGGCCCCCTGGTAGGGCTGGACGATCCCACGCTGCGCACCACGATTGCCGCGCAGGCCAGGGCCTACAGCGCGGCCGAGCACTTCGACGACAAGCGCCTGGTCGTGCTCGACCCGGTGTCGCAGTTTGCGTTGGTGGCGGCGCGCGAGGCCATGGCGCAGGCCGGCTTCGCGCCCGATGCCGAGCAGGCCGAGCGCACCGCGGTGATCATCGGCACCGGCATCGGCGGCGCCAGCACGCAGGACCAGCTGGCGCGCCGCCTGTACGCCGAGCGCAACCCGCGCGTCCACCCGATGGCCATCGTGCGCGTCATGCCCAACGCCCCGGCCTCGCAGATCTCGCTCGAATTCGGCCTGCGCGGCCCGGTGTTCGCCGTCGCCAGCGCCTGCGCCTCGAGCAACCATGCCCTGGGGCAGGCGTTGATGATGCTGCAGGCCGGCGCTGCCGACGCGGCTGTGGCCGGCGGCTCGGAAGCCTGCATCACGCTGGGCACGGTCAAGGCCTGGGAAGCCATGCGCGTGATGGCCGACGACACCTGCCGCCCCTTCAGCCAGGGCCGCCGCGGCCTCGTGCTGGGCGAGGGAGCCGCTGTCTTCGTGCTCGAGACGCTGGATCACGCCCAGGCGCGCGGCGCCACCATCCTGGCCGAGCTCGCCGGGGCGGGGATGTCGGCCGATGCCGCCGACATCGTCATGCCCGACGCCGGCGGCGCGGCGCGCGCCATGCGCTCGGCCCTGGTGCAGGCCGGCCTGGCGCTGCAGGACGTCGACTACATCAACGCCCACGGCACCGGCACGCAGGCCAACGACGCGACTGAAACGCGGGCCATCCGCGCGCTCTTCGGCAGCCACGCCGACGCGCTGGCGGTGTCGTCGACGAAGTCCATGCACGGCCACGCGCTGGGTGCCGGCGGCGCCATCGAGCTGGTGGCGGTGATTGGCGCGCTGCTGGAGTCCGTGGTGCCGCCCACCATCAACTACCTGGGGCCCGACCCCGGCTGCGATCTCAACGTGGTGCCCAACGTGGCCCAGCAGCGGGTGGTGCGCGCGGCGTTGTCCAACAGCTTTGCTTTCGGCGGTTTGAACGCGGTGCTGGCGCTGCGGCGCTGGAACTGAAAAAGGGGGCCCCCGCACGGGGGGCCGCTTGTCCTGCCTGCGGGCGATGGGCTTCAGCGGCGTGCCGGCCGAGACTTCAGGCCATGTTCAACGCCGGAGCCCCACATGACTGCTGACCTTGTTTCGCGCCGCTGCTTCCTGGCCGGCCTGTGCGCGGCGCCACTGCCCGCCTGGGCGGCACCGCAGCCGGCACCGCTGCTGCTGGCCGTCGATGCGCCGCCCGAGATCGACCCGCGGGGCTACCTGGTGAGCGAAAAGTACGACGGCGTGCGTGCCTGGTGGGACGGCCAGGCGCTGCGCTTTCGCAGCGGGCTGCCGATCGCCGCGCCGGACTGGTTTGTGGCCGCGCTGCCCAGGCAGTCGCTGGATGGCGAACTCTGGCTTGCGCGCGGCCGCTTCGAAGCGCTGGTGGCAGCGGTGCGGCGCCATACACCCCGCGACGACGAATGGCGCGCTCTGCGCTACATGGTCTTCGAACTGCCCGGCGCCGCGGGCGGCTTTGCCGCACGCGCCGAGCGCATCCGGCAAATCGCAGAATCGCACGGTGGCGGCGCCTGCGTGGCGGTGCAGCAGCAGGCACTGCCCGACCGTGCCGCGCTGGCGCAGCGCCTGCAAGGCGTGCTCGACGGCGGCGGCGAAGGGCTGGTGCTGCACCGCGCCGATGCGGCGTATGTCACCGGCCGCAGCAGCGTGCTGCTCAAGCTCAAACCGCTGGCCGATGCCGAGGCTGAGGTCACCGCCCATCTTCCCGGTCGTGGCAAGCACCAGGGTCGGCTGGGTGCGCTGCGCCTGCGAACGGCGCAGGGCGTGGTGTTCGACATCGGCACCGGCTTCAGCGATGCCCAGCGCGCCTCGCCGCCGCCGCTGGGCGCCTGGGTCACCTACACCCACCGCGGCTGGACCGCAGCAGGCGTGCCGCGCTTCGCCAGCTTCAGCCGCGTTCGCTGGGCCTGAGGGGCGACATCAGGCAGGTGCCTGCGCCTTGCGGCGGCGGGCTATCGCCAGGCCGCCCAGGGCCAGTGCAACCAGTGCAGCCGACGTGGGCTCGGGTACCGTGCCGCCCTGGCTGCCGTAGCTCAGTGTGTCGAAGATCGATCGACGCAGCGGAACGCCCGCGGTCGGTGGCGCAAAGCCGCTGATGCGGATGGCCTTGATGTTGCTCGACAGGCTCGTGAAGTCGAGCGTGTCGTAGGCGCTCTGGCAGAAGAGACCGTTGCTGTTGAGGCAGGCATCGCCAGCGATATTCCATGTCTCCAGGCCGATGCGATTCGCCGCTGAAATCACGTCGCTGTTGTAGACCGCCATGAAGGGCAGCATGCCGGTCAGGTTGAGGAAGAAGTCGCTCGCCTGGACGAAGGCGGCCCGGATGCTGACCGAACTCACGGCCGTGCCAAACACGATGTCGACGGCCGAGCTTTCTTGTTGGTTCAGCGCGTAGAAGTTGTTTTGACCGGAGAGTCCGAGGACATTGCCCGGTGTGTCCGCGCCCGGGCTGGCCCAGGTGCGCACAGGCGCTCCGACCCCGGGCGCCTTGAAGGTCAGGCCGGCGTAGGCGCTGGTGATGTCGGTGTTGACGGCGCCGTCGAAGTTGAGCGTGACGATGGCGGCCTGCGCCGCAGGTGCGGCCAGCGCCGAGACAATGGCCAGGGTGGCGAGTTTCATGGTGTGGCTCCTTGGGAACGTGGATGTACAGCCGGGTGGCTGCATCCTGGTTCGTGGTTTCCAAACCATGCGCCTGCAGCACCCAACGGACGCAGGCTATTCAGGCCGGTGTTATGACCGCGTTATTCCCGGGCGCCGGCGGCGAGCCGAACTAGGGGGGGGGAGGCGGCTGAGGCCGGCGCCGGGCGCTCTCAGAGCACTTCGGAGGCGAAGTCCGCCAACCTGGAGCGTTCGCCGCGCGCCAGCGTCACGTGCCCGCCGTGCGGCCAGCCCTTGAAGCGGTCGACCGCGAAGGTCAGGCCCGAGCTGCCTTCGGTGAGGTAGGGCGTGTCGATCTGCGCCAGGTTCCCCAGGCAGACGATCTTGGTGCCCGGCCCGGCGCGCGTGATCAGCGTCTTCATCTGCTTGGGCGTCAGGTTCTGCGCCTCGTCGATGAT
>JANMVM010000108.1:0-5287 GCA_031392695.1 Rubrivivax sp.
GTGCAGGCGGGCGTTTGACGCAGCCCTCAAGCGCCGCGCCGCCGCGTGGCCAGCGCCGCAGCGCCGAGGCCTAGCAGCACCAGGGCCAGAGATTGCGGCTCGGGCACTGCGGCACTGGCGGTGGTGAAGACGTCCGAGATGCCGTAGTAGCTGAAAGACTGCCCGACGTTGGTTGTGGTGCCCGACCTGATCCACCCGGAACCCGTGGTTCCGGAATTCCCGAAAGCGGTGTTCTGATACCCGAAGCTCGCCGACACGCAGCAACCTGCGACTCCCTCGCTGCCGTTCGCCTGGCTGCCAGTCCACACATTGCGATTGGTGATGCCTCCCAGCTCGTTGAGGTTGATGGCGTTGGCAATGCTGCCGTCCCAAAGGTCGGCCGCGTTGTTGGCCACAAGCGTGCCGTCCAGCAGGTAAATGGGCATGGCCCCGGCGACACGCTCGTTGGCATACAGGCCGCCGTAGGTCGAGAAGAAGGCGCGGTCCTCGGACCCGACCACGGTCCAGTTCGAGGCCAGCGCCGCAAGCAGAGAACCCGCCGCATTCGCCGCCGTGTTCACATACGCGTCGTGCGCAAAATTGCTGTCCGTCAGGCGCCCGTATCCATTCATGGCCGTGGACGTGACAAAGACGATGCGGTACTGCGACCCGGGGGCGAGACCCGTGGGTACGGTCAAGGCGGCTTGTGCGTGGCTTGCTGAGCCCAGCAACCCGATTGCGAAAAGCGCGCCCACGGCGGTCGCCAACTTGGTGTGGAATCTCATTGGATGGCCTCGTCGAGCTTCAGTGGTGGGGGAGACAGTCCTGCAGGCGCCGTGCGCCTGAGCTGGGCAGGAGCTGGGCAGGAGCTGGGCAGGATCTGGGCAGGATCTGGGCAAAAGCGCCCTACACCGTTCAACGAGATTTGCTGCGTGAAACTATCAGCGCGGCGCTGAGACTTTGCGCTCAGGCTTCCAGGTCGCGCTCCAGCCGCGCCGCCAGCCAGGCCCGCGCAAAGCGCAGTTCGCGGTCGATGGTGGGCACCGACAGGTCCAGCACGGTGGCGATCTCGTCGCGCAGCAGGCCGCCGAAGTAGGTCAGCTGCAGCACCTCGGCGGCGCGCGGGTCCAGCAGGGCCAACTGGTCCATCAGCTGGTTCAGCGTCAGCAGGTCGGCGATGTTGGACTCTTCGCCCACATCCGACATCGTGATGCCCAGGCGCTGCCAGTCGCCGCCGCGCTTGTCGGTCTGGCGCGCACGGGCGTGGTCGACCAGCACCGAGCGCATGGCGCGCGACACGGTAGCGAAGAAGTGGGCGCGGTCTTGCCAGCTTGCCGGCGCGTCCATCAGCTTGAGCAGCGCCTCCTGCATCAGGTCGCCCACCGCCAGCGAAGGCGTTTCCGCACCGTGCAGACGCGACGCGGCCATGCGGCGCAATTCAGCCTGCACATGCTGGATGAGCTGCCCGAAAGCCTCGCGGTCCCCTTGCTGCCAGGCGTGCAGCAACACGGTGAGCGGGGGGGGTGCCGGGCCGGACATGGGCGGATGATCCCACGCGCACGCGTGCGCTCGGGCTGGTGCAGGTCCGCCTAGCGTGCGGGGGTGCCGGGAACGGCCGCCAGCTCCCGCTCGTGCAGGGCCCAGGCGGCCAGGATGGCCCGGTGTTCGGGCAGGTTGTTCAGAAAGCCGTCGCGCAGGCTGTCGTCGGTGATGGTCGCCGCGACCGCGCGCATTTCGGCGTGTGCGCGTTGCAACCAGACCAGGGCGCGCGCGTCGCCGGCGTTGGCCAGCACCCGGTAGCAGATGAATTCGACCCGGCGTGGATAGCTCGCGTCGCGCACGGCGCGGGTCGTGGCGTCCAGTTCGATGACGCGCTCGACATGGCGCAGCGAAAGGGCCCCGTCGCCGGCGGCGAAGGCTGCCCGTGCCAGGCCCGCCTCGGCGTCCGCACCTGGCGCACGATTGTCGTGCAGTTCCATGGCCCGCTGCTTCTCGAAGGTCTGTGCAGCTGCGCCCGGGCGGTTCAGCAGCAGCTCGGCGTTGCCTTGGTGGTACAGGCCCAGCAACTCCCAGCGCAGTGTGCCTTGCGCCTTGGCCAGGCGCTGCGCCGCTTGCGACAGCGACAGCGCTTGCTGCCCGTTGCCCGATGCGCACTCCAGATCCGCCAGGCCGCACAAGGCGGCGCACTCCAGGTTGCGGTGACCCAGGGCGCGTGCCAGGCGCAACGCCTCTTCAATGCAACGCCGGCTTTGCACCAGGCCGCCCACCTCCAGCCACTGGATGGAGGCATTGCTCAGCGCAATGCCTTCGCGACCCCGGTTGCCCAGCTGCCTGGCCAGCGCCAGCGAGCGCTCGAAGCACTGCAGCGCTTCCAGCGGCTGGCGCAGCGCCATGGACGCGATGCCCAGCGTGTTCAGGCAATCCATTTGCAGCGGCAGCAGCCCCAGCGCCTGTGCCTGTTCCAGGCACTGCCGGGTCAGCCGGACCGCCGCGTCCCAGTCGCTCAGGTACACCAGCGCCATGCCCAGATGGCGCATGGCGTCCAGGCGGATGCGATCGTCGCCCAGTCGCACACCGCAGGCCATGCCCTGCGTGCAGGCGGCTTTCATGCCGGCGTAGTCGGCTGTGCGTTCGCACAGCACGCCGCGGCCGGCCAGTACCTTCGCCCGGTACCGGTCGTCGTCCTTCTCTTCGGCCAGGGCCGCCAGTGTCGCGAGGTCGGCGGCCTGCTGGGCGCGCTCGCCGCCGTACTCGGCCATGGCCACGCGGGCCCAGAGCAAGCGCCAGCGCAGGTCGCTGCGAAAGGCGTTGACCGACAGGCTGTCAAGCAAGGCCAGGCCCCGGTCGACGTGGCGCAGCACGGCGTCCAGCGCATAACGCGTGCGCGCCTGTTCGGCGGCCCGGGTGTGGTGTTCCGCGGCTGGCTCAACGTCGCCCGCCTGCTCGAAGTGGTGGGCGGTGGCGGTGAGCCACTCGCCGGCCTGCGGCCCGGTCAGCGCCGTCAGCCAGCGCGCCAGCTTGCCGTGCAGTGCCCGGCGGGTGGACAGCGGCAGGCTGTCGTAGCTCAGTTTCTGCAGCAGTTGGTGCTTGAAGCCGAAGGGCAACGAGACACTGCCGCCTGAAGCGCCCGCAGCGGCGGCCGCACCGGGCCAAGTCTGCACCAGCGCCATTTCACGCCGCACCAAGCCGGCCATGGCCTGGACGGCGCCAGCGCCCAGGGCCCACAGGGCGTCCTGGAGAAACACCGGGCCGATCACGCTGGCCTGCTGCAGGCTGCGCCGCTCGGCAGGGGGCAAGAGCTTCAGGCGCGCCGTGAGCACGCCCGACAGGCCGTCGGGCAGCCGGGCTTTGCGCAGCTTCAGCCCATTGAGGACCCAACCGTCGGCGCGGGCCTGGATCACGCCCAGGTCGATCAGCAAACCCACCCGCTCTTCGATGCAGAACGGGTTGCCTTGCGCAGCGTCGACCACCCGGTCCAGCAGGGTCGTGGGCACCTCGTCCAGACGCTTGAGCAGTTCGGCGGCAAGCCGTCGACCCGCCGCTGGCGACAGCGGGCCCAGATCGACGGCCACGTGCACGCCTGCGCTCAGCGCCCACGCCGGCCGCAGGTCGGCCAGCGCGGACCGCGCCGTGGACACGAGCAGCAGGGCCACGTCGCGGTTGAGATCGAGCAGGTGGTCCAGGAAGTCCAGGCTTTCGCTGTCGGCCCAGTGCAGGTCTTCGATCTGCACCAGCACCGGGGCCATGCCCTCGGCGCTGAGCCGCCGCAGCCACCGCACGGCCGCGTTGAACGCCAGTTGATGCAGTTGCTGCGCATTGCCGGCCAGGCCGCTGACGTGTCGGCTGTCGGCGAAGTCGATGCCGATCAAGTGCCCCAGCACATGGGCATGGCCCTGCGCCAGGTCGGCACCGTCGCTGGTCACGAACCAGGGTGCCACCACCGCTTCGAACTGGTCGCGCGCGGCTTGCGCATCGCTGCCGACATCCCCGACAGGCATCTGGCAGAAGGACCGCAGCAGACTGCTGAGCACGCCAAAGGGCTGGCCCTGCGTCTGTGCCGTGGCGCGCGCGCGCAGCACATGAAAAGGCACCGGCTGGGCTTGGGCCCAGCGGTCGAATTCGCGCAGCAGACGGCTCTTGCCCATGCCGGGCTCAGCAAGCAGGGTCACGGCGCAGGCCTGCGGCAGGTGCCACAGGCGCAGGAAGGCCGCCTGCAAGTCGGCCAGCTCGGACTGGCGACCCACCATCGACGCGGGCGCTTCCCTGTCGACGCCGTCGGGCCCCGGCAGCGTCTGCCAGTCCCTGCGTCGCAGCAGTCCTGTATGCAGCGACGGGTGGCATCCGGGCACTTCAAGTGGTGTCAGAGGCTCGATGTCGAACAGGGTGCGTACCAACGCAGCGGCGTCCTGGCTGATGCGCAGGCGCCCTGGCAGCGCAGCCTGGGCCAGCCCTGCCGCGCCATGCGCGACGCCGCCCGGCAGGGCGGCGCCGCCAGGTTCAACCGCCGTCAGGCCGCTGTGCACACCCATGCGAAGCGGGGCGGGCGCTGACGCCACGTCCAACAGGGCCAGACCAGAGCGCAGGGCGCGTTCGGTGTGCCCGACCTCGGCATGTTGGGAGGTGAACCTTGCGCTGAAGCCCTGCGCAGATGCCGCTTCCACCTGGCCGCCGTGGGTCAGCACGATCTGGGTCGCGCTGGCCTGCCAGTCAGCGTTCGGGAAGGTGGTGCCTGCATCGCCAGTCACCGCTTCGCCGACCTGGCAGCGCACGCTCAAGACTGTCAGATCAAGCGGGCCAGTTGAGCGGGGCGTCACGGTCGCCGACGCCGGTCACGCACTGATTTCGGTCCGACCACGCTTCGCATCCCCTTGAAATTTCAGCTATCGATTGCCCGGGGCCTGGTTGATTCGCCCCAGCCTGTGACTTTGCGCCATCGGACCAGGCGCGGGCATGGCAGTATTGCCCACATGAGCCGCAGTCAATGACTTTCGAACCTTCCGTTGAGCTGCCCCGCCACGGCCGCATCAAACAACTGTTCAACGCGGTGTGCGATCTGCCGAACGCCAGCGCCCAGCGCGCCGCGCTGCAGTCGCTGGGCGCCGACGACACCACCCAAGCCGAGGTGCTGCGATTGCTGGCGCCGACCGGTGGCGCCACGCGCTTTTCAAGCTCAGTGGCGCAGGCGGCGGTGCAGTGGCTGGGCAGCCAATTGCGCCCCGGTGATCGTCTGGGCGCTTGGACGCTGGTGCGGCCCCTGGCCGAAGGCGTCATGGGCCGCGTGTTCCTGGCCGAGCGCAGCGACGGCCAC
>JANMVM010000151.1:0-11362 GCA_031392695.1 Rubrivivax sp.
GTGCAGGCCGGCGTTGTCGCTGCGCTGGCCGCGGCCTCGGCCCAGGACGCCGGCAACGGCGTGCGCTACGAACTGCACACCATCGACGACGGCGGCGTGCGCAGCAACTGCCTGCGCAACGCCCAGGCGCTGGTGGACTCGGGGGTGCTGGCCCTGTTGGGCCTGACCAGCGGTGCCGGCGCCGAAGCCTGCCTGCCCTTGGTCGAAGACGCACGCATCGCGATGCTCGGCACGGCCAGCGGCAACATGGGCATCCGATCGGCCAAGGTCAGCGGCGCCTTCCACGTGCGCGCCGGCTACGACGCCGAGTACCAGCGCATGGTGGCCTACGTCAAGGACGTCGGCATCCAGCGCGTGGGCGTGGTCTATCTGGGTGACACCTCCAAGGCCAACCTCGACGCCATGACGCAGGCCCTGGCGCGCAATGCCATCACGCCGTCGATCACGATCGCCATCGACCGCAACACGACAGGCTTTGACGCCGAGGTCGCCCGGCTCATCGCCGCCCGTCTCGACTGCGTGCTCTTCACCACCAACGCCGGCCCGGTGGCGCAGGTCATCGACGGCATGCGCAAGGCGCACTACGGCGGCCTCTTCTACGCCTCGTCCTTCGCCGGGCAGGACCTCATCAACACGCTCAGTGCCCGCCAGCAGAGTTGCGTGATGAGCGTCGTCGTGCCACGGCCGACCTCGCAAAAGCTCAGCATCGTGGCGCAGTGCCAGCGCGACCTCGCCCTGTGGGGCGGCGGTGCGACCGTCGGCATCACCACGCTCGAGGGCTACATCGCCGGGCGCGTGGCTGTCGAGGCGGCGCGTGCGGCGCTGCGCTCGGGCACGCTGAGCCGCGATCGCGTGCGTGAAGCGCTGGCCGGTCTGCGCACCGACCTGGGCGGCTACCCGGTCTCGTTCACCGGCGGCCCCCAGGGTTCACGCTACGTGGAACTGGTGGCGCTGGATCGTTTCGGTCGCCTCGTCGGCTGAGGAGCCTGGTCATGCAAAGAAGAGACCTCGTGCGTCTGGGCGCCGCCGCCTGGGCCACCAGCTGGGGCACGCCGGCGCCAGCGCAGGCCGCCATCGTGCGCTTCGGCCAATCGGCTTCGCTCAGCGGCGGCCAGGCCACCTACGGCAAGGATGTGCGCGACGGCATCCAGGCCGCCTTCAACGCCGCCAACCGCAATGACGCCAAAGGTCCGCGGCTGGAGCTGGTGACGCTGGACGACGGCGGCGAGAAGGATCGCTGCAAGGCCAACGCGGCACAGCTCATCGAGTCGGGTGTCACGGCCCTCGTCGGCCTGACCAGCGGCGCCGGCGCCGAAGCCTGCCTGCCCCTGGTGGAGAGCCAGCGCGTGGTCCTCCTGGGCACGGCCAGCGGCAACATGGGCATCCGCAGCGACAAGCTGACGATGGCCTACCACGTGCGCCCGGGCTATGACGTCGAGTACCGGCGCCTGGTGGCGTACATCAAGAGCTTCAACATGCAGCGCATCGGGCAGGTGCACCTGAAGGACACCTCGGCGGCCAACCAGTTGGCGATGTCGGGCGCGCTCGAGCAGGCCGGCCTCAAGCTGACGCTGTCGTTGCCGCTGGATCGCAACCAGAAGACCTTCGACACCGAGGTCAAGGCCCTGCTCGCGGCCAAGCTCGACTGCGTGCTCTTCACGACCAATGCGCAGCCGGTGTCGTCGATCGTCGCCGGCATGGCCGCAGCGGGCTATCTGGGCTTCTACTTCGCCTCGTCCTTCGCCGGCCAGACGCTGATCGACGACATGGCCGGCAAGGGCCACAGCATCATCATGAGCCAGGTCGTGCCGCGCCCCAATGCGGTGGCCACCGGCGTCGTCAAGCAGTACCGCGCCGACCTTGCGGCGCTGGGTACCGGGGTGCGCCCCGGCTTCACCAGCCTGGAGGGCTACATCGCCGGCCGCGTGGCAGTGGAGGCAGCGCGCGCCACGGCACGCAGTGGCGCGCTCAGCCGCGCCCGCTTCCGCGACACGCTGGCCGAACTGAACCTCGACCTCGGCGGCTATCGCGCGCACTTCACGCCACCCAATCCACTGGGCTCGCGCTACGTCGAGGTGGTGGCCATCGACCGCAACGGCCGCATCATCGGCTGAAGCCGCAGGGCCCAGGCCCTGAAGCGCGACCTCGTTCCCAAGCCCTCGTTCCCAAGCCCCTGACCCCTGACCCCTGAACCCTGACCCTCACAGCCAAGGATGTCATGCCGATGAACCCCATCTTCAAGCTCGGGCCCGCGGGCCGCACCGCCGTCGCAGCCCTGCTGGCCGCTGCCTGCTGGGCCGCCCAGGCGCAGGGCGCGCGCCCGCCGGCCCGCGTCGAGAGCGCCGCGGCCGCCCTGGCCGCCGAGCTCGCCCGCCTGTGCCCGGCTGCCGAACCCGGCGACCAGGCGGCCTTCGATGCCTGCCGCGGCGCGCTGTTTCGCGACTCGCTGTTCAAGAGCAGCCTGCAGGACTTCGTGCTCTGGGGCCGCCAGAAAGACCCGAACCTGAGTCTCAAGGAAAGCACGCTGACGCAGTTCGGGCCCGACGTGCTGACCAGCATGTACGTGCCGCTGTTCATGTTCAACGGCCGCTACGCCGTCAGCGGCCCCGACGCTGCGGGGCTGTACCAGATCCGCCTGCACACCGCGTTTCGCAACCGCCTGGCGCCGGGCCAGTTTCCGTACCCGTTCTGGCACGACGCCGACAAGTGGTCGATGTACGAAAGGGCCAACCAGATCATCCTGCACTGGGACGGCGCGACCGAGCGCGTCAAGGTCGCGCAGTTCACGGTCTTCGGCAGCAACGCGCCCGTCGTGGCGACGCGCTCGGTGAAGCCGCCGGCCTTCGACGGCCAGTGGCGCTGGACCGACGCGCAGGGCGCCACGCAGCCGGTGGTGACGATGTTCGACGGCCTGCTCAGCCCCGCCAACCCCTACCTGAGCCAGGTCGACGCCAGCTACCGGGCGCTGGCGCTGCGCCTGCGCGACAACCAATGCTTCGACTGCCACGTGCCCAGCAACCCCGATCACTCCAAGCGGCTCGTGCTGCTGCAGACGCCGGTGCACGCCGCATCAGAGATCAAGCGGCTAATGAACTCGGTGCGCAAGGACCGCATGCCGCGTGACGACGCCGGCATCGAGCAGCCGCTGGACGCCCACGCCAAGGCCGCCCTGCTCAGCGACGGCGCCGCCTTCGAGCGCGTCGTCGATCTGGCCAAGGGCTGGGAAGCCACGCGCCTGTCGGCCGCCATGAACCCGCCGCGCATCGCGCCTTAAACCGCTGGGCGGCCGGCCGCGGCCCACAAGGCTTCGCCCTGCCGCAGCAGGCGCACCACTTCGACCGTGCGCTGGGCGCCCAGCTTGAGCAGCACCTGGCGGATCTGGCTGCGCACCGTGGCTTGCGACGTGCCGTGGGCCGCACCGATGTCCGCCGCGCTCAGGCCGTCGGCCAGGCGGGCTGCCACCTTGGCTTCGGTGGGTGTCAGGCCGAACATATTGGCCAGCGCGAAGGGGTCCAGGCTGCTGACCTGGCGCGCAGGTCGACCACCGCGCTGGCGGCGTGGTCGGCGCGGTAGAGGGTGTGCAAACGCTCGCTGAGCTGGCGGTCCTGTGCGCTGCGCAGCAGCGCCAGGTTGGCGCCCCGCTGGGCAACTCGGGTGCCTTGCTCCAACTCTCGCGCGGCGGCCGGGTTGCGCAATCCGATGTGGCGGTCTTCACCGATCAGCCACATGGGATGGGGAAAGCTGTTCAGCAGGCCGTGGCCAGCCGGTGCCTGCTGCATCAGCGAGCGCACACGCTGGTGGGCCAGCAGGGCATCGCGCAGGTGCTCGCCCAGGCGACGGGCCACTTCGCGCTCGTCGGCGTCGAGTGGGCCGCGCTGCGCCGGGATTTCGAGGACAGATGCGGTGACGATGCCGTGCGCCAGCGGCATCACGATGTTGGAGCGGCATACAGCAGCATCACCGCATAACCCCAGATCGGGATGAACTCAAAGCGCCGCGCGGCCAATACGTCGTATCCGGGCGCGGTCTTGCCGCAGCACGAGCAGTGCGGCTTGGAGCCGCGGCGCGGGCGCACGTCGACCTCGATGGTGCTGGTGGCTTGGACCAGCCGCACGGCGGCGTAGACGAAACCCGGAAAGTGGTGGCAGGCATTGAGCAACCGGGCGAGCAACATGACCAACTCCCGTGGCAGCGCTGAGGGCGCGTTCATTCTCGAGCCGCAGGACGCGCAGCGCCTTAGGCAAGCCTGCCCTACCTGGACGACTGGCCAGGGTCCTGGCACGTCGAGCCCGCAGACATCGTCGTGGGCCAGCAGATCGTTCAGGTCCTCACGCCGTTCCTGCGCCATCTGTTGGATCAGGGTCTGGCCATGGCAACGGTACGCCGGCATCGCGACAACATCTGGTCGCTCGGCGGTGATCTCATTCGGCGCCGTTACGACGACGATGAACTTGCGCGGCAGGACGTTACAGACGCCATTCGACAACTCATCGAACCGGACGGCGGACCGCTGATGTGGCCGCGCATCACCGAATCGGAGCAGGATTCGCTGGACACCAGCGGTCGCAAGCTGAATCGGTTCATGCGCGGATCGGCAGCAGCGGACTCATCGACCTGACGCAACGACCGAAGTCCGGACACGCGGTCCAAGGCGCGCGCCCCCGCAGTCCACAGTGCAGAGTTGTCCACGGCGGCGGGCGGGCGTCGCTCGCGACGAACGCACGACCGACGCGGTGGGCAACTCGTGTCAAACGCTCAGGACGGCCCGAAATGCGCCCACAAATAGTCCGGAAGAACCGGAAGTCCTATCCTCCAGGCGCGAAGGCCGATCGCTGATTTGCTGTGCCCGCTCACCTGGGCGTTGCGACCCAGAGCGCCAAGACGCGCAGGGCGGTGCTCGGCAACCTCCCTACACTCCCTACACTTGCCAGGTGCAGGATCCCCCATCAAGTCTCTTGCCAAGCGCCGATGGAGTCGAACAGGGCTTGACAAGCGCGCGCAGCCACCTGTGGTCGGACGATGCGCGCGCCCGCGAGTTGCTCGACGCGACCTATCACGCCGCGATGGGCACCGGGCTGGCGCAGGCCGCCGGCGAGGCCGCGGCGCTGGCGCTGTGCTCCTACGCGTTGCACTTTGCCGACTTCCGCGGCATGACGGTGTGGGGCGCCCGCTTCATATCGGCGCGCGCTGCCGACACGGCAGATGCTGCACGCACCCTGTTTGCGGCCGCCGCCACGCTGGCCCTGCCGACGCTGGGGGTGGGCAGCTACGACGACGCGCTGCTGGACGCCGCCGCGCAGCGCCTGTTTCGCGGCTTGCAGGATGCAGTCGACCTGCACGACGACGAGCGGCTGGCGCTGGCCAAGCTGCTGGCCGAGTACTACTCGATGCGGCACGACGCGCAGGCCATACGGCGCCTGATGCTGATGGCAGCGCCGTGGCTGCAGCGCGCGCAGCCCCTGGCGCGCGGTGTCTGGTGGCTCATGCATGCCGTGGGCGAGCAGCAGTTCGGCTCTGCGGCGTTGGCCCAGACCAGTGTGGCGCAAGCGCGCGAGATCGCGCAGACCCATCAGGTCGCGCCGCTGCAGATGGCGCTGGCCGTGCAGTCGCTGCGCGCGGCGCTGCAGGCCGAAGACCTGGACGAAGCCGGGCGCTTGCTGGTGGTCATCCGCCCGCTGGCGCTGCGCCTCAAGCCCGGGCACCACCGCTCTGGGCTGCACCTCGAGGCCATGCACGCGCTGCTGCTGGGCGAACCCAGACGTGCGCGCGACCTGCTCGATCTGTTGCTGCAGGTCTGCGACGATGTCGAGGTGCCGCAGCGCGACCGCGGCGTTTATCACGTCTACCAGGCCTACGCGCTGCTGGAGCTCGATGACCTGCCCGCGGCCCTGCGGGCCCTGGCCCAGGCGCGCGGTGGCCAGAGCGGCGCGCAGCAGCAGATGGTCGAGTGCATCGAGCAGTTGGTGCGAGCAGCCCACGCGCTGCTGCACGATGCGCCGCAGGCGGAGCCGCTGCTTCGCGCTGCGTTGGGTCTGGCCGCGGCCCTGCAATACCCGATGTTCTTTGCCGCGCAACCGGTGCTGGCCGCCAGGCTGGCCCAGGCGGCTTTCGCGGCCGGCATCGAAACCGACTTTGTCGCCACCGCGGTGCGCAAGCGCCGCCTGGCGCCGCCCGACGCCCTGCGCGAAGACTGGCCGTGGACGCTCAAGCTGCGCGCCTTGGGTAACTTCGTGATCGAGCGCGAAGGCCGTGTCGTCGCCTTCGACGGCAAGGCGCAGAAGAAGCCACTGGAGCTGCTCAAGGCGCTGGTCGCCCTGGGCGGCGTGGCCTTGCCGCGCGAGGTGCTGGCGCTGGCCCTGTGGCCGGCCGCCGACGCCGACGCGCTGAAGAACTTCGATGTCACGCTGTCGCGCCTGCGCAAGCTGCTGGACGTGGACGGTGCCGTCGTGCTGGCCGATGGCAAGGTCTCGCTCAACCGGCGCCTGGTGTGGTGGGACGTGGCTGCGTTCGAGGCGCGCTGCGCCAGTTTGCACTCTGCCCTGCACGCTGCCCCGCACGACGCGCTGGGCGGCGGCGCCGTTGCGTCGCTGGCGGCCGAGGTCTTCCGGCTGCACCGCGACAAGCTCTTTGGCGACGAGCCCGTCGCACCCTGGGGAGCGGCGGCGCGCGAGCGCCTGGCGGTCAAGTTCAACCGCGCGGTCGGCGATGTTGGCGCCTGGCTCGAAGCGCAGGGCCGGCACCGCGAAGCCATCGACCGCTACGAGCGCGGGCTGGCGCACCAGATGCTTGCCGAGCCGCTGTATCGCGGCCTCATGCGCTGCCACCTGGCGTTGCACGAGCCGGCCGAAGCGCTGGTGGCCTACCGGCGTTGCCGCGACTTGCTGTCGATGTTGCTCTCGGTCAAGCCCAGCGCCGAAACCGAGGCCCTGCACCAGATCATCCGCGCCGGCTGATCGCGCCACGTCGCCTGGCCTCGCTGGCGCGCCCCGGGGCCGCGCGCTCGGCGAAAGAAACTTGCCATCGGTAAGTGATCGGTAAGTCGGCTTGCGCCGGCGCGGCCGTAGCCTGCTCCGCAAGGAACAGGCCCATGGAAAGTTTTGTCATCCAGATCCACCGCCGCCCTGCCACCACCGGCCGCGGCGAGGTCGTCGGCATGGTCGAGACGATCGAGAGTGGGCGCATCCGGCCGTTTACCGGGCAGGCCGAACTGCTGGCCTTGCTCGGCTTGCCACCGCTGCGACGCAAGCCGCCGACAGCACCCACGGGGAGTCTCGAATGAACCAGCACTTCACCACCCGCACAGCGGCTCAGCCGCATGAAACGCTGCGGCTGGCGTTTCGCGGCCGGCGGCTCATCGCCACCTTGTGTCTGGCCGCAATCGGGCTGGCCGCAATCGGGCTGGCGGCTTGCGGCGGTGGGGGTGGTGACGGTGCGCCGCCGCCAGCGATAGGCAACGTCGGCCCGGCCGGGGTCACGCTCACTTCGAGCGATAGCAAGGCCACGCTCACCGTGCCGGCCGGCGCCGTCGTCACGCCCATCAACGTCACGCTGGTGCCCGCCACGGGGGGTTACACCGCCGATGCGCTGATCGTGCCGGGCACCGTCTTCGCGCTCGATGCGCCCGACACGAATCTGGCGTTGCCGGCCGACTTGACGATCACCGTGCCGGCATCGGCGCTCGAGACCGCCCAGTCGCAGTCTGCGCAGCGCAAGCACGCGCTGGCGGTGGTCGAGCCCAGCGGCTGGCTGGCCTGTGAAAAGGGCTACACGCCGGGCGCCGATGTGCCAGCGGGGACCGCTTGCCAATGGAAGGCATCGGTGTGGTTCAACTGCCCACCGACCTTCATCAAGATCGCGTATGTCGAGTCCTACGGCGTCGTCTTCTGCGAGGCGGGCCCGCCGCCGCCCCCGCCGGTCATCGCCCGGCTGTCGCTGACCCAGCCGGCGGTCTACCTGCCGTCGATCTTCAACCGCAGCGTGCTCAGCAGCACAGCCAAGCTCAACGCGCTGGGCAAGGGCATCTACGCCGTACTTGTCGACAAGGTCGCGCCCACGGTGCAGCTCACCTCGGTGGTTACGCCGTTGGGCAACGGCCTGGCCACGATCCGCCTGACGGTGGCCGCCACCGACAACGTCGGCGTCGCCAGCGTGTCGCTGGTGAAGTGGCAGATCCTGCCGCCCAACCCCGCCAGCCAGGTGGTCACGCTGGTCAAGACCAGCCTGGCGCAGTTCGTGGCCCCGCCCTACGCCTGGGAGTCGCCGCCCATGCCGTTGGAGCAGATCTACAACCACACCTACATCGCCCGCGCGCTCGACGCAGCGGGCAACAACGGCGGCACCAGCAATACCGTCACCCAGGGCGCGCCCGTCGTCACCGCCTTCGCCGCCAGCCCGGCGGCGGTGCCATTCGGCGGCGGCAGCGTCACGCTGTCGTGGTCGGCGTCGAACACCAATACGCTGACGATCGACAACGGCGTGGGCGACGTCACGGGCCTTTCGAGCAAGACCGTGAGCGTGACCTCGCCCACCACCTTCACGCTGACAGCGACGAATACCGGCGGTACGGTCACTGCGACCACCGCCGTGACCGTGGGGGCCCTGCCAGCTCCAACCATCAGCAGCTTCACGGCCGCGCCGAACTCGCTGCCGGTAGGCGGTGGCGCGGTGACCTTGAACTGGGCGACCGCGGGCGCGACCGGCCTGACGGTCGACAACGTCGCCGTCACTGGCACCAGCAAGGTCGTCAACGTCACCGTCAATACGACCTTCACGCTCACGGCCAGCAATGCCAGCGGCAGCCCGACGGCACAAGCCAGCGTGGTGGTGGCCACCAGCACCGACCGCTTCGTAGACCCGGTCGCCGGCCTGGACACCAACACCTGCGCTCAGGCTGCGCCGTGCCTGACCGTCGCCAAGGCAATGACCGGCGCGCCGGCCGGCAGCACCGTCTATCTGGCCGACGGCAGCTACAGCGCGAATACACAACCCAACGTGACCATCCCCGACGGCGTGACGCTGCGCGCCACCAATGCCGGTGCCGCGGTGCTGGCGGGCTTTATCCTCACGGCCACTGGCTCGGCCACCTTCAGCGGCGTGGTGGTCGGGCCAGGCCCCGGCTTTTCGTGCACGATCATCAATGCCGCCAGCACCACAGGAACGCCCACGCTGACGCTGACTGGCGTGCAATTCCGCTGCGAGGGGGGCACGACCATCGGTGGCAAGGTCAAGGCGGTGATGACGCCCGGGGCACTCGTCGGGGGGCTGTACACCGCCGGTCTGAACAACGGCACCTACCCGATCATCACGCTCACCGGCACCGCCGAGTTGCTGATCCAGGGCGGTGTGATCGATGGCAACAACGCCGGCCTGGGCACCAGCGCCGGTCTGCTCAGCAGCGCCAACAGCAGCCGGCTCACGCTCGACGCCGTGACCGTGCGCAACCGTCAGGCAGCGGCATTGGTGCTGCAGGGCACCAGCACCATCGTGCTGCGCAACGGCACGCTGATCGACAACGTGGGCACGCCGGGTACCTTCGAAGGCGCCGTCCACATCATGGGGCCGGGGACTTTCATGATGGACCACGCGCAGATCTCCAACCTGCCGGGGGTCGGCATCCTGGTGGACTCTTTGCCGACCGCACCGACGCTGCAGTTGACGCTGAGCACGATCACCCACGCCGTGACCGCGATCCGCAGCGCCTACGGGTTTGCCGGCACCGCGGCCACCGTCACGGCCGATGGCCTGAGCCTGACCAACAATGTGAACGGTATCGTCTGGTACGGTGCGGTGGGCGCGAATTTCGACCTGCGCAACTCGACCTTCTCGGGCAACACCGCGATCGGCATTTCGGTGGACAGCCCGGCCGGTGCTGCTTTCAAGCTTCGCGGCAGCAGCGTGGCGGGCAACGCCACCGACGGTCTGTCACTGGCCGGCGCCATGACGGCCGACCTGGGCAGCGTCGCTGACGCGGGCGTCAACACCTTCAGCGGCAACGGCGTGACGGGGCTGCGCACCGGTGTCGCCAATGCCGGGTTGACCGTGGACGCGGTGGGCAATACGTGGGCCGCCAACGAACCGGCCGCCGGTGGCGTGCCGGCCACGAACGCGTTGGGCAAGTACCCGGCCGGCACGGCGGTCACGGGGCCCAGGGCACACGGCAAGAATTTCAGGGTCGACAACGGGTCGACGCTGAAGCTGTGACGCAGGCAGTGGCCGCGGGGACTATGCCCAGCCCCGCGGAAAGCGGGGTCAGCCTCGACGCCTCGGGCCCCCTTCAGAAGCGACAAAGCCCGCTCAAGCGGGCTTTGCTTTCAGTGTGCGTGAAGGCGCGGCTTGCTGATTGCGGAAGCGGTCGTGGCAGCCCTTGCAGGCTTCAGCGGTCTTGCCGAAGGCGGCCTTGAGCGTGTCGAGGTTGTTGGCCTTGGCTACGACGACGAGCTTGACCATTCCCTCCTGCATCTTGTTGGCGGCCTCGTCGAACTTGGCGCGCTCGGTCCAGACATTGGTCTTGGGAGTGCCCTTCTCGGTGCCCGAGGCGCCTTCCGAGCGCCACCGCCCGGAACAGACCACGCTGTA
This sequence comes from Rubrivivax sp., assembly GCA_031392695.1. Taxonomy (GTDB): domain Bacteria; phylum Pseudomonadota; class Gammaproteobacteria; order Burkholderiales; family Burkholderiaceae_C; genus Rubrivivax. Next base: position 10,576 of record JANMVM010000151.1, read on the forward strand.
CCGCCTGCTGCAGCAGCACGTTGCGACCTTCTTCGAGCAGGCCGAGGCCGCTGCAGGCGCTGACCTGCCGCAATTCGTCAAAGACGAGTTCGAGGCCTTCCTCGAATGCGGCATCCTGGCGCACGGCTGCTTGCGCACGGCTGGTTGCGCCTGCGCCGCGGCGACTGCGGCAACGACAAGCTGGTCGCATTCAGTTGCAAGCGGCGCGGCTTTTGCCCGTCCTGCGACGCGCGCCGGATGGCGCAGAGCGCAGCGCACCTGGTCGATCATGCGATCCCTCATGCACCGGTGCGCCAGTGGGTGCTCATTTGGGCCATGAGGCTGCCGAATCCGCTGCGCTTGCTGCTGGCCGCACAGCCCAAGCGGGTGACGCCCGCGCTGCAGGTGGTGCACCGCGTGGTCACGCGCCACCTGCTTGGGCAGGCCGGGCGCAGGGCCGATGACGCCGACAAGGCCGACAGCGGCGCGGTCACGCTGATCCGGCGCTTCGGGTCAGCCGCGAATCTCAACATCCACCTGCATTGCCTGGTGCTGGACGGCGTGTACCGGCGCGGTGCTGACGGTGTGCCGGTGTTCGTCGAAGTGCCGGCGCCAACCGATGAAGCGCTGCAGGCGGTGTTGCACAAGATCATCAAGCGGACGACGCAAGCTGCTCACCGGTCGGGGGGTGTTGGTGGAAGAGGAGGGTTCAACCTACATGGCTGACAACGACGGTGATTCGGACGAGGCCTGCACGCTCAGGCCGCTGCAGGCTGCGGCGTGCACTTATCGCATCGCTTTCGGTCCG
>JANMVM010000201.1:0-3816 GCA_031392695.1 Rubrivivax sp.
ACATGAAAACGCGTCTTCGTCCACCATGCGTCGTTGCAAATCCTCGCGATACCAGAAGGTATCGCTGTGGTTTGCGCCTAGCCTGGCGAACGAATCCATCGTTTTCAACTTGTCTCGAAACCTATGGGTTGGAGCACTAGCGACAGCCGTGCCCGGCACGTCAGCAGGCACTGCGAATGCGTTCCAGTAGGGGCGAACCGGGACACGCGGTGCGCTCGAGTCTTGCTATCCTGCCCGCACCCATCTTCCGGAGGCGTTTGCGCCATGATCTTCAAGACCACCCTGCTGGCTGCCGCCCTGGCCACCGCCGGCGCCGCCCTGGCCGAACCCGCCGTGATCTACGACATGGGCGGCAAGTTCGACAAGTCCTTCAACCAGGCCGGCTACGACGGCGCCGAGCGCTGGAAGAAGGAAAGCGGCAAGCCCTACCTCGAATTCGAGATCAGCAACCCCGCCCAGCGCGAGCAGGCGCAGCGCCGCATGGCCGAGCGCGGCGCCGACCCCATCGTGGGCATCGGCTTCAGCCAGGGCAGCGCGGTCGAGAAGGTGGCCAAGGACTTCCCCAAGCTGCGCTTTGCCATCATCGACAGCGTGGTCAGCCTGCCCAACGTGCAGAGCATCGTGTTCAAGGAGCATGAAGGCAGCTTCCTGGTGGGCATGATGGCGGCGCTGGCCAGCAAGACCGGCAAGGTCGGCTTCGTCGGCGGCATGGACATCCCGCTCATCCGCCGCTTCCAGTGCGGCTTCGAGCAGGGCGCGCGCTTCGCCAACCCGAAGGTCGAGACCAGCGGCAACATGACCGGCACCACGCCCGCGGCCTGGAACGACCCGGCACGCGGCGCCGAGCTGGCCAAGGCGCAGTTCGCGGGTGGGGTCGACGTCGTCTTTGCCGCTGCCGGCGGCACCGGCATCGGCGTCTACCAGGCGGCCAAGGACGCCGGCAAGCTGGCCATCGGCGTCGACAGCAACCAGAACCACATCCAGCCCGGCACCATGCTCACGAGCATGGTCAAGCGCGTCGATGTCGCGGTCTACACCGCCTTCAAGGGCGTCACGCCCGGCGTCTCGTCGCTGGGCCTGAAGGAAGGCGGCGTCGACTACGCGCTCGACGAGCACAACGCCAAGCTGGTCAGCGCCGAGATGAAAAAGAAGGTCGACGCCGCCAAGGCCGACATCATCAGCGGCAAGATCAAGGTCGTCGACTACATGACCGCGTCGGCCTGCAAGTGAGCCCGCGCAAGTAGGCGTGCCCATGCCAGCCGCCGCGGCCGCCCCCGGGCCACCGGCGGTGGCCATGCGCCACATCGACAAGCGCTTCGGCGCGGTGCAGGCCAACCGCGACGTGGGCCTGAGCGTGGCGGCCGGCAGCGTGCACGGCATCGTCGGCGAAAACGGCGCCGGCATGAGCACGCTGATGTCGATCCTGTACGGCTTCTACCAGGCCGACGGCGGCCAGATCGAGGTCGAAGGCCGGCCGGTGCGCATCAGCGGCAGCCGCGAGGCCATCGCATTGGGCATCGGCATGGTGCACCAGCACTTCATGCTCGTCGACACGCTGAGTGCGCTCGATAACGTCATGCTCGGCGCCGAGCCCGCCTGGCTGCTGCATGCGGCGCGCGCCAAGGTGCGCGCACGGCTGGACGGGCTGATGCGCGACACCGGCCTTGCGGTCGACCTCGACGCGCTGGTGCAGGACCTGCCGGTGGGCGAGCGCCAGCGCCTGGAGATCCTCAAGGCGCTGTACCGCGGTGCGCGCATCCTGATCCTCGACGAACCCACCGCGGTGCTCACGCCGCAGGAAACCGAGCACCTCTTCGCCACCCTGCGCGGGCTGCGCGCACGCGGCACCACGGTGCTGCTGATCACGCACAAGCTCAAGGAGATCATGGCGCTGTGCGACGCCGTGACCGTGATGCGCGGCGGCCAGGTGGTGCTGGACGCGGCGATCGCCGACACCAGTCTCGACGGCCTCGCCGAAGCGATGGTCGGCCGCCGCGTCAACCTGGGCCGCGACAGCCACGCCGCGACGCCCGGTGCGGTGCTGCTGCAGGCGCAAGGCCTGGGCTGGGCCGACGCGCTGGGCGTGCAGCGGCTGGCCAATGTGTCGTTGACGCTGCGCGCCGGTGAGATCGTCGGCGTCGCCGGCGTTTCGGGCAACGGCCAGAGTGAGCTGCTCGACGCACTCAGCGGCCTGCTGGCGCCCACGCAGGGCACGCTGCAGGTCGGCAGCCGCCGCTTCACGCCCCAGGCCTGGCTGGACACCCGGCAGGCGCGCGCGCTGCGCATCGCCCACGTGCCCGAAGACCGCCACCAGCGCGGCCTGGTGCTGCCTTTCGAGGCCTGGGAATCGGCCGTGCTCGGCTACCAGGGTCTGCGCCGCTACAGCCGCGCTGGCTGGATGCGCCAGCGCCAGATGCGCGACGACTGCACCGCGATGATGGAGCGTTATGACGTGCGGCCGCGCAACGCCACGCTGCGCTCGTCCAAGTTCAGTGGCGGCAACCAGCAGAAGCTGGTGCTGGCGCGCGAAGCGGCGCTGCAGCCGCAGGTGCTGCTGGTGGGCCAGCCGACGCGCGGCGTCGACATCGGCGCCATCGAATTCATCCACGGCCGGCTGCGCGCCATGCGCGATGCGGGGGGTGCAGTGCTGCTGGTGTCGTCGGAGTTGGACGAGATCCTGGCATTGAGCGACCGCGTCATCGTGATGAATGCGGGGCGCATTGCGGGGGAGTTGCCGATTGCTGACTGCTCGGAGTCGGCGCTGGGGCGGTTGATGGGTGGGGCGGGGCAAGAACCGAACGAGTCTCTGCAGACAGCTTCCCTGGCTGGATTCTCGGGGCTGAAGCAAGGCTGAAGCGGTGGACCAAGCAACGCACAACCGAATCCTCTCTTTCATCTGGGGCATCGCAGACGATGTCCTTCGCGACCTGTTCCGGCGCGGCAAATACCCCGACGTCATCCTGCCGATGTGTGTGCTGCGGCGCATGGACGCCGTGCTCGAACCGACCAAGCAGGCCGTGCTCGACACCAAGCAGATGCTGGACGACGCCCGCATCACCGAGCAGCGCGCGGCGCTGGCCGATGCCGCCGGCCAGGCCTTCTACAACACCTCGCGTTTCACCTTGCGTGACCTGAAGTCGCGCGGCAGCCACCAACAGTTGCTGGCCGACTTCGAGGACTACCTGAACGGCTTCTCACCCAACGTCCAGGACATCCTCGACAACTTCAAGTTCCGCAACCAGCTGACCACGTTGTCCAAGGCCGACGCGCTGGGCACGCTGATCAACAAGTTCCTCGATCCCGACATCGATCTGTCGCCGGCCGGCATCGACAACCACTCGATGGGCACCGTGTTCGAAGAACTGGTGCGCAAGTTCAACGAGGACAACAAGGCCGGCGAACACTGGACCCCGCGCGATGCGGTGCGGCTGATGGCCAACCTGGTGTTCCTGCCGGTCGAGGACCAGATCAAGTCCGGCACCTACCTGCTGTTCGACGACGCCTGCTGCACCGGCGGCATGCTGACCGTGGCCGAAGAAACGCTCTCGGCAATAGGCAAGAAGCGCGGTCTGCAGGTCGAGGCGCGCCTCTACGACCAGGAGATCAACCCCGAGTCCTACGCGACTGCAAGGCCGACATGCTGATCAAGGGCGAGGGCCTGGGTGGAAACGACAGCGCCGACCACATCGTCGGCGGTGCCGAGTGGTCCACGCTGTCGCACGATGCTTTCCCGGGCCAGGAATTCGACTTCATGGTCGCCAACCCGCCCTACGGCAAGAGTTGGAAGAAGGACCTGGAGGCGATGGGCGGCAAGGA
>JANMVM010000218.1:0-12647 GCA_031392695.1 Rubrivivax sp.
GCCGGCAACGGCATCGACGCCACGCGCCGCCGGCCCGGCACCCAGTGGAACCACACGGGGCAGGACGCCGCCGCGCTGGTGCGCGATTTCGTGAAGTGGGACGACGCGCCGGGCTCGCTGCAGCACTTTGCCGAGAGCACCGTGCGCGCCTACAAGATCGCCACCACGCCGCCGATGGAGCCGGTGCTGGTGATGGCCGACATCGAGCTGCAGGAAGAGCCGGTCCACGACGCCGGGCTGAAGATTCCGAAGCTGTCGCGCTCGATCCCAGCCCAGGGCGACAGCGCCGCGCTTGCCGAAGCCGCACGCTGGCTGGCCGAAGCCAAGTTCCCGGTCATCGTGGCCGACCGGATGGCGCGCAACCAGGCCGGCGTCGATGCGCTGGTCAAGCTGGCCGAGACCCTGGGCGCGGCGGTGGTCGACATGGGCGGGCGCCTGAACTTCCCCAATCAGCACCCGCTGTGCCACAGCGAACGCCGCCGCGCGCTGGTGCGCGAGGCCGACGTCGTGCTGCTGCTTGAGGTGGCCGACCCCTGGGGCCAGTTCAACACCTTCAGCGACCCGCACAAGATCCAGCGCTTCGTCGCCAAGACCGGCGTGAAGATCGTCAACCTGTCGATGCAGGACGTCTACATCCGCAGCAACTACCAGGACTTCCAGCGTTACCAGCCGGCCGATCTGTCGATCAACGGCGACGCCCAGGCCAGCCTGCCGGCACTCACCGAGCAGGTGGCCCGGCTCATGACGCCCGAACGCCAGCGCCTGGCGCAGGAGCGTGCCACGGCGCTGGCCACGCAAGCGCGCACGGCACGGGCGCAGCTGCTGGAGTCGGCGGCGCGCGGCTGGGACGCATCACCCGTGACCACGGCGCGGCTGGCGATGGAAACCTACGACGTCATCAAGCACGAGAACTGGGCCCTGGTGGTGAGCGACCGCATCCCCTGGGCGCGATCACTCTGGCCGGCGACGCAGTACCACCAGATGCTGGGCGGCAGCGGTGGCCAGGGCGTGGGTTACGCGGCACCGGGCGCCGTGGGCGCGGCGCTGTCCAACCGCGACAAGGGCATCCTGAGCGTCACCTTCCAGCCCGACGGCGATCTGATGTATGCCCCGGGGGTGCTGTGGACCGCCGCCCACCACCAGGTTCCGCTCTTGATGGTGATGCACAACAACCGCGGCTACTACCAGGAAGTGATGCACCTGCAGCGCATGGCCGCGCTGCACCGGCGCCGGCCCGACACGGCGTTGATCGGCAACGAGATCGACAACCCGGCCATCGACTACGCCAAGCTGGCGCAGGCGCAGGGCGTATGGGCCGAAGGGCCGATCAGCGACCCCCGGCTGCTGCGCGCCGCGCTGCAGCGCGCATTGGCGGTGGTCCAGGGCGGCCGCCCGGCGCTGCTGGACGTGGTCTGCCAACCGCGCTGAGCGGGCCTGCGGGGCCGCGGGGCCGAGGCGCCGGCCTGGCTGGCCGAGGTCGCGGATTCGCCGGCTCTGCACCGCCAGCGGGCACGCCGGATCAAGCGATCCAGGCCTCGCGCAGCTCGCGCTTGAGCACCTTGCCGATGGCGCTGCGCGGCAGCTCGGCCACCAGGCGCAAGGCGCTCAGCCGCTGCGTCTTGCCGACCTGCGCGTTGGCCCAGGCGCGCAGCATTTCGGCGGCGCTGGCGGCGCTGGCGGCACCGTCGCGCAGCACGACAAAGGCCACTGGCGTCTCGCCCCACTCGGCGCTGGGCACGCCGACGACCGCCACATCGGCCACTTCGGCGTGGCCGCGCAACACGGCTTCGAGGTCGCTCGGGTAGATGTTGAAGCCGCCGCTGATGATCATGTCCTTGCGCCTGTCGTGCAGCGTCAGGAAGCCGTCGTCGTCGAAGCGGCCGACGTCGCCGGTGCGGATGTAGCGCTGGCCCTGGCCGTCGAACCACTCGGCGGCGGCGCTCAGCGCGGGCTGCTTGTGGTAGCCGGTCATCATGCCGGGCGAGCGGCCCACGACCTCGCCGCTTTCGCCGCGCGCCACCTCGCGGCCGTCTTCGTCGATGAGGCGGATGTCGTGGCCCTCGGCCGGCTGGCCCACGGTGTGCAGCTTGGTGGGGTGCAGGTGGGCCTGCAGGATGCAAGTGCCGCCGCCTTCGGTCAGGCCGTAGTACTCCACCAGCGCGCCGGGCCAGCGCCGGACGATGTCGGCCTTGAGCTCGGCGTGAAACGGGGCACTGGTGCTGAACTTGAAGCGGAAGGCACGCAAGTCGAAGGTGTCGAAATCCGGGTGCGCCATGAGGCGCCGGTACTGCACCGGCACGAGCATGGTGTGGGTGGCGCAGTGGCGCTGCGCCAGCTGCAGGTACTGCAGGGTGTCGAACTTGGGGCACAGCACGGCGCAGCCGCCATAGGCCAGCGTCGGCAACAGGCACACCAGCGTCGTGTTGCTGTACAGCGGCGTGGCGATCATCGTCACCGTGTCGGCGTCGTAGCCCGACAGCGCCGCGCGCTGGAAGTGCGCCCAGCGCATGGCGTGCGGCTGCACGATGCCCTTGGGCGTGCCCGTGGTGCCCGAGGAGTAGATGATGTTGAAGGGCCAGGCCGGGTCGATGGCCTGCGGCCGCGGACGGGCGCCGGCGGGCAGCAGCCAGGCCTCGAGGCCGCCGTCGTCCAGCAGCACGCGCGCCGACGCGTCCGGCCAGGGCACCGCCAGCGCAGCTGTCGCGCGGTCGAGGAAGACCGTGTGCGCATCGGCGTCGCGGGCCATGTCCGCGAGCTGCGCGTTCGTGGCGCCGGGCGCCAGCGGCGCCACCGCCAAGCCGGCGCGCAGCGCGCCCAGGAACACGGCCACGTAGTCCAGCGACGCCGTGGCACAGACGGCCACCACGCTGCCCGGCCCCAGGCCTTGCTGCTGCAGCGTGGCGGCGACCCGGTCCATGCGCTGGTGCAGGCCGCCGTAGCTGAGCGACTCGCTTCCCAGTCGCAGCGCCGTGGCTTCAGGCCGGGCCTGCGCGTGCTGCGACACGAGCGATGGCAGGTCTTGAAACGCGGCGGCGGTGGACATGGCGCTGAACTTCCGGTGGCTGAAGGCGGACCCACACACTACATCACGCCGTGGTGCGGGCCGCTGCGGCAGACGCGCGGCCCGGCGGCGGCCCCGCAGCGCGGCCCGGGATACGGGCCGGCCACGAGGGCATCGCGCTGCAGCCTGGCCACCGCTGCAGTCGGGTCGATGACGGGCTGCTTGGCCTCCTGCGTCTGCCGATGGACGTCGGCACTGGCCTGCGCCCGCTAGCCGATGTGGCGCGCCGACGCGTTGTCCCAGCGGGTCTGCTGGCGGTCGCTCATGCCGTCGATGACGCGGTGGCCCACCACCGGGGCGGTCAAGGCAGCCACCAGCAGCCGCTCCAGGTCGTCGTAGCTGAGCGGCTGGCCAGCAGGCGGCGGTCCAGCGGCTCGGGAAACGACGAGCCGATGCGCAGGCTCACCGTCTCGATGCCGTAGCGATCGAAGTAGCACTGCGCCAGGTTCTCGCCGAAGGCCTTGGACAGACCGTAGCAGCCATCGGCTCACATCGGCAGCTGCGGGTCGATGGTCTCGCGCTGCGTGTAGAAGCCGTGACGTGGTTGGGACTGGCGAACACGATGCGCCGCACGCGCTGCATGCGCGCGCCCTCATGGACGTGATGGGTGCCGAAGATGTTCGGCCGGCAGGATCGCGTCGAAGGCGCCTTCGGTGGCGATGGCGCCGAGGTGAACTGCCGCAGCAATGCCTCGCAGCTGGGCCAGCACCACCGCCTTGTCCTGCAGCGGCGCGACGACCACTTCTTCGCCAGGCTCCGCGCTCGCCATCTCGGCGCTGTCACTGACACGCGGCACATTGCACATTGCACATTGCACATCGCCTTCAGGCGCGGTCGCAACACGCGGCCCAGGCTGCCGGCGGCGCCGATCACTCCTCAGGCGCGGCGCCTGCCGATCACTCCAGCAGCACCAGATGCCCATCGTCCTGTGCTGCCTTGATCTCTTCGATGGGCAGCGCCACGGAACTCTGACCACGCGCACCCCAGATGATGTCGATGGAGCGGCCGCCCAGGCACTCGACCAGGCAGGGGCCGATGGGAATGTTCTGCTTGCGCCCACTACCGGTCAGGTAGGCAATCGGGCCGGTGACGCGAGCGCGGCGAGTCGTGATGTCCATGAATCCGTCCCGGTGGACCCGGCTATCGGTGGTTGGTGCGAAGGCCGGAGTCACGCCGCACCCACTTGCACGTTTCGCTGCTGATTCGACTTCATGGTCGTTCGCCCGCTGGGTTGAGGAAAGCGGAGCCTGCGTTGTCCTCAAGGGCTCGTCTGTGCGACAACGAACGGGACGCGAGCCCTGCGGCGCAGTCCCGCCGGCCCGTGAGCGCTGTCGAAACGTGCAAACGACGACCCTTGCAAACGCGGGCTCCCTCGCGCTGCCGGTTCATTGCAGCCGACCCGCCCAGGCATGCGAGCCGCGGCCAACACGGCCTGACCCAAGGCCGCAACACCCGCGCCGCCAACCCCGGTCCAGGCAGGGAAGGGAAGGGATGCCGCCAGAGCAACCAGCACTGGCCGCCGCTCGAAGTGCGCCTCCCCGCCGAAGCCGGTGAATCCTTGACGAACTCAGGCCTCGACACAAACCTGGCCACAAAGCAAAACGCCGACCTGGCGGTCGGCGTTTCCCAATTCATCAGTTGTTGTTATTGTTCGAGAATTATGGTTGCGGGGGCAAGATTTGAACTTGCGACCTTTGGGTTATGAGCCCAACGAGCTACCAGGCTGCTCCACCCCGCGACTGAGCCTGCAAGTATACCTCGATTGATGGGCCGGTGCCTGCCTCAGCCCACTTGATGGCCCGGACAGCGACGATATCGCGCAAGGCATTTTGGCGCGGCGTCGACGGCTGCACCTGCTCAGCGCACGCACAGCAAGGCCTCGAATCGGTTCGCGAAACCCGCCAGGTCGTTGATGCGAATGCGTCGGTGGTCGATCCGGATGGCGCCCTGCTGCTGGAGCGCCGACAGCGTGCGGCTCACGGTCTCCAGCGTCATGCCCAGGAAGCTGCCGATCTCAGCCCGCGTCATGCGCAGGTTGAAGTCACTGGGCGAATGGCCGTGGCGCTGAAAGCGGTCGGACAGGTCGAGCAGGAAGGCCGCCACGCGCTCGCGGGCGCTGGACACGCCCAGCATCAGCATGTGCTTGTGGCCGCGCACGATCTCCAGGCCGAGCAAGCGGTTCATGCGCCGCTGCAGGGTCGGGTCGCTGACGAAAGATGCCAGCAGCGGGGCATAGGCGATGGCACAGACGGCCGAATCTTCAAGCGCCGTGGAGCTGGAGGTGTGGACGCCGCTGGCCACGCCGTCGAGAGCCAGCACGTCGCCTCCCATGTGAAAGCCGCAGACCTGGTCGCGCCCATCGCCCCGCCCGACCGTGGACTTCAGCGTGCCGCTGCGCACGGCGTAGATGAACCCGAACGCTTCGCCCTGCCGGTACAGCGATTGGCCTGCTCGCAGCTTGCGCCGCACGAAGGGATGAACGTCCCAGGCCGCCATGACTGAGCGTTGGGGGTTGCACGGCTGACAGGCGCTTGAGAGCTGGCAGCCCGAGCAGGCCGTGGCAAGCGCCAGTGGCAACCGAGCGGTCTCAAAGCTGGCCAGGCGCACGGCAGGCAGGGGCGCCGGTTCTCGATGGACTTGGGACATACCTGGTTTCTCCTGACTGCGGTCGCACGATGTCGTGCCTTGAGGCGCGGGTCTGTGCGCCACCGAACAGGGCACGCCCTGGCGGCCGGGCCGCCCAGTAAGATCAGTCCGGCCGCGCCAGGCGGTGGAGAACGGTTGATGTCGGATGCACGCAAGGTCCTGCTCGTCGACGACCACGAGCTCGTGCGCATCGGCGTCAAGGCGACCTATGGCGAACTGCTGGGCCTGAACATCGCCTGGCTGGAGGCCGCCAGCCTCCAGGAAGCGCTGACCCTGTACGGCCTGAATCGAGACATCGACGCGGTGCTGCTGGACCTGAATCTGGCCGACTGCAAAGGCTTGCAGGGGCTGCGGCTGTTCCTGCAGGCCCACCCAGGTGCGCGCGTGGCGGTGTTCAGCGGCACCCAGGACGAATTCGTCATCCGCCAGGCCCGCGCGCTGGGTGCGGTGGCATACGTGGGCAAGGGCACGATGACGCACGAGACCCGCGACACGCTGCTGGCGCTGCTGGCGCCTGCCGGCACGCCGGGCGCGCGCGGCGCCGTCGCCAGCCAGGCGCTGTTTCCGCGCCTGCCCCGCACCTCCATGTACGACCGGGTTGCCGAGCTCGGGCCGCGGCACCTGGAGATCCTCGAGCTTGTGCTGTCGGGCTGCACGAATCAGGAAATCAGCCAGTCCACGCAGCTGTCGCTGGGCACGGTGAAGAACTACGTGTCGTCGCTGCTGCTGGCGCTGGACGTGCGCTCGCGATCGCACCTGATCAGCCTGTTTCGCTGATCGAAGCGGGCGATGCAGGCTCCCCAGGCCCCGCCTCTGGCAGCGCCACCGGGCGCCGGCGCGGCGCGTCACATCGCCGTCGATGGCCATCCTGGCGCGGGGCCGGCGTCGTCGCGCCACCGCACCCCGCGGGCGGCTCGCCATGTGCTGCAGGCCACCGCGGCACGCGGCGCCCGCGAACAGACCCGCGTCGTGGGCTGGATGGTGCTGGCGCTGCTGCCGGCGCGCGGATACTGGGTTGAGCTCGCAGGCGCCGGCGCCGCCGATTGGCTCTGGCTGGCCGTCACCGCCGCCGGCGGCGCGCTGATGGTGGCCGGGCCGCGGCGGCTCCGACGCCAGGGCTCGAGCCACGTGCTCGCTGCCTGGGTCACGCTGGCCAGCGCGCTGGCCGCACTGCCAGTGGCGCTGCCCGGGCCGACAGCGTCGTGGGCCGTCGTGGTCGGCGCCTTTGCCGTGGCCACAGCGGCCACCGTGGCCGCTTCGCGAGGCGCCCTGGCCGCCGCGGCAGCGGCACCGCTGATGGCGCTGGCGCTGGGCCTCGCCTCGGGCACCGGAGTCGAGCCCGGGCCGATGTTGTTTGCCAGCCTGCTCGCGGCGGCCTTGGGTTGGCGGCTGCACCGCCGCTGGCGCCGCCAGACGCTGCACACGCTCGAGCAGGGCGAGCGGCTGCAGGCGCTCGAGGCCGAGCGCGACGCCGCGCTGCGCAACGACAGCGACAAGAGCCGCTTCCTGGCCATCGCCAGCCACGACCTGCGCCAGCCCGTGCATGCGCTGGGCCTCTTTGCCGCCACGCTGCACAAGCGCCTGATGAAGTCGCCCGACGAGCCGCTGGGGCGCAACCTGATGCGCTCGGTCGACAGCCTGGAGCGCTCATTCAACGCCATGCTCGACATCTCGCGCCTCGACGGCGGGGCGCTGGCGCCCAAGGTCCAGACCTTCCCGCTGCGCGACCTGTTTCGCCGCCTGCACATGCAGTACGGCGGCCAGGCCGAGCTGGCGGGCCTGGGGCTGCGCTTTTCTCCCGGCGGCAAGTCGGTCGCCAGCGACCCGCAGCTGCTGGAACGTATCGTCGGCAACCTGGTGCAAAACGCCATCCGCTACACCACCGCGGGCGGCATCGTGGTGGTGGCGCGCACCACGCGCAGCCACATCAACATCGAAGTCTGGGACACCGGCTGCGGCATCGAGGCCGCCGACCTGCCGCGCATCTTCGACGAGTTCTACCAGGTCGGCCGCGGCGAACGCGACCGCAGCCAGGGCCTGGGCATGGGGCTGGCCATCGTCAAGCGGCTGGCCGCGCTGCTGCGGCACCGGCTTGAGGTGGTGTCGACGCCCGGCCGCGGCACGCTGTTCCGCCTCGGGGTGCCGCTGGGCCTGCTCGACGGCATGGACGAGGAGACCGCCGGGGCCGACACCGTGCCGATGTCGGTGGAGACGCCGCAGATGGTGCTGGTGGTGGACGACGAGGAACCGATCCGCGAGGGCCTGCGCGTGCTGCTACAGGAATGGGGCTACCAGGTGATGGCGGCGGCCGACGCGGCGCAGGCCGAGCGCGCGGTGAGCGCGCTGGAAGGGCGCATCGATCTGATCCTGACCGATCTGCACCTGGGGCCAGGACCGGGCGGCCAGGATGTCGTGGCCGCGGTGCGCCGCCTGTGCGGGCGCGAGGTGCCGGCGCTGCTGGTCACCGGCGACACCGCTGGCGAGGCCCTGCGCGCGGTGGCGGCGGGCGCCGACCCGGTGCTGTTCAAGCCCTTGCAGCCGCGGCATCTCTTCGAGGCCATGCGGGCAGCACTCGAGCGCCCCGGTGCGGCCCGCCCGGGTCCGAACGAGCCCTGAACTCCCCTGAAAGGAGGATGCAAGGGCGCTCCAGATGACTTTCGACCACTGTACCCTCGGGGTCCGCCTTCTAGAGTCACCGCAAGCCAAAGCCGGGCCCCACCGGCTGGCCACCTGAATGCCCGCCACCTTGTTCGACACCGACGCATTGAGCAGCCCCCTGGCCGACGACCTGCCCAGCGGCCCCGAACTGGATCACGACCCGGATTTCCAGGCCCTGGAGCGGGCGGCTGAGGGCGTGCCCGAGCGGCAGTACGGCGACAAGGTGTTCCCGGCCGAGGCGCCCGACTGGCAGGTCGTCTTCAGCCAGGCCCAGGCCGTCGCAACGCGCACGCGCGACTTGCGCGTCGCCGTGCTGCTGCTGCGCAGTGGCGCCCGCCTGCAGGGCCTGGGTGCGGTGGCGCGCGGCCTGCAACTGATCGAGCGCCTGCTCGGCCAGCAGTGGGACACCGTGCATCCGCGGCTCGACGCCGAGGACGACAACGACCCCACGATGCGCCTGAACGCGCTGCTGCCGTTGATGGCCGCCGATGCCGCGTTGGCCGACATCCGCGCCGCGGCGCTGGCCCCTGTGCGCGGCAGCCTGAGCCTGCGCGAACTCGAACTCGGCCTTGGTCGCGCCGAACCCTTTGCCGACGAAGCCAGGCCCACCGAGGCCGGCGTGCTGCAAGGGCTCGAGGGTTTGCTGCAAGACCATCCCGATGTGGCCGACGACATCACCGCGGCGCACGCGGCGGCGCAGTCCATTGCCAAGCTGCTCGAGCAGCAGGTCGGCAGCCGCGCGCCCGATGCGGCACCGCTGCTGCGGCTGCTCAAGGCAGCCGCCGACGCGCTGCAGCGCGCGCGCGGCCAGCCCTCCGACGAATCCGTGCCCGGCGACGGCAACGCCGAGTTGCAGCGGCGCGGCGGCGGCGGCGGCGTAGGCGGCGGCGACATCCAGAGCCGAGCCGACGCCGTGCGCGAGCTCGAGCGGGTGTGCCAGTGGCTCGAGCGCAACGAACCCAGCAACCCGGCGCCGCTGCTCATCCGACGCGCCCAGCGCTTGATGAACATGAGCTTCATCGACATCATCCGCGACCTGGCGTCCAATGGCCTTGAACAGGTCGAAACGATCGTCGGCAAGGCGCCCGAAGAATCCTGACCCGCAGACCCACCCGTCACCGCAAGGAGCAAACCCATGGCCACCAGCAGCCAGAAATTCATCGCCCGCAACCGCGCACCGCGCGTGCAGATCGAGTACGACGTGGAGCTCTACGGGGCCGAGAAAAAGATCCAGCTGCCCTTCGTGATGGGCGTCATGGCCGATCTGGCGGGCAAGTCCAACGAGCCTGCCGTGGCCGTGGCCGACCGCAAGTTCATGGACGTCGACGTCGACAACTTCGACGCCCGCATGAAAGCCATGAAGCCGCGCGTCGCCTTCCAGGTGCCCAACAAGCTGACCGGCGAAGGCAACATCGCAGTCGACATGACCTTCGAGAGCATGGACGACTTTTCGCCTGCCGCCGTGGCCGCCAAGGTCGACGGCCTCAAGCAGATGCTCGAGGCGCGCCAGCAACTGGCCAACCTGGTCACTTACATGGACGGCAAGACCGGCGCTGAAGAGCTCATCGCCAAGGTCGTCAAGGACGAGGCCTTGCTCAAGGCGCTGGCGGCCACCAAGGCCCCGGGCGCAGACAAGTAGCCCGCGCCTCGCCCCCGTCAGCAACCTCAAGCCGCAAAGAGAGCACCAAGCCATGGCCGAAGAATCCAACGCATCCGCCGCGGCGCTGCAAGGCGTCACGTACGAAGGCAACGACTTCTCGTCGCTGCTGAACAAGCAGTTCAAGCCCAAGAGCGACGAGGCCAAGTCGGCCGTCGAGCAGGCGGTGCTGACGCTGGCGCAACAGGCGCTGGCCAACACCAAGCTGATCGGCTCCGACGTCATCGTCTCGATCGAGGCCATGATCGCCGAGATCGACAAAAAGCTGTCCGAGCAGGTCAACCAGATCCTGCACCACGGCGAGTTCCAGCAGCTCGAAAGTGCCTGGCGCGGGCTGCACCACCTGGTGAGCAACTCCGAGACCGACGAGATGCTCAAGATCCGCGTCCTCAACGTCTCCAAGGCCGAACTGGGCAAGACGCTCAAGCGCTACAAGGGCGCGGCGATGGACCAGAGCCCGATCTTCAAGAAGGTCTACACCGAAGAGTACGACCAGTTCGGCGGCCACCCCTTCGGTTGCCTGGTGGGCGATTTCTACTTCGACCACAGCGGCCCCGATGCCGAGCTGCTGGGTGAGCTGTCGAAGATCGCCGCCGCCGCGCACGCGCCCTTCCTGGCCGCTGCCAGCCCGACGCTGATGCAGATGGGCTCGTGGCAGGAACTGGCCAACCCGCGCGACCTGACAAAGATCTTCACCACGCCCGAATACGCCGCCTGGCGCTCGCTGCGTGAATCGGAAGACGCGCGCTACATCGGCCTGGCGATGCCGCGCTTCCTGTCGCGTCTGCCCTACGGCGCCAAGACCAACCCGGTGGAGGCCTTCAACTTCGAGGAAGAAACCGCCGGCGGCGACCACAGCAAGTACACCTGGTCGAACTCGGCCTACGCGATGGCCGTCAACATCAACCGCTCGTACAAGCAGTACGGCTGGGGCACTGCGATCCGCGGCGTCGAGAGCGGCGGCGCGGTGGAGGGCCTGCCCTCGCACACCTTCCCGTCCGACGACGGCGGCGTCGACATGAAGTGCCCGACCGAGATCGCCATCAGCGACCGTCGCGAAGCCGAACTGGCCAAGAACGGCTTCATGCCGCTGGTGCACCGCAAGAACAGCGACTTCGCCGCCTTCATCGGCGCGCAGTCGCTGCAAAAGCCCGCCGAGTACGACGACGCCGACGCCACGGCCAACGCCAACCTGGCCGCGCGCTTGCCCTACCTGTTCGCCTGCTGCCGCTTCGCGCACTACCTGAAGTGCATCGTGCGCGACAAGGTCGGCAGCTTCAAGGACCGCGGCGCGATGGAGAAGTACCTCAACAACTGGATCATGAATTACGTCGACGGCGACCCCGCCAATTCGTCCGATGTCGTGAAGGCGCAGAAGCCGCTCGCGGCGGCCGAGGTCACGGTGGCCGAGGTGCCCGGCAATCCCGGCTACTACCAGTCCAAGTTCCTGCTGCGGCCGCACTATCAGCTCGAAGGGCTGACGGTGTCGCTGCGGCTCGTTTCCAAGCTGCCTTCCGAGAAGCAGTGATACCAAGGTGTCGTTGGCATCTCGGCACGCACCGCCGATACTGAATTCACCAACAAACCTGAAGCTGACCCATCATGGCAATTGACACCCACATCAAGTTCGACGGCGTCGAAGGCGAGTCCACCCACCAAGACCACAAGGGCGAGATCGAAGTCCTGTCCTGGTCTTGGGGCATTTCCAACAGCAGCAGCCTTGCGTATGGCGGCGGTTCGGGAGGCAGTTCGAGCGGTGGTTCGGGCGGCGGTTCGGGCCTGGGTAAGGCCCTGCCGCAAGAATTCCACTTCATGCACCACTACGACAAGGCCTCGCCCGTGCTGGCCAAGAAGTGCGCCCAAGGCGTGCACTTCCCCACCGTCGTGATCACCGCGCGCAAATCCGGCGAGGGCCAGAAGGACTTCTTCAAGATCACCATGAAGGAGGTCTTCATCAGCTCGGTGTCGAACAGCGCGAGTTCGGGCGGCGACATGGCTGAATCGGTCAGCATGAGCTACGGCTTCGTCGAGACCAGCTACAAGGCGCAGGACGCCAAGGGCGGCCTGGGCGGCGAGGTCAAGTTCTCGTGGGACGTGAAGACGACCAAGATCGCCTGAGCCCGAGCACCGAGCACCGAGCCATGCCTACCGCTCACCACACCGTATCCGGCGCCGACATCTTCCTGCACCTGCAGACCAAGCGTGCAGGCAAGGTCAAGGGCGAGGCCGCCACCACCGGCCACACCGACGACATCGCGGTGGCCGGCTGGCACTGGGGCCTGTCGGCGAGTTCGGCGCTGGGCGTCATGAACTACGTCGACGGCGACCCCGCCAATTTGTCCGACGTCGTCGAGGCGCAAAAGCCGCTCGCGGCGGCCGAGGTGCCCGGCAACCCCGGTGACTACCAGTCCAAGTTCCTGCTGCGGCCGCACTATCAGCTCGAAGGGCTGACGATGTCGCTGCGGCCCGTCTCTAAGCTTCCGCCCGAGAAGCAGTGATACCACGGTGTCGTTGGCAACCCGGCAAGCACCGCCGATACTGAATTCACCATCAACCCTGGAGCTGACCCATCATGGCAATTGACACCCACATCAAGTTCGACGGCGTCGAAGGCGAGTCCACCCA
>JANMVM010000260.1:0-6377 GCA_031392695.1 Rubrivivax sp.
CCCGCCCTGGGGGAAAATCCGGTGGTTTTTTACGCCCCCCCCACCCCACCCCAGCTTTTAATCTTCCGCCGCGGGGGCTTTCACAATGGGGCCCCTCGCCGAGAGCGCCGTGAGTTCGAGCAAAGTGGCCATCACGTCGGCAGGCAGTAGCCGACGCGCCGCCAGCCGGGCCTGCAGCCAGGCGGCATCGAAGAGATCGCGTCCCGTGCTCTTGGGCGCTGGGCGCGTGAAATAGGGTTCGTCCAACAGCGCTGCCAGCAGCGCGCCGTCGACCTGTCCCGAGGCGGCCCAAGCACCGCCTGCGTCGTAGGGCCGACCCTGCTGGCCTTGGCACCACAGGTCCATCAGCAGGTTGCCCGGGCCAGTGTCGAAACCCAGCACGCTGCCGTCGGCCAGCAGCAGTGTCAGGTTCGCGATGCCGCCGAGATTGAGCACCGCCCGGTTGTGGCCGGCGCGGCCGAAGCAGGCGGCGTGGAAGGCCGGCACCAGCGGCGCGCCCTGGCCGCCGGCGGCGACGTCGCGGCTGCGCAGATCGCAAACCACGTCGATGCCGCTCAGTTCGGCCAGCAGGGCGCCGTTCATGAGCTGGCAGGTGTAGCCGCGGCCATCGAACTCACCCGGGCGGTGACGCACCGTCTGGCCATGGGCGCCGATGGCCTCGACCTGCGTCGGACTCAGGCCCGCCTGCGCCAACAGCTGTTCGACGACCTGCGCATACACGAGCACAAGGCCATTGGCCGCCAGCGCGGCGCGGTGCAGCTCATCGGCGCCCGATCGATTGAGGGCCAGCAGTTCGGCGCGCAAGGCCGTCCCCAGGGGGCGATGGCTGTGCGACACGGCCCCCAGCAGGCCGGCTGCATCGGCCTGGGCGAGGACCCCGTCCACGCCGTCGAGCGAGGTGCCCGACATCAGCCCGATGAACCAGGTCATCGGGGTGCGGCCTCTATTCGCCCTGCCCGTTGCGGCCGGCCAGCGTTTCAGCCAGCTCGAGCTTGGCCTGCACGGTACGCACGACCTCGGCGAAGCGCGGCCGCGATGCGTTGTCCAGCGGCACGGTCTCAGAGGCCTTGGCCACGCGCAGCGGGTCCTGGTGCTGGCCGTTGATGCGAAACTCGAAGTGCAGGTGAGGCCCTGTCGCCCAGCCGGTGCGGCCGACGGCGCCCAGGCGCTGGCCCTGCTGGATGCGCTGCCCCTTCTTGACGTCCAGGCGGCTCAAGTGCGCGTACAGCGTGGCGCGTTCATTGCCGTGCTTGATCTGCACGACATTGCCGTAGCCGTTTTGCCAGCCTGCGAAGTCGACCGTGCCGTCGCCGATGCTGCGCACGGCGGTGCCCATCGGCGCGCCGTAGTCGACCCCCAGGTGCTGACGCCACGACTGCATGAGCGGGTGAAAGCGCATCGCGAAGCCCGAGGTCACGCGCGAAAACTCCATCGGGCTGGCCAGGAAGGCGCGGCGTTTGCTGCGGCCGTCGATGCCGAAGTAGCCGCCGCGGCCTTCGGCAGCTGCAAACCACACCGCGTGGTGGGCACGGCCGGCATTGATGAACTCGGCTGCCTGCACGCGGCCGGTGCCTTCGTCCCAGGCCACCGGCTCGCCGTCGGCGGTGAGCGCTTCGTAGACCACGCTGAAGGTGTCGCCCTTACGAAGCTCGCGGTGGAAATCGATGTCGGTGGCGAAGATGTCGGACAGCTGCGCCGCCACGGCATCGGGCAGGCCAGCCTCGTCGGTGGCGCCGAAGAGCGAATTGCGGATCGTGCCGCTGGCCAGGCGCACCTGGGACGCATAGGGCGCGCTGCGCAGGCTGGATTGCCAGCGGCCGTCATCTGAGCGCACGAGACTCAGGCGCATGAAATGGGTCTTGGCCTGTTCGGACTGGCTGCTCGGGAAGCGAATCACCAAGTCCTGCAGTGTGCCGTCGGCCGCGGCACGCGCCTGCACCATTTTGCCGCCGCGGCCCTGCAGTGCCTGGCGGGCGGCGAAGTCGGTGCGCATGAACAGCGCCGCCGCCGGGTCGCGCACGCCCAGGCGCATGAGCAGCGATTCGGCGGTGTCGGTGGCCCGCGTGACGTCGTTGCGTGTGAGCGTGAGCTGCTGCGCCGACAGGGCGTCCAGCTGGGGCTGCAGTCCGGGTGCGACCACGATTTCGGTGACCAGCCGCTGCGGCAGCGAGGCAGCGTCAGGCACCAGCGGCGCCACGGCCACCGCGGTGATCGCCGTGCCGCTGAGCAAGGCCACGAAGCTGAGCATCAGACCCACACGATGGCGGCGGCCAAATGGCTCGTGATCTTGCACGACAGGGACAGGGACAGGCAATGGATTCAAGCGATGATGTGTGCCGTTGAGGGCCCGTGGAAGCGCGATGCGCACGCTGGGCCCGGTGTCATGAGGCAAGCCACCTGCGCCGGACTGCGCCACCTGGGCAGGCATCGTCTGGCGGGTAGCCTGTCCACTAGAATTCAGCGCTTGCCGAGTCGGGTTGCCCCGCCACGATTGCGCTGGTGGAAAGCTTGCCGGAGTATATCGAAGCTCGCGTTCCAGACCACCCACAAGACCCCCAGCGATTGACGACATGTCACAGCCCCCGACCGCGCCGTCAACCCCGAACACAGCCCCAGCGAAAGCGCCACATCCGGTCACGGACCGGGTTCGCGAAGCCCTGGCGATTTCTCTGCGCGGCTGTGAAGAATTGCTGCCCGAGGCCGAGTGGCTGAACAAGCTCGCCCGCGCCGAGGCCACGGGCCAGCCGCTGCGCATCAAGCTCGGCCTGGACCCGACCGCGCCTGACATCCATATCGGCCACACCGTGGTGCTGAACAAGATGCGCCAGCTGCAGGACCTGGGGCATGCGGTGATATTCCTCATCGGCGACTACACGTCGTTTAACGGCGACCCTTCGGGTCGCAACGCCACGCGCCCGCCGCTCACGCGCGAGCAGATCGAGGCCAATGCCCAGACCTACTACCGTCAGGCCAGCCTGGTGCTGGACCCGGCCAGGACCGAGATCCGCTACAACAGCGAATGGAGCGATCCGCTGGGCGCGCGCGGCATGATCCAACTGGCCGCCAAGTACACGCTGGCGCGCATGCTTGAGCGCGATGACTTTACCAAGCGTTTCAAGGCCGGCAGCCCGATCAGCATCCACGAACTGCTCTATCCGCTGATGCAGGGCTACGACTCGGTGGCGCTTCGGTCCGACCTCGAGCTCGGCGGCACCGACCAGAAGTTCAACCTGCTGGTGGGCCGCGCGCTGCAAAGCGAGTACGGCCAGGAGCCGCAGTGCATCCTGACCATGCCCTTGCTCGAAGGCCTGGACGGCGTCGAGAAGATGAGCAAGAGCAAGAACAACTACATCGGCATCACCGAAGACGCCAATACGATGTTCGCCAAGACGCTGTCGATCAACGACGTGCAGATGTGGAAGTGGTTCACGCTGCTGTCCTTCAGGCCCGAGGCCGAGATCGCGCGGCTGCAGCGCGAGGTGGCCGAAGGCCGCAACCCCAAGGACGCCAAGGTGCTGCTGGCCAAGGAGATCACGGCGCGCTTTCACAGCGCAGCGGCGGCGCAGGCTGCCGAGTTGGACTTCCAGCGCCGCGCCGCCGGCGGCGCGCCCGACGAGATGGCCGAAGTGGCGCTCTCGGGCGCTCCGCTGGCCATCGGTGCGCTGCTCAAGCAGGCCGGCCTCGTGCCGTCCACCAGCGAAGGCCTGCGCATGGTCGAGCAGGGCGGCGTGCGCATCGACGGCGCGGTGGTCAGCGACAAGACCTTGAAGGTCGGCGCCGGCACCTGCGTCGTGCAGGTCGGCAAACGCAAGTTCGCACGCGTCACCGTGGCGGCCTGATCCGGACCGCGCGGCGATGCAGGTCAGCGCGTACCTGAAGCTGTCGATCGCGGTGGCGCTGGCCACCATCGCACTGAAGACCGGCGCCTGGTGGGTGAGCGACAGCGTCAGCCTGCTCAGCGACGCGCTCGAATCGCTGGTCAACCTGGCCGGCGCGATGTTTGCGTTGGCGATGGTCACCGTGGCCGCGCGGCCGCCCGACGACGACCATCCCTATGGCCACCACAAGGCCGAGTATTTCTCCAGCGGCTTCGAAGGCGTGCTGATCTTTGCCGCCGCGCTGGCCATCGTGTGGGCCGCGGTGCACCGCCTGCTCGACCCGCAGCCGCTGCAGTCGGTGGCCCTGGGCATCGTGCTGTCGGTGGTGAGTTCGGCGATGAACGGGGCGCTGGCCTACAGCATGCTGCGCAAGGCGCGCGCGGTGCGCTCGATGGCGCTGGAGGCCGACGCGCGACACCTGTACACCGACGTCTGGACGAGCGCCGGCGTCGTCGCCGGCCTGCTCGCCACGCAGGCCACCGGCTGGCTGTGGCTGGACCCGGTGGTGGCCATCGCGGTGGCGCTGAACATCCTGCGCGAAGGCGCGTCGCTGGTCTGGCGCTCGGCCGGCGGCCTGATGGACGAAGCGCTGGAGCCCGAGATTCGCGTCGAGATCGACAAGGTGCTGGAAGGCTTCGCCCACCACGCCATCCGCTTCGACCACGTGGGCACGCGCCGCGCCGGCCAGCGGCGCTTCGTCGACCTGCACATGCACATGCCCGCGGCCTGGACGCTGGGCCGCGCCGCCGCCGTGCGCTCCAGCGTCGAGCAGGCGCTGATGAGCGCGGTGCCCGGCCTGCGCGCCACCATCCAGCTGCTGCCGCTGGACGTGGAAGCGCACTTCGACGATCCCAAGGACCTGCTGTGATCGCGCTCGTGCAGCGGGTGCGGCAGGCCCGTGTCGACGTCGACGGCCAGACCGTCGGCGCCATCGACCAGGGCTTGCTGGTGCTGGTGTGCGCCGAGCCGGCCGACACCCAGGCGCTGGCCGGACGGTTGGTGGACAAGGTGCTGAAACTGCGCATCTTCAGCGACGAGGCTGGCAGGATGAATCGCAGCGTGCAGGACGTCGGCGGCGGGCTGCTGATCGTCAGCCAGTTCACGCTGGCCGCCGACGTGAGCGGCGGCAACCGGCCCAGCTTCACCGGTGCCGCGCCGGCGGCGCTGGGCCAGGCCCTGTACGAGTCGCTGCTGCGGCTGGCGCGCCAGCGTCACCCGGTGGTGGCCAGCGGCGTCTTCGGCGCCGACATGCAGTTGCACCTGGTCAACGACGGGCCGGTGACGATCCCGATCACGATGCGGTGAGTAGCCTCGATGCCAAGGCGTCGCCGTGCCAAAAGTGCAAAGGCCACCCGACAGGGTGGCCTTGATGGCATCCGCTGCGCGCAGCGGCCAGCGGAACCGTCCGCGAATCAGTCGGCGTACTGACCGGCGGCCTTGATCGCCGGGCCCCACTTGTTGATCTCGGATTCGACGAACTTCTTGTGCTCGGCCGGGGCCAGGCGGCCGTCGGTGATGATGACCGCGCCCAGGGCTTCCTGGCGCTTGATGAAGTCTGCGTCCTTGAGTGCATTGCGCAGCGCGGTGTTGACCTGGTCGACCACCGCCTTGGGCGTGCCCTTGGGCGCGTACAGACCGTGCCAGATCGAGACGTTGAAGCCCTTCAGGCCCTGCGAGTCCAGCGTCGGCAGCTTGGCCAGCGCGGGCGTGTGCAGTGGCTTCAGGGTCGTCACCGCGAAGGCCTTGATCTTGCCGGACTCGATCTGGCTCGTGGTGTTGGTGGTCTGGTCGCACATCAGGTCGACCTGTCCGCCGAGCAGGTCGGTCATCGCCGGGGCCGTGCCCTTGTACGGCACGGTGGTCATGTCGACCTGCAGGCTTTGCTGAAACAGCAGCCCGCACAGGTGCGACGCGGCGCCCAGGCCGGCGTTGGCCAGGTTGATCTTGCCCTTGTTGGCGTTGATCCAGGTGCGCAGTTCAGCAAAGTTGTTGGCCGGCAGCGTGCTGCGGCCTACGATCGTCATCGGCACCTCGTTGACCATGCCCAGGTACTCGAAGTCGTCCAGCGTCTTGTACGGCATGTTGCGGTACAGCGCCGGGCTGGTGGCCATGCCGATGTGGTGCAGTAGCAGGGTGTAGCCGTCGGCGTTGGCCTTGGCCACCTTGGCTGCGCCCAGCGTGCCGCCGGCGCCGCCGACGTTTTCAATGATCACGGTCTGGTTGTTCAGGCCTTTGGCCAGCACCACGGCCAAGTCGCGAGCCACCTTGTCGGTGGGGCCGCCGGCGGCGAATGGCACCACGATGGTCACCGGCTTTTCCGGGTAGGCCGCAAGGGCGCCGGTGACAACAGCAAGGGCCGACAGGGCCAGCAGGGTCTTCTTCATCGGGCGTACTCCAAAGCGTATTGAGTGATCTGATAACGCATCGTAATGAATGGCGATGACAGGCGACGCGTGGGAATTACCTAGGGTCGACCGCCAGGGGCCCGATGCCGACGCC
>JANMVM010000312.1:0-3434 GCA_031392695.1 Rubrivivax sp.
CGGCGTTGCGCGGCGTCTTGCAGGTGCTCCTGCGCCAGGCCCCAGCCGGCCAGCGATTCGGCGTCGCCATGCACGATGGCCACGCGCAGATCGCCCACGTTCACGCGCGCCCACATCGGCAGTGCCGCCAGCTGCCGCGTCAGCGCCGGGAAGCGCAGCGCCGTGCCACGCAGGCGCTGCAGGATGCGGTTGGAGCGCTCGACCACCGCGTCGCCGACCCAGTCCGGATAGGCGCAGCCGCAGCCGGCGTCGGCGCCGGCAGCTTCGTTGTTGCTGGCGATCTCGGTCTCGACATTGCCGCGCAGCGCGTGGTGCGCCAGCACCTGCCGGTTCAGGCGCTCGAAGGCGGCCGGGTCGGTGTTGAACCAGTTGAAGTCGCCGTTGAAGACGAGCCGCTTGGCGCCCGGCTCGGCGTCGAACAGCGCCAGCACCTGGTCCAGCGCCGGCTGGTTGCCGTAGAGGCCGCCGACGACGTAGAGCACCTCGCAGGACAGCGCTTCGGCGTCGGCGAACACCGCGGGCGCGTACCGGTAGTGCAGCGGGCAGGATCGGCCGGGGGTGAGGGTGGGGGTGGGATCGAGTTCTGTCATGGCCGGTTCGGGTGCGGATTCATGCGGCGGCGGCGTGCAGCGAAGCGGGCTGGCCGTCGTAGAGGTCGGCCAGCAGGGCCGGGCCGAGCGCCGCGGCCGCGCCGTCGAACACGATCTGGCCGCAGCGCAGCCCGAGCACGCGGTGCCCGAGCCGCGGCACCAGCGCCGGGTCATGCACGATGGTGATCAGCGTGGCGCCCTGGCTGGCGCGCGTCAGCCAGGCGCAGGCCGCGCGTGCGGCGGCCGGGTCGAGGCTGGCGGTGGGCTCGTCGGCGAGCACGAGGCGCGGGCGCTGCAGCAGCAGGCGCGCCATCGCCACTTTCTGGCGCTCGCCGCCCGACAGGCGATCGACGCGCTCGTGCGCGCGCTCGGCCATGCCCACGGCCTGCAGGGCCTGCTGCGCGGCGGCGACTTCGTCGGCCGGGTAGCGATACCAGCAGCTGCGCCAGGCCGCGGCGCCGTGCAGTCGACCCAGGGCGCCTACGAGCGTGTTCTCGAGCACCGTCAGCCGCGCCACCAGGTGCAGGCCCTGCAGCACCTGTCCGACCTCGGCGCGCAGCGCGCGCAGCGCTGGCCGCGCCAGCGGCTCGCGCACCAGGGCGCGGCCGAGCACGACCACGCGGCCCTGCGTGGGGCGGACGAAGCCGCTCAGGCAACGCAGCAGCGTGGACTTGCCGGCGCCGTTGGGGCCGACCACCACGACGCGTTCGCCGGCCGCGACGACGAGCCGCGGCACCTGCAGCAGCACGCGGCCGGCCAGCTCCACGCGCAGGCCCTCGATGTGCACGGCGTTCATTGCAGCCGCTGGCGCACGTGGCGGCTCAAGGCGTCGAAGGCGGCCACCAGCACCACCACCGCGATCAGCAGCGTCGCCAGGCGCGACCACTGGAAGAGCGAGGTGGCCTCGGAGATCAGCAGGCCCAGGCCGCCGGCGCCGATGAGGCCGAGCACGGTGGAGTCGCGGATGTTGAACTCCCACACGTACAGGTGGCTGCCCAGCCACTGCGGCAGCACCGCCGGCCACACGGCGTGGAAGAAGACCTGCAGCGGCCCGGCGCCGGTGGCGCGCACGGCGTCGACGGCGGCCATGTCCAGGGCCTCGATGGCTTCGGCCTGCAGCTTGCCGTAGGTGCCCATCGAATGCAGCGCGATGGCCAGGATGCCGGCCCTCGGCCCCAGGCCGACGATGCCCACCAGCAGCAGCCCGAAGACCAGCGTGTGCACCGCCCGCGCCGCGCCCGCGATGGCCCGTGCTGCCACCGCCAGCGGGCGCGGCGCGCCGAGGTTGCGTGCCGCCAGCAGCGCCAGCGGCAGCGCCAGCAGCGCCGCCAGCAGCGAGCCGAGGGTGGCGATCTGCAGCGTGACCCAGCAGCCGCGCGCCACGGCGAGCAGGAAAGCGCGCTCGACGACGCGGCGGTCCTCGACGCGCAGCAGCGTGCCGTCGTCGCTGCGGAACTCCAGCCGCGGCTGGCCCCACCAGGCGTCGAGGAAGCTCGGGTGCGCGAAGTCGTCGAGCGTGCGCGCCAGGTTGGCCAGCGGCTGGCGGCCCCAGCTCAGGTCGCCGGCGCTCCACAGCGTGGCCAGGCACAGCAGCACCAGCGCAGCGTAGGCCAGCCCGAGCCAGCGCAGGCGGTACGGGGCAGCGCGGTGGCGGCCGGTGAGCCCGCTGACACCGTTGACACCGCTCATGGCGTCATGCCGTCATGCCGTCATGCCGTCATGCCGTCATGCCGTCATGGCGGCAGCAGCTTGCCGGTGGCCAGGCCGGCGTCGCGGATCGGCTTGTAGAAGCCGTTGTCGGTGGTCACGAAACCGGTGTAGTGCGCCGGCAGCAGCGCGGGCTGCGTCTTCAGCAGCGGCCCCACCTCGAGCAGCGCCGCCTGCAGCCGGGCCACGAAGGCCGCGTCCTTGAACAGCGCCGCACTCACCGCCACGGCGTCGTTGGGCAGCGGCGGCGACTGCCAGATCACGCGCGAGCGCGCGGCCGTGATGAGGCCCTGCTCGATCATCGCGTTGCGGTTGCGGTTGTAGTCGGCCCCGGCGTCGAGCTGGCCCGCGGCGACCTGCGTTTCGATCGCCTGGTGCTTGGTGTAGAGCACGCGGGCGAAGTGCTTCTCGGGGTCGGCCACGCCCTGCTGCATGAAGAAGTGCAGCGGGATCAGGTAGCCCGAGGTGGAGCCCTTGTCGCCAAAGGCGAAGCTGCGCGTCTTGCCGCTGGCGATGAGGTCGGCGACGTTCCTCAGCCCCGACTCGGGGTGGGTGACGATGAGGGCGTGGTACTCGGGCTTGCCGTCGTACAGGATCGTGCTCACGACCTGCGCGCCCGCGCTGTGGTGCGCCAGCACGTAGCCCCAGGGGCCGAGCAGCGCGATGTCGGTCTCGCCGCTGGCCAGCGACTTGGCCAGGCCTTCCCAGGTGTCGACGGTGCGCAGCGCGACGGGCCGGTTCAGGCGCGAGGCCAGGTGCTCGGCCAGCGGGCGGTAAGTGGCGTCGTTGCGCTCCTTGTCGGGCTGGAACAGGCCCACGCCCAGGCGCAGCGGGCTGGCCTGGGCGTGGGCGGGCCAGATGGCACCGGCGGCCAGACCGGCGGCGCCGGCCAGCA
The DNA here is from genome assembly GCA_031392695.1 of Rubrivivax sp. Lineage (GTDB taxonomy): Bacteria > Pseudomonadota > Gammaproteobacteria > Burkholderiales > Burkholderiaceae_C > Rubrivivax. The sequence continues at coordinate 3,193 of JANMVM010000312.1, forward strand.
GGTTGCGACGGTGAAGTGTCATGTCAGCTCTCTTCACGGGTTAGCAGATCCGGCGGCAGATGGGCCAGGTCGGCGGGTTCGTCAATGTCGTGCACCGGCGCCAGTTCGCGGGGCTGCACACCGGCGGCGGCCAGGCGGGCGCGGGTCATCGCCATGACCTGCGCGTGGCTCCAGCGCATGTCGGCAAACATCGTCCGCAGCAGCGCCGGCGTGGCGCTGCGCAGCCCCACCAGCGCGTAGCC
>JANMVM010000351.1:0-10876 GCA_031392695.1 Rubrivivax sp.
GCGAACGAATCCATCGTTTTCAACTTGTCTCGAAATCTATGGGTTGGAGCACTAGGGCCGGCCCGCAGCAGTGCTGCCCAGTGCCGCCAGCCGGACCCGCAGCGACTCGGCGGCCGCAGCCAGGCCCGCAGCCTGGTAGACGACCAGGGCCCGTTCGTAGAACTCGCGCGCCGCCGCCGGCTGCTGGCGCCGCTGTTCGTTGTCGCCGGCGTACAGCAAGTCCAGCGCCACCCGTTCTGGCAAGCCCAGGCGCTGATCGATGGCCAGCGCCTGCGCCAGCGCGGCCGCGGCTTCGCCGGTCTGCCCGAGACGACTGCGCGCGAGGCCCTGCAGGCGCAGCGCGTTGGCATGCTCGGCCGCCTGAGCGGCCTGCACGGCTAGGTCCGCAGCCGTCGTGGCCAGCTGCGCCGCCAGCGCGAAGTCGCCGCGTTGCAGCGCCGCGTGGGCGCGCAGGTCGGCCAGCACCGCACCCAGTTCACACGGCGCCGGACACACGGCTTGCGCCTTGCCAGCCCAGGCCAGCGCCGCGTCGAGGTCCGGCGCGTCCAGGTAGAGCAGCGCCTTGCGCGTCGCGGCAGCGGCCTGCAGCGCCGCGCCGTAGCGCTGCGGTGCGGCCAGGATGCGGTCCAGCCGCGCATGGCCGGCCGCGAGTTCGCCGCTGCGCCCCTGCAGCAGCGCCAGGTTGATCAGCGTGGCGCCGGCGAGGGCAAAGTCCTCCACCGACTCGGCGGCGGCGAGGGCGCGTTCGTACTGCGAGCGGGCCTGCGCGACTTCGCCGCGCGCCAGCAGCCGCGCGGCCGATTGGCTGGCGGCGATGGCGCCCTGCTGCGCTGGGTTGAGCACAGGCGCCGCGCTGCCACAGCCCAGCAGGCCGGCCGCTGCCAGGCCGCAGGCCGCTGCGGCCAAAGCGCGCCGCAGTGCCTCAGCGCGGCGCCGGGTCACGCAGTGCAGCCGGGTCATGGCTGTCGATGGGCAGCAGCGGCGCGGCCGCTGGCGGCAGCAGGCTGCTCAGCGGCCACGCTTGGCGCAGGCCCTGCATCATCTCGCGCGACTCGTCCACCAGGGGCGGTGCGCTGCGCAGCAGCGCCGGCAGCCCGGCAGCGGCGGCGGCAGAGATCGTGCGACTGTCGCGCAGCACGCCGTCGAGCTGCGTCAGCATGGCCTCGCTCTTGCTCAACAGGCCGTCGGTCTTGCCCAGCAGGCCGGGCAGCCTGGCGTTGACTGCATCCAGGCTCTTCTCGGCCTGCCCCAGCAGGCCGCCCAAGCGCGCGAGCGAGCGGTTGGCCTCGGCCAGCGCGGTCTCGGACTGTCCGCCCAGCCCGGCCACGCGCTGGCGCAGCTCGGTGCTCACCGCCTGCAACTGCTCGGCGGTGCCGGCCAGCGACAGCGTCAGCGCTTGGGCGTTGCGCAGCACCGACTCGATGTCGCCCTTGCGCTCGACGGTCACGGCGGTGAGCTGCTTGACGTCGTCGAGGATCGGCGCCAGGCGGCCGCGCAGATCGTCGGCGATCTCGGTCAGCGTGCCGCGGCGCCCGAAGGCCACGCGTGGGTCGGCAGCCGGCAACACAGCCTTGGCGCTGCCGGCGCGCAGGTCGATCGCCGCCGGCCGCAGCTGCTCGCGCACCAGGTTGGCCCGCGCGTCGCTGCGCAGGTGGGCGTAGGGCTCGGCATCGACGGCCAGTGTCACCTTCACATTCAGGTCAGGCAGCATGTCCAGCGCCAGCACCTTGCCGATGCGGATGCCGCTCATGCGCACCGTGGTGCCGGGGGACAGGCCGGTGACGTCGTCGGCAATGAAATAGATCCGCGCCTGGTTCGAGAAGGCGCCGTGCTGGTAGGCGATGCCGCCCACCAGCAGCGCCGCCAGCGCCGCCGCCAGCACCAGGAGAGCGACGATCTGCCGGCGTTGCCAATGCACCTTGGGCGACTCGATCTTGGGCGTTTCGATGCTCATCACAGCAGCCGCAGCAGCACCGCGATGACGTCGACCGCGAGCACGAAGCTCAGACTGCCGGCACAGGCCGCGACCACGGCCTTGGGCAGCTCGCCGACATCGGCACTGACCTGCAGCCCGTGGTAGCAGGCGATGGCCGCGGTGCCGGCGCCGAACAGCGCGCCCTTGCCGATCGACAGCGGCACCTGCCACCACGAGGCGGTGGTGAGGAAGGCATCGAGCTCGAACTCGATGCTGGTGCCCAGCATCAGGGCGCTGGCGACGAGCGCCGAGCCGATGGCGATGAACTGGAAGCAGCTCACCAACGCGGCCGCCGAGACGGCCGCGCCCAGCACGCGCGGCAGCACGACTTCTTCCTCGTGCGTGAGGTCGCTCCAGTGGCTGTCGCTGATGCCGCTGCGCAGCCGCATCAGCGCCACCTCGGCGGCGATGGCCACGCCACTGCGCACGATGATGACGAGTGCCGTGACCAACGGCCCGAGCTCGCGCACGCCACCCCACACCACGGCCTTCAGCGCGGTGTCGTCATCCGGCCCCAGCAGTTCGAGTGCGCGCGTCACCACGACGGCGCCAAACAGTGCCGCCACGGTCGCCACGTAGGGCAGCGCCTGCACGCCGGTGACGACGATCTGGCGCGCCAGCGCCGCGCGCACCGGCGGCTGCTGCAGCAGGTGGCGCTGCGTCACCGCGTGCACGAGCATCGAGCCGTAGCCGAGCGCCAAGCGGGTGGTCATCGAGATCATGCAAGGGCTGTCAGCAGGAAGGTGAATCGATGATGCCCGAACCTGGGCCCGCCGCCAGGAGGGCAAATCCGCAGCCCCGGCCAGCGCCGCGTCCCGAGGCCGGGTGCCGGATGCCGGATGCCGGATGCCGGATGCCAACGCTGTCCAGGATAATCGCCGCGCCTCCACTGCCCGGCCGCCTGAAGTCGAAAGCCCGGCGGCGTACGGCGCCCCACCCCACCTGAGTTCCTGATCACGACCCCATGCTGACCTGGCTCTTCAAGAAACGCGGCGGCGCTGCCGCCACCGTCGCAACGCCCGCGCCCCTGTCGTCGGCCAAGCGCTCCGCTGCGCCGCGGGCCGTTGCGGCGAAGGTCGTGGAGCCGCCAGCGGCCGTCGACTGGGCCGCGCCATTGCAGGCAGCGCTGGGCGACGATGCTGCGCTGCTGCAACTGGCGCAGTCGGCAACGGGGCTCGACACCAAGCTGGCCGCCGTCGCGGCGCTGCGCAGCGAGGCCGCGCTCAAGCAGGCTGAGCGCGCCTTCCGCAGCCACGACCGCAAAGTGCACCGGCTGGTCAAGCAAAGGCTCGAAGCGGCGCTCACGCAGCGCACAGCGCGTGCCCAGGCGCAGGCGCTGCTGGTGCGCACGCAGGCTTTGCTGGATGAAGCGCTGGTCCCCGTCAACCACCTGGTGACGCTCGACCGCGACTGGGAAGCCTTGCCGGTCGAGGCCCTGGAGCCCGCCCAGACGGCCGCATTCACGGCGCTGCGCGCGCGCCTGGGCAGCCAGCTGCGCGAGCGCGCCGACGCCCAGCAGCAGCTGAAACACTGGACCGCCGAGGCCCAGCGCCTGCGCGCCCAGTGGCTTCCTTTGCTGCGCCAGGCCGCGGCCGGTGGCACCGCGGCGGACGCCAGCGCGCTGGGCCAGGCCCTGCAGGCCGCGCTCGACGCGCGCCCGCCGCTGAGCGCGAGCGCCGAGCTGCTCGAAGCCCTGGCGCAGGCCGGCCGCGCGGCCGCTGCCGTGCACGCCTGCCTGGCGCAGCTCGAAGCGCCGCCGCTGGATGGCGATGAGCCCGCGGCCTGGCCCGTCGACGTGCAAGGGCTCGACGCCGAGTTGGTCGCGAGCCTGGTTCAACGCCAGGCGCAGTGGCTGCTGATCCATCGCCCACCGCCGCCCGCACCCGCGCCAGCCCCCGAACGACCGGCCCGGATGCCCCGGCACGCACCGCTGGATGCCACGCAGCGGCAGGTCCTGCAAGACCTGCTGCAAGACCTGCTGCAACAGGCCGAGGCGGCGCGCGACGAAGGCCAGCTGGGCGAGATGCAGCGCCATCTGCAGGCCTTCGAATCGGCGCTCGTCGCCACCGGCGCCGCCCTGCCCGACGCGCTGCGCGCACGCCAGCAGGCTTTGTGGGCCGAGCAGGTCCGGCTGCGCGACTGGCAGCAGTGGGGTGGCGCGCGCGCCCGCGACGACCTCGTCGCCGAGGCCGTTGTACTCGAGCAGGTGACCCTGGCCGCCACCCCCACGGCGCCGCCGGCAACTGCGCCCACTGATCCCGATGCCGTGGCAGCAGCACCCGAGGCAAGCCCCGCTGCGCCAACCCGGGCCGCCGGCCACGCACCCAAGCTGAACCTGCAGGCCCACAGCGAAGCCATTCGCGACCTGCGCCAGCGCTGGAAGGCGCTCGACCGCACCGGTGCCGCGGCCAGCCAGGCGCAGTGGCAGCACTTTGATGGCGCGCTGCAGGCCGCGCACCAGCCCCTGGCCGTGCAGCAAGCCGCGCAGCAGGCCGCGCGGCTGGACAACCTGGCCGCACGCGCGTCGCTGCTGGCCGCGCTGGAAAGCCATGCGCTGACCGATTCCGCGGCCAGCGGCGACGCCGCTGCCGACTGGCGCGCCGTCCTGCGCGAGCTCGACCGCTTCAACAGCGAGTGGCGCAAGCTCGGCCCTGTCGAGCACACCGTGCCGCGCGCCGCGCAGGCCGGCCTGCAGCAGCGGCTGCAGGCCGCGCTGGCGCGCATCGAGACACCGCTGCAAGCCGCGCGCACTGCCGCCGCCGCCGAGCGCGAAGCGCTGATCCGCCACGCACAAGGCCTGGCGGCGGCCGGCGCCAGCGCGCCCTCGTCCGACGCCGCGCGCCACGTGCGCGACCTGCAAGCCCGGTGGCAGGACCAGGCGCGGCAGTTGCCGCTGCCGCGTGGGCTGGAAAACGCGTTGTGGGCACGCTTCAAAGCCGCCACCGACGCAGTGTTTGCGCAGCGCGAAGCGGCGATTGCGGCGCGCGATGCAGAACTGGCCACCAACCTGGCGCAGACGCAGGCGCTGGTACAGCGGCTGCTGGACCTCGGACCCGAGACGCCGGCCTCCGAGATCGAGCGCACCCTGGCCGAGGTCGACCGCGGCTGGCGCCAGGGCGGCGAGCTGCCGCGCGGCGCACTCGACGGGATCAACGGGCTCAGCGGGCTCGACCAGCAGTACCACGGCGCCCGCGCCGCGGCGGCGCAGCACATCGGTGCTGCCGTGCGCCAGCGCTGGCAGGCGCTGTGCGACACGCTGCAGGCCCGGCTGGCGCTGTGCGAAGCGCGCGAGGACGCCGCCGGCAATGACCCCTCAGCCGCCGACCGCGTGGCGCACTGGGCGCAGCTGCCGCCCCTGCCCTCAGGCTGGCAGCAGCCGCTGGCGCAGCGCTGGGGCGCGCCGGTGAAGATCGCCGAGCCGCCCGCGGCGGCGGTCGACGAGTGGCTGCTGCGGCTGGAAACGGCACTCGGCCTGCCCGCCGCACCTGAATGGCAGGCCGCCCGCCAGGCGCTCAAGCTGCGCACGCTGAAGGACACCCTGGAAGGCCGCGGCGCCACCAAAGACGGGCCGTCCGAACAGGCGGCGTGGCTGCAGTCGCTGCTGCGGCAGCCGGGGCTGGACCTGGCGCGGCGCACCCGGCTCGCGGCCTTGCTGGCGGCTCTGCGCGAAGCCCAGCCCGGAGCGCTGGGCCTGCCGGCCGGCCAACGCTGAGCGACGCGGCTGCGGCGCTCGCGTCGCAGCCGGCGCGCCTTCAGCAACGCACCGACTGGCGGCAGAAGCGCTCGAGTTCCTGCACCATGCTGCGCCCGGCCACGGCCTGACGCGCCTTGGGGCCGACGTCGAGGCTGAGCTTGAGCTCGTACTTGGCGAAGAAGTCGTCGAACAGCTCGCCGCCCAGTGTGCCGGTGGCGGTCAGGGTGTCGGCCCGCGGGTCGTGCTCGAGCAGCACCGCGCACAGCGGCTGCTCGGCCGGCCCGCCCAGCACTTGCGCGCCACGCGCCGGGTCGTACTGGCTGTGGTCGGCGCAGCAGTGGATGAGGTCGCTGCCCTTGTCGGGCGTCTGCGGGTTGGCCGCGGCGCCTTTGCGAAAGCTGATGAAGCTCAGGTCCTTGGTCGGGTAGACCAGCTTGTGCGCGCAGATGGCGCAAAAGGCCACCACCGAGCGCCGCGGGCCGACACCGCCAGGCCACTGGTAGGCCTGCTGGCCGCGCGTGCGCAGGCTCGTCGGCTGCGCGGCCTTGCCCAGGTCGAGCAGGAACACCGGCGTCGCCTCGAAGGGGTAGTGGAAGACATAGTTGACCTGGGCCTTCAGGCTCGCTGCCTTCAGCGGCTGGCCCCGGTCGTCGACCAGCAGCGCGCGGCCATAGGCGCGCGGCCTGGCGTCCGCCGCCCAGCTGCTGCCGGCCAAAGTGACTGCCAGCGATCCCGCACCACGGGCGCAACCCTCCACGAAGCCTCGACGATCCATACCTGCCTGCTCCTGCTGGGCCACGGGCACGACAAGCGCCTGTGGCCAAGTGCAGTGAAACGCGAGCGATGGGTTGTTGTCAACACCCCGGGGTCGACATCGCTCGCCGGGCCCTCATGCGAATTCGCTGTCAGTCGCATGCGGGCGGCCGATTCCGGGCCCTGCACCTCTGCCAGAACCGACGCCGCTGAGGGTCGGCAGCGAGCTGATTGCTTTCGCTCGGGCTTGGTTGGCCTGCAGCGGGTCCCGACCCATTGCTGCTGATCAGGCCAGCGCTTTGCCAGCCGCGAAGCTGACATCGCAGGCCTCGCCCCCGAAGATGGCGATGCCTTATCAATCAAATGCCGCCCTGCTCCCGCTTTCTCGCCGCTGGCCCCCGACAACGACACGGGTCAAGCTTCATGCGCCTCTTGGCGTCTGGGGCCTCGCGCCAAGGGTCGAGTACCTCATTGAAGAACGCCAGTTTCTGGTTCGCCGCAAGCGCGTGCCCACGCGCCGCGCCCCTCGGCCGCGCGCCCGGGCCGATGGTCGAAGCCTTCGAAGCGCAACGCGATACGGGGCTGCGCCGGCTCCACGCTGCGATCAACGGGCAGCCGATCCGTCGACAAACGGTACGGTCGTTGGGCTCGTGAAGTGGGGTCTCAGGAATTCTTCAGTGTTGCTTCAGTACAGGCGCTGGACAGAAGGGACATATTGACCGCACGAAGACATGGGATGCAGCGCTCGCATGAACATCGCGGCCGCCCCGCTGCACGACCGCCTGCCCGCAACCGGAGAATGTCATGAAGACCCTGATCCTCGCCGCTGCCCTTCTGGCCCCCGCGCTCTGCGCGGCCATCACGCCGCTGAACGGTGGCATTGTGGGAGGCGCGGTCATCGTCGTGGACAACGGCCCGGGTTACCAGACCGACCCGCATGTCAGCGGCAATCTGGCCGTGTACACCGACCTCAATCCGGGCGCCGGGCGAATCCGCGTCTTCGACCTTCTCAGCGGCACGAGCTTCGCGATTCCTGCCGGGGCGCCCGGCGATGCCGACACGCTTCCCGACGTCCACGGCCGCTATGTCAGCTTCTCGCGCCAGAGCGCGTCCAGGAATGCAGTCATGGTCTATGACGTGGTCACGGGAACGACGGTCGAGATCGCGCCGTTAGCCGGCTCCCAGCGGTTCTCGACTGCGCTGGGCGGAAACACGGTCGCCTTCGTCGACCAGAGCATCGGCAATGGCGACATCCTCGTCGCCGACATCACCGCGCCGCTTGCGCCAGCGGTCAACCTCAGCGCGTCGCCTCTGGAAATCGACGGCAATCCCTCGGTTTCGCCGACCGGCAATGCGGTGGTCTGGGAGCGCTGCGACGCGGCATTCACCGCCTGCGCGGTGATGAAGTCGATCCGCTCGGGCGGTGTCTGGGGTCCGCCGCAAGTGGTGTCCGACACCTTCCCGACCAACTTGAATCCCGACACCGACGGAACGACCCTCGTCTACGACTCCGATCGGCCGACGGCCACCGGGCCGGACATCTACTTCCGGCCACTGTCCGGCGGCCCGGAGGTGCAGTTGCAGCTTGCCGGGGACCAGCACAATCCAAACGTGAGCCAGGGCGTCATCGCGTTCGAGAGCCGGCTCACGAGTTCCTCGCCCACCGATATTTTCCTGTACGTGATCGCCACCAACACGTTGTACCAGGTGACCAACACGCCTTTGGTCGACGAAGTCCTGAACGACATCAGCGTGCTGCCCGACGGCCGCGTCCGCGTCGTCTGGGCCGCGAACAGCGACAACGACGGCCGCGACAGTGTCTTTGCGCGCACATTCAGCGTGCCGCTTGCCAACCCCGATATGGACGGCGACGGCATCCCTGACTCGATCGACAACTGCCCCACCGTGGCCAACCCCGACCAGCGCGACACCGACGGCGACGGCATCGGCGACGCCTGCGATCCCACCCCAGGCAGCAACGCCGGCTGCGCGATCGGACTCGGAACGCTTGCGGCGAACGATCGCAGGTTCAGCTTCAGCGTTGTCTCGACCAGCGGCGGAGCGCGCCAGTTCGGCTTCATCACCTACACCGACCGCGCGAGTGGCAAGGCGATCGCGTCGGTCAACATCAGCAGCTATCTCGTCAACGGCACACGCGCCACGATCCGCGGCAGCGGGCGCACTGAAGCTGGCGCGACTGTCCCATTCAGCATCGACGTCGCGGACCTGAGCGCCGACGGCCGCCAGGACACGCTCGCGATCACCTGGCCCGGCTACACAGCGTCGGCGGTGCTGACGAGCGGCAACTTGTTCGTCTGCCGATGACGTGCCGCGGCGGCGACAAGACGCCAAACAGCCCCCAGCGCCCGCTTCGGAGGCGGACGCGTGGGTCTTCGCCTCCTTTCCTGTTCACCGCGGACGGACGAAGACTAGTGCTCCAACCCATAGGTTTCGAGACAAGTTGAAAACGATGGATTCGTCCGGCAGGCTAGGCGCAAACCACAGCGATACCTTCTGGTATCGCGAGGATTTGCAACGACGCATGGTGGACGAAGACGCGTTTTCATGTCTCGAAATCTGTGGGTTGGAGTACTAGGGGTTTCGCAGCGGCACGGATAGGGACACAGTCCCGCCGTGATCGTAATTTCCGATCGGGGGAGAGTCAGATGGTCGCGTATCGCAGGTCGGCCCTTGTCGTCATTCCTTGCGCTGTCATGCTCGCGGCGTGCCCAACCACGCCGGTGACGGTGCCCACCCTGTTGGCAGGTTATGCGGTGCTGTCCGGCGCCGCGGCCACGGTGTCACCCAACAGTGCAGTCACGATCAGCGCCAGTTGCGCGCCGGGCAGCGTCGCGCTGGGCGGGGGCGTCTCGGTGGGCGGCGACGCCGGCGCGGTGGTGCGAAGCTCGGCGCCGCTGGCCGGCGGTGGTGGCTGGACAGTGACGGTGGCCAACGTCCGCCTCATCGGTAGTGCGATCACGGTCACGCCGATGGCCGTCTGTGCGCGCCGGCCGGCGGGCTATGCCATCAATACGGTCGCGCGCAGCCTGACTCGGCTCGAAGTGAATTCGTTCGAGGCCGCCTGCCCGACGGCGACGCACTTCGCGAGCGGCGCCGGCGTCGCCACGCGCGACACCCAGGTGCGCCCCTTCAGCCAGCAGATCATCCAGCAGCCCGCACCCGAGAAGGTGCGTGGCGGCGGGCGCAACTACCTGCTGCTGCCGGGCAGTTCGAGTTTCGACGTGACAGCGATCTGCGCCGATTTCACCGCCCTGCCCGGGCGGGAAATCGTCCTGTCGACGAGCGTGGGCATCGGCGCGCAGTCCAGCGCCACGCTGACCGCGGCCTGCCCGACCGGCAAGTCGGCGTTGCACGGTGCCGTAGGCACGCTCGAGAACGCCATCGTGACCCTCGACTCGATGCCCACCGGCGGCGGCACCGGTTGGAGCGCCACCGTGACCAACCCGGAACTGATCAGCGGCTCGCTGTCGGCACGGCTGCAGGTGGTCTGCGTGCAGACCGCTCCCTGACGAAGCGCCTGCGGCACTGCCGGGTGGGTGGGCGCCATCAACTCGGCGAATCCTTTGCCGGCTTCAAGTGCGGGGCCACCTGTCGCAACACGTTCGCCGCGCCGGCGATCACCCCTTCCACGAAATCGTCGCGCTGCAACTCGAACGCGCCAGATGCGCCTGGGGGAATCAGGCTGGCTTGCTGCAGGTGCGCGATCAGCGTGTGCTCGTCGGCCAGACGCAGCGCGGTCCAGTCACCGGCGTCGAGCTGGGCGACCTGCAGGAGCTCACCGAAGGCTGCTCGCTCGCTGGCCCAGCGCTCACCGAGCGCGACACCCTCTTCGCGCCTTGGGTTCTTGCTGGCAGGGGTCGGGGTGCTCGTCGATTGCAGCCGCGCGGCCACGAGGCTGGCACGCAACTCCGGGCTTGCCGAAGCGATCGATTCGGATTGCAGCACCTTCGCCAGGCTGCGCTGCACATCATCGCCGCAGCGCGCCAGCAGCAAGGCCAGCAATGACTCCGCCGCTGGCGTGACTGGCGCAGTCTGCACAGGCGCGGTCGAGGTGGGAGTCGTGCCAGTGGTATCCGCCGCAGTTTCGGCAGCTTCGACGATATCCGGCGCATACGTGAACCGCATCGACTCGCAGTAAAGCTCGACTTCGATCGTCGCCACCACCTCACTCGACGCATCCCTGCGCTGCGTGCGCGCCCGAACGATGCCCACGTTGCCCAGCGTCAAGGTGAACTGCTCGTCCTTCAGGTTGGTATCGAGCAGCGCCATCGCGCCGGAGCGCTCGGCACCTTGACCGTTGTTGCCGCGGACAATGAAGTCCTCCGCCCAGTCGAGGTACGGTTGCGCATCGCGCATGGGTACCGTGAACAGGACATTGGGCACCAACAGTCGCCTGCCGGCCGGCGCCAGTGCACCTGCCTCGGGTTCGCCCA
>JANMVM010000369.1:0-4009 GCA_031392695.1 Rubrivivax sp.
GCGCTGCCGCAGGCCACGGGCCGGCTGCTGGTGCTCATCCACGGCCTGTGCATGAACGATCTGCAGTGGCAGCGCGAAGGCCACGACCACGGCGCGCTGCTGGCGCGTGAGGGCGGCTACACCCCTGTCTACCTGCACTACAACAGCGGCCGCCCGGTGCACGCCAACGGCGCCGAGCTGGCGCGGCTGATGGAGCAATTGCTGGCCGCCTGGCCGCAGCCCCTGCAGCGCGTGGTGCTGCTGTGCCACAGCATGGGCGGCCTGCTGGCGCGCAGCGCGCTGCATCAGGGCGCGGCGGCGGGGCAGGCCTGGCCGGCGCGCGTCGACGACCTCGTCTTCCTGGGCACGCCGCACCACGGCGCGCCGCTCGAGCGCGCCGGCCACGGCCTGGACATCGTGCTCGGCGCCGCGCCCTATGCGGCGCCACTGGCCCGCCTGGGCAAGATCCGCAGTGCCGGCATCACCGACCTGCGCCACGGCCGGCTGCTGCCCGGCCATGCCAGCGGCCACGCCACCAAGCCGCAGCACGTGCCCTTGCCTACGCATCTGCGCTGTTATGCCGTGGCTGCCAGCCTGGGTGCCGAGCCGCAGGCGCTCAAGGGCCGCCTGCTGGGCGACGGCCTGGTGCCGGTGGCCAGCGCCCTGGGCCGCCACCCGCGGCCGTCGCGCACACTCGTCTTCGAACCCGACTGCCAGGCGGTGTTGCCGGCGATGAACCACATGGACCTGCTGAGCCGGCCCGAGGTCTGCGAACGGTTGCTGCACTGGTTGCGCTGAAGGCCGTCGCCCGACGCGTCCGCCCGATGTCCAGCTCTCCGTGCCGCGTGCTGTCCGTCATCCCGCCGATGACGCAGCTCAACACGCCCTATCCGTCCACCGCCTACCTCACCGGATTCCTGCGTTCGCGCGCTGTCAGCGCGGTGCAGGAAGACCTGGCGCTGGCGCTTATCCTGCGCCTGCTGTCGCCGCTTGGCCTGCAGGCCGTGCACGCCTGTGTGCTTGCTTTGCCGGGCGCAGCGCGCAGCGCCCGCGTGCAGGCCTTCGACGACCAGGCGGAAGCCTACCTGGCGACCATCGCGCCCACCATTGCCTTCCTGCAGGGCCGCGACAGCACGCTGGCGCACCGCATCGGCGGCCGCAGCTTCCTGCCCGAAGGCCCGCGCTTCCAGTCGCTGGAGGTCTACCAAGGCGAGGTCGAAGGCGCCGACCCCATGGCCTGGGCCTTCGGCGCCCTGGGGGTGCAGGACCGCGCGCGACACCTGGCCACGCTCTACCTCAACGACATCGCCGACGTCATCAAGGACGCCGTCGACCCGCGCTTCGAGTTCGTGCGCTACGGCGAAAGCCTGGCCGCCAGCCAGCCCACCTTCGAGCCCCTGGCCGCGGCGCTGGCCGCGGCGCCCAACCTGGTGGACGACACGCTGCGCGAGCTGACGCTGGCGGCCATCGAGCGCCACCGGCCCAGCGTGGTGCTGCTCAGCGTGCCCTTCCCGGGTGCGGTGTACGGTGCCTTTCGCATCGCGCAGGCCATCAAGGCTCGTTACCCCGAGATCACCACCGTGCTCGGCGGCGGCTTCGTCAACACCGAACTGCGCGACCTGAGCGAACCGCGCGTCTTCGATCACTTCGACTTCATCACGCTCGACGCCGGCGAGCGGCCGCTGGTGGCGCTGCTCGAGCACCTGCAGGGCCGGCGCTCGGCGCAGCGCCTGGTGCGCACCTTCCGGCGCGAAGCCGGTGTCGTGCGCTACCTCAATTTCATCGAGCCCGACCTGCCCTTCGACGACGTCGGCACGCCGACCTGGGACGGCCTGCCGCTGGGCCGCTACCTGTCGCTGCTGGACATGCTCAACCCGATGCACCGGCTGTGGAGCGACGGGCGCTGGAACAAGCTCACCGTGGCCCACGGCTGCTACTGGAAGAAGTGCAGCTTCTGCGACGTCAGCCTGGACTACATCAGCCGCTACGACGCTGCCACCGCCACGACCCTGGTCGACCGCATCGAGGCCATCGTCGCCGAGACCGGCCAGACCGGCTTTCACCTCGTCGACGAGGCGGCGCCGCCCAAGTCGCTCAAGGCCTTGGCCGCCGAGCTGCAGCGGCGCCGGTTGAGCATCAGCTGGTGGGGCAACATCCGCTTCGAGAAGACCTTCACCCCCGCGCTGTGCCGGCAGCTCGCCGACAGCGGCTGCATCGCCATCAGCGGCGGCCTCGAGGTGGCGTCCGACCGGCTGCTGGCACTGATGAAGAAGGGCGTCTCGGTCGACCAGGTGGCGCGCGTCACCAAGGGCTTTGCCGACGCCGGGGTGCTGGTCCATGCCTACCTCATGTACGGCTTCCCGACGCAGACCGTGCAGGACACCGTCGACGCGCTCGAACTGGTGCGCCAGCTGTTTGCCCACGGCTGCATCCAGAGCGGCTTCTTCCACCGCTTCACCTGCACCGTGCACTCGCCCGTGGGACAGCACCCGGCGGATTACGGCGTGACGCTGGTGCCGCTGCCGCCGAGCCCCTTTGCGCGCAACGACATCGGTTTCATCGACCCCAGCGGCGTCGACCACGACGCGCTCGGCGTGGGCCTGAAAAAGGCGATCTACAACTACATGCACGGCCTGGGTCTTGAAGAAGACGTGCGCGTGTGGTGGGACCTGCCGGTGCCCAAGACGCGGGTCGCGCGGCGGCGCATCGAGAAGGCCTTGCTGGAGCCCGCCTGAAGCCTGGATTGCGTGCGACAGCGCACTGACGAAGCGTGCTTCGCGAACCAGACTGCGACGCATGACACAAGCCCAAGCCTACTCGCGCTCGATCAGCGCATCCGGGCGCTGGCCGCCGACCTGCCCCTGCTGCGGCAGCGATGCCTCGCGCATCGAAAGGCGACGGCCCGACCTGCTGCTGAGCATGCTGGTGCCGGTGCGGCGCTACCGCTGTGCCAGTGCACGTTGCGGCTGGCACGGCAACCTGCGCACCTACTGAAGCGGCCGACAAGGCGGGCCGCGCGGCGGTCCGGTCGGCTGGCTGCACCCGCAGCGCCGACGGCGGATCGACGCCTTGATTGATGAGTTCATCCGTCGATCTGCGGGGTGCCATTTCGGTCCAACCGAACGCCAGGCCTGACGACATGAACCCGGCCCACGAAGCTGCTGCGGCGCTGCTGGGCCAGGGCTGCGACGCACTCGACCCGCGGACCCAGAAAGTGGCTCGCCACGTCGCGGCACGCATGCACATCGCGCGCGAAGTGCTGCACGAACTCGACACCCATCCGACTCGCGGCCAGCGCGCTGCCGATGCCGTGGCCTCGTTGGGTGGCTCGTGGACTTTCGGCGGTCTGTTCGCTGCCACCATGCCGAGCTGGGTGGCGGTCAACGCGGTCCTGCTGCTGTCGCGCGGCGACACCTTCGACCTCTACCTCTACCCCTACATCCTGCTCAACCTGTTCCTGTCGATGCTGGCAGCGATCCAGGCACCGGGGATCCTGATGTCGCAGAACCGCCAGGGCGAGAAGGACCGCGCCAGCGCCGAGCACGACGACGAGGTCAAACTCAAGGCCGAACTGGACATCATGCTGCTGCACCAGAAGCTCGATGCCCTGCGCCAGACGCAGTGGCGGGAACTGATCGCCTTGCACCAGGTGCAGATCCAGTTTCTGACCCGCCTGGCCGGGGGCCGGGCCGCCGGGGCGCAGCCGCCTGAGAATTTGCCTGCCGGTGCGCCGGCGGGGCGGTCTCCAAGCCCAGAGTCCCAACGGTCCAAAGGCCCAAAGGCCCAAAGGCCCAAAGGCCCAAAGGCCCAAAGGCCCAGCGACCTTTGAGCCTTTGAGCCGATGAGCCGATGAACGGCGGCCCGCGGGCCGCCCCATCCGCAGCGCGGAGATCAGCTCTTGCCGAAGTTGCTCTTGGCCATCGCCACGCACTGCGTCTTGGCGTCGCCGGCCATTGCTTCGCACTTCTCGGCGGCCACCTTGAAGTCGGCGTCGCGCTTGGTCTGCGATGCATCGCTGCGCGCATCGCTG
>JANMVM010000422.1:0-4816 GCA_031392695.1 Rubrivivax sp.
GTGCACGCTGGTCATCTCGCCGAGCCGGTTGGTGACGAAGATGCGCACGCGGTCGCCCTCGACGACTTCGATCGTCGGCCCCGGGCTCTGGCCGTTGTAGCCCCACAGGTGGGCCTTGAAACCGGGTGTCATCTCGCGCACCACCGGTTCGGCCACGAGGTGGAATTCCTTGACGCCTTTGTTCATGCGCCAGGGCAGGGTCCAGCCATTGAGCGTGACCACCGGCTTGTAGGGGCGGCCCGTCGCCGGCAGCAGCGGCGGCATGGTGTCGGGCAGGGTCTGGATCACCGGTTCGGGCAGGGCGGCCATCGCCACCTTGCTGACCGAGGCGGCAGCAGCAGCGGCGGTGATGGCACCGGCGCCGCGCAGAAGATGTCGTCGCGAAAGCATGGGGGAATCCTTCATGTTCAATGACCAGCGCCGACGGCTTCGGCCGCACGACCCGCAGCCGCCGCACCCAGCGCCGTGGCCAGGCTGGGCTTGCCGATCAGCGCCATGTCGAGATCGGCCTGCGCAAGCCAGAAATCGCGCTTGGCCTCGATGGCGGCGTTGACGCTGTTGATCTGCATCCGGGCGTCGGCCAGCAGCTCGAACACGCCGATCAGCATGCCGTTGTAGCGCAGCACGTTCTCTTCGGCGATCAGCTGGCGCAGCGGCACGATCTCGTCGCGGTGGTGGCGCGCGATGTCGTAGGCCGAGCGGTAGGCGGTGTAGGCCTCGCGCACCTCCGAGCGCGCGTTGACGGCCGTCTCGGCCGCCCGGTGCAGCGACTGCAGGTAGACCGCCTCGGCCCTGGCGACGCGGGCATCGCCCCAGTCGAACAGCGGCAGCTCGAGCGCGACCTCCCAGCCGCGCTGGGTCGGCGCTTCGTTGGAGGTGTTGCTGACGAGGCCCAGCTCCAGCGCGTTGATGAAACGTGTGGTGCGCGTCAGGCCGAGATGGCGTGCGGTCTGCTCGGTGGCCAGCCGCGCGCCCTGCACGTCCAGCCGCTGGGCCAGCGCGGTGCGCTCGACGTCGGGCAGGTCGAGCGCGGCCGCAGGCAGATCGGCCAGCCGCTCGGGCAGCGTGAAGGCAGTCTGCGCGCCCCACACGCCCAGCAGCCGGGTGAGCCGCTCGCGCGCCGCGCGCTGCGCCTGCTCGGCGCGCGCCAGGTTGAGCGCCGCTTCGGCAGCGAAACCCTGCTCGCGTGCCCGCTGCAGCTTGTTGAAGTTGCCCACCTGCTCCATGCGGCGGGCCAGTTCGGCGCCGGCCTCCGCTGCCTGTCGCACCTGTTGCAAGTAGCGCACGGTCTCGGCGCTGGCCAGCGCCAGCACGTAGGCCTTGCGCGTGTCTGCAGCCAGTGTCAGCACGCTCATCGCCACCAGTCCCTGGGTCTGCTGGAAGCGCCGCGCCTCCAGCGGCGCGATGAGCGGCAGCGCCAGTAGGCGCGCGAGGTTGAAGTGCAGGCCACGATCGGTCTCGATCTCGCTGCCCCGGGCGAGGCGCCCCAGGCTGATGCCGGGGTTGGGCAGCCGGCCGGCCTGCACCACCTCGGCCTCGGTGATGCCGAGTTCCTGGAAGCTGGCCTGCAGCCCGCGGTTGTTCAGCAGCGCCAACTGCACCGCGTCGTCGGCGCTCAGCGGCCGGGCCAGGAGCTCGGCCACGCGCTGGTCGATGCGGTCCTGCTCGGCCGGCGAGCGGGCCCAGACCAGGTCCTTGGCCAGGCGATCCCTGGCGGTCTGTTCGACCGCCGCAAAGCCGCCGTCCGGGCTGAACGCGGCGCAGCCGCCGAGCAGGGCGACAGCCGCCAACAGGGCCTGCCGGAAGACAGAGGTCAGCGCCGGCCTCATGGCGTCTTGTGCCCTTCAGGGCGCTGGGGCAAGGGCTGCGGCAAGGGGTTCGGCACGGCCACGGCCGGCTGCCCCGGCGGCGGCGTGGCCACCCCGCTGGGCTGCTGAGCCTCGCGGGCATAGACACGCCAACCACCGATGCGGGCCACGGCGTCGTTGGCTTCACGCCATGACGCGGCCGAGGCAGCGTCGGCCGGCCTGCCGGGCAGCAGTGACGAACGGTAGACCAGCGCAGGCACGCTGGCCCGGGCATCGAGCGGGTCCGGACGCGGCGTTCGCACGTCGGCCGGCGATGAAGGCGTTTGGGCGCGGCCTGGCGTCGCGCCAGCGGCCAGCCCCAGCGCCACGGGCAAGAGCCAGCTTGAAGCATTCTTGAGCATGAGATCCTCGCGTCGAGTTCGATGACCCGCTGCGCTGCCAGGGCAGCGCTGGGACGACCCAGGCCGCGCGCGGCGCTGCGTGTGCCCTTGCACGCGCTGCGCCGGACGGCTAGACGAGGAAGACTCGGGGGGGACGGTCCGGGCCGCTGGCCGCGAACTTCTCGACCGCGGGCACCACGGCCAAGAACACCGTGGGCGCGAAGGCTGGTTCGGCCACGCTCAGCATGTTGCTGGGGATGACCGCGGCAGCGCAGCAGGAAGCACAGGCGCTGCAGCGGTGCTCGTCGGCATGGAGCCGCTTGTCGACCTCCGCCGACGCGGCAGCCGGCACCTTGCCAGGGCCTGCAGGCGGCGCGTCGGCAGCCGGGCCGGGCCCGGCGTGAGCGTCGCTGCTGTGCGCCTGCGCCGCGTGAGCGTGCGCATGGCGGCCTGCATGATGCGCAGGCCCGGCCCTGCTGCTGTCATGGGCGGCAGCGATGGCGGCCGACGCCTGCCGGCCCGGGCCGCACAGCGACAGCGTCGCAGCCGCCAGGCCCTGCGCGGGAAGCGCGAGGGCCAGCAACCAGATCAGGATCGTGCGCAATGCCACAGACATCAAGGCACTGTACCGCAGTGCCTGCGTCGGCGCTGTGGCCCAGCACACACAGGCAGGAAGGCCGGCCGCTGCGCGCCGGACTTGTCAGAATGGCGCGCCTCGACCTGCGACCGCCGCGGGCCGGCCCCAACCGCATGGCAACACCTTGAACCTGATCGAAACCGACTACCTCGTCATCGGCAGCGGCGCCGCCGGGCTGGCCTTCGTCGACACGCTGATCGACGAGTGCGATGCCCACGTCACGATCGTCGACCGCCACGGCAAGCCCGGCGGCCACTGGAACGACGCCTACCCCTTCGTGACGCTGCACCAGCCTTCGGCCTTCTATGGCGTCAACTCGATGGCACTGGGCAGCGGGCGCAAGGACACCCACGGCCTCAACCAGGGCCTGTACGAACTGGCCTCGGGGCCCGAGGTCTGCGGCTACTACGACCGCCTGGTGCGCCAGCGGCTGCTGCCCAGCGGCCGCGTCAGCTACCACCCGATGTGCAACCACCTCGGCGACGGCCTCTTCGAGTCGATCCTGTCGGGCCAGCGCACGCAGGTGCGGGTGCGCAAGAAGACGGTCGACGCGACCTACTACAGCCCACAGGTGCCGTCGACGCACACGCCCCAGTTCCGCGTCGCCGACGGCGTGCGGCTGGTGCCGCCGAATGCCCCGCCGCAGCTCTGGCACAGCCAGGGCCAAGGCGCGCTACCGCGCCACTTCGTGATCCTGGGCGCAGGCAAGACGGCGATGGATGCCGCGGTGTGGCTGTTGCAGTCCGGCGCCGCGCCCGATGCCATCCACTGGGTGGTGCCGCGCGATTCCTGGCTCGTCAACCGCGTGACCACGCAGCCGGCCGCCGAGTTCTTCAAGGAAGCCATCGGCGGCCAGGCCGAGCAGATGGCGGCCTTCGCCCAGGCCTCCTCCACCGACGACCTGTTCGAGCGCCTGCAAGCCTGCGGCGCGGTGCTGCGCATCGACCCCACGCGCAAGCCGACGATGTTCCACCTGGCCACCGTCGCGCCGGGCGAACTGGCGGTGCTGCGCTCGATCCACCAGGTCATCCGCAGGGGCCGCGTGCAGGCCATCGAAGCCGATGGCCTGGTGCTCGACCAGGGGCGGCAGGCGGTGCCGACCGGTGCGCTGTACATCGACTGCACCGCGTCGGCGGTGGCGCCACGGCCGCTGCAGCCGATCTTCCAGGGCGAGCGCATCGTGCTGCAGCTGGTGCGCCTGCCGCAGCCCGCCTTCAGCGCCGCACTGACGGCGTATGTCGAGGCCCACTACGAAGGCGACCTGCAGAAGAACCGCCTGTGCGCCACGGTGCCCTTCCCGCACACCATGGACGACTACCCGCGATCGATGCTCGTCAACATGTGGAACCAGTTCCAGTGGGGGCAGGACAATGTGCTGCGCGCCTGGATCCGCGACAGTCGCCTGGACGGCTTCGGCAAGCTGATGAGCGGCATCGATCCGCAGGACACCGAGAAGCTGGCGATCGTGGCGCGGCTGCGCGAGCAGGCCGCGGCGGCGATGGCCAACCTGCCTAGACTCATCGCATCGAACAAGCGCACCGGAGACCCCGCATGACCCTGAACCGCCGCGCCACGCTGGCTTCACCGCTGATCCTGCTGCTGCCGGCCCGGGCCCGGGCGCAGGGCAGCTGGCCGACGCAGTCGATCCGCTTCGTCGTGCCTTTCGCGCCTGGCGGCACGAGCGAGATCGTGGCCCGCACGGTGGCCAATGAGCTGACCAAACAACTCGGCCAGACTGTCTACGTCGACAACAAGGGCGGTGGCGCCGGCCTGCCGGCGATGGTCGAGGTGTCCAAGGCCAAGGCAGACGGCCACACCCTCATCCTGGGCCATGTCGGGTCGCTGGCCGTCAACCCGATCATCTTCCCCAACCAGCCCTTCGACGTGAACCGCGACTTCATGCCCGTCACGCTGCTGGCCAAGGTGCCCAACCTCTTTGTCATCCACCCTGATGTGCCGGCCAACAACTTCAAGGAGTTCGTGGCCTACGT
>JANMVM010000440.1:0-7395 GCA_031392695.1 Rubrivivax sp.
GTTGCGCCTGCAGGCCAGCCGCGACGAGCTGGCGCCGTGGATCGATGCCCAGACCCGTCTCGTGGCGGCCGACCGCTGGATCGGCGAGACCACCCGTTTCACGCTCGGCGGGGTGGATTTCGTGCTCCAGCCGGCGGGGCCCGCGCACACGCCCGAAGACCTGGTCGTGGTGCTGCCCCAGCGCGGCGTGCTGATCGCCGGCGATCTGGTGTTCCGCGGCCGCCTGCCCTTTGTCGGCCAGGCCGACAGCGGGCGCTGGATCGAGGCACTCGACCGCCTGCTGGCCTACCGCGCCAGCATCATCGTGCCCGGCCACGGCCCGGTCTCGACGAGCGCAGAATCCGACCTCATGTTGACGCGCGATTACCTCCAGCACCTGCGCCGCACGATGGGCGAAGCGGCGCGCAACCTGGAGCCGTTTGAAGAGGCCTACGCCAAGGCCGACTGGTCGCGCTTCGATCAGCTGCCGCTGTTCAGGGCTGCCAACCGCATCAATGCCTACAACACCTACCTGCTGATGGAGCAGGCCGGCAAATGAAGCGCTGCGCGATGTGGCTGCCCACGCCGGGCCTCGTGCTGCTGGCGCTGGCCGCCCTGCTGGGGGCCTTGGCTGCGCCAGGGGCGGCGGCCCAGGGTGCGGCGCTGCACGTCTATGCCGAAGCCGACCTGGCGCTGGGCCGCCAGTTGCTGCAGCAACACGCCTGTGCGGCCTGCCATGCGCGCAAGGTCGGAGGCGACGGTGCGGCCATCTATCGCCCGGCCGGGCGCGTCAACACGCCGAGCGCGCTGCTGACGATGGTGGAGCGCTGCAACACCGAGCTCAGTCTCGGACTCTTCCCTGAAGACGTGGTGGCGGTGGCTGCCGTGTTGCAGCGCGACCACTACCGCTTTGCTGCGCGGCCGGCGCGGCCCTGAACGCCCGGTACCCCGCCATGAGCACCGCATCCGCCTCCAACCTGGCAGTCGACGAATCCGACCAGGTCTTCGACTCCGCCGCCGAGCTCTTTCGCCTGCTGGCCACGCCGATCCGGCTGAAGATCATCAGCGCGCTGTGCGGCAGCGAGAAGAACGTCTCGCAGCTGCTGTCGGAAATCGACACCACGCAGCCCAACATGAGCCAGCACCTGGCCACGCTGTACCGCGCCGGCGTGCTGGCGCGGCGGCGTGACGCGACGCAGATCTACTACCGCATCGGCAGCGAGCGCGCTGCCACGCTGTGCCGCGCGGTGTGCATGCAGATCGCAGTGGAGTTCGATGGCGAGGTGGAGATAGCGCGCTCCGAGCGGCTGTCGCCGCTCCGCTTCAAGGCTTAGCGGCTGTCGCCGCTCCGCTTCAAGGGCTGAGCCTCAGCCGCACGGCGTGAAATCGCCGTCCGGCCTTCGTCCGGCACTCGGCTCCTTCCGCAGCCCCAGGTCCCGACTCAAACCAAGCCGGCGCGCTCGAGCCCGAAGCCGCGCGCCACGACTTGCGTAGGCAACACCTGGAGCGCCTCGTTGTAGGCGCCGGCGGCCTCGTTGAACAGCTGGCGTGCAAACGGCAACCGCGCCTGGCCGTCACGCCAGCTGGCCGTGAGCTCGGCCACCGGGTCTTGCAGGCGCAGTTCGGCGTGCTGGTCGAGCAGCGCCAGCACCCGGCTGGCCGCCGCCGCCAGTGTGCCTTCGGCCGCGACCCAGGCTTGTGCTTGCGGCTCGGCCACCGGCCGCGCGGCCATCGCCGCGGCGCACCGGCTGGCCTCGGCGTGGGCCGCCAGCCAGGTCTGCAGGGCGCCCTGCTCAGCCGCCATCGGCTCGCGCAGCGCCGCCACCAGCGGCTCCACGGCCGCGCCGCGCTGGTCCAGCGCCTGCTGCACCTTGGCCCAGGCCTGGGCGATGTCGTTGCGCATCGACACCAGGCGGTTGTAGGCGCCGATGACCCAGAACAGCAGCACCGCGGCCAGCATCAGCACCGCAATCCAGGGCGCGCTCATCGCGCGCCGCTCATCGAACGCCCTTCACGTGCGCACCTCGCCCTGGCCCAGCACCACCCACTTCAGCGAGGTCAGGCCTTCCAGCCCGACCGGGCCGCGGGCGTGGAACTTGTCGGTGCTGATGCCGATCTCGGCGCCCAGGCCGTACTCGAAGCCGTCGGCAAAGCGCGTGCTGGCGTTGACCATCACGCTGGCCGAGTCGACCTCGCGCAGGAAGCGCATCGCGCTGGCGTGGTTGGAGCTCAGGATGGCGTCGGTGTGGTGCGAGCCGTGGCGTGCGATGTGGGCCATCGCCTCGTCGAGCGAGTCGACGACCTTGATGCTGATGATCGGCGCCAGGTACTCGGTGCCCCAGTCGGCCTCGGTGGCGGCGACCACGCCGGCCACGCCCGCTAGCGCCGCGGCGGCGCGCGGGCAGCAGCGCATCTGCACGCCCTTGGCCGCAAACACGGCGCCGATGCGCGGCAGGAAGGCCGCCGCCTGCGCTGCATGCACGAGCAGCGATTCGGCGGCGTTGCAGGGGCTGTACTTCTGCGTCTTGGCGTTGTCGGTGACGCGCAGCGCCAGCGCCAGGTCGACCTCGGCGTCGACATAGACGTGGCAGTTGCCGTCGAGATGCTTGATGACGGGCACGCGGGCTTCGGCGCTGATGCGCTCGATCAGGCCCTTGCCGCCGCGCGGGATGATGACGTCGACATACTCGGGCATCGTGATCAGCCGCCCGACGGCGGCGCGATCGGTGGTCTGCACCAGCTGCACGGCGTCGGTGGGCAGGCCGGCATCGGCCAGCGCGGCCTGCACCAGCCGCCACAGCGCCAGGTTGCTGTGCAGTGCTTCGGAGCCGCCGCGCAGGATGCAGGCGTTGCCGCTCTTGATGGCCAGCGACGCGGCTTCGATGGTGACGTTGGGCCGGCTCTCGTAGATCATGCCGAAGACGCCCAGCGGCACGCGCATCTGGCCCACGCTGATGCCGCTGGGGCGGCGCTTGAGGCCACTGATCTCGCCCACCGGGTCGGGCATCGCGGCGAGTTGTTCGCAGCCCTGGGCCATGGTGTCGATGATGGCCGGCGTGAGTGTCAGGCGGTCGACGAGCGGCTCGGCCAGCCCGGCGGCCTGTGCGGCGGCCAGGTCCCGGGCGTTGGCGGCCTGCAACTCGGCCGGGTCGGCGCGCAGCCGCCGCGCCAGCGCGCGCAGTGCCTCGTCCTTGGCGGCGGTGGAGGCCGCGGCCAGGGCCGCGGCGGCGGCGCGGGCGGCCGCGCCGACGTGGGCCATGTAGGCGGGGATGTCGTGGTGCGTCATGCCCCGATTGTCGCCAATCGGGGCCGCTGCGGGCTTACCGCGCCGCGATGCGGTAGATCGTCTGCAGCTGACCGCCCCCCGCGACCACGGCACTCCGTCCGTCGGCCGCGATGGTCACGGTGCGGGACAGCGTGGTGTTGTTGGAGCCGGCGGCACAGGTCTCGAAGGCACCGTCGCAGCCGTTCGTGTCGTACAGCGGGTTGAACAGCAGCAACGCGCCGGTGGTGCTGTCGTAGCGGTATTCACTGAACTCGACCCCCGGCGGGCACTGCCCGGCCGCCGCGCACTGGGGGTCACTGATGTGCGTCACCAGCATGAAGCGCCCGTTGCTGAAAAAGATCAGCTGGGGGGCCGAGAGGTCGGTGGCCGAGTTGAAGCCCCACAGGCCCACCAGGCTGGTATTGGAGGCGGCCGTCTCCAGCCGCGCGATGGTGAAGCCGTTGCTGCCGCTGCCGCCCGTGATCGCGCTCGGCGTGATCGTGATCGGCTGGAACATCTCTGACGGCTGCGGGTGCGAGGTGCCCGAGGTCAGGTTGCTGTCGACCTCGAGCAGGGTGCTGAAGTACTGGCCCGCGGGGTCGTGGTCGAACCAGCCCAGTTCGGCACCGCTTTGCTCTCGCGTCTGCGCCAGGAACGGCTTGGCCTCGGCCATGAAGAAGCGGCCGTCGGGCCCGAAGCGAAAGACCAGCGCGCTGGTGGCGCTGGCCGCGCCCCAGACGCCTTGCAGCGTGGCCAGGCTGGCGGCGCGCGCGCCCGTGGCGGTGCCGGGCTCGGTGACCGGCTTCAGGCGCGGCAGTCCGAGCTGGTGGAAGACCGCGTTGGCGGCTGCCAGGTTGAGGCGGACGTCGGTGGTCGTGGTGCCCACCGGGCTCTTGCTGGCGTAGTAGATGGCGCCGCCGCGCTCGACGAAATGGCGCGCGTAGCCCAGCCGCTGCGCCAGCGCCGGCGCGACGCTGAAGCTCAGCACGCGGCCGTCGCCCTGGGTCTGGATCGACCAGCTGCCCAGCCCCATCACGCTGCAGTTGCGCGGGCTGCTGTCGCTGGCGCGGCGGTAGCAGCGCCAGAAGGTGGCGCGGTTGCCGCTGGCGGCGAAGCTCACGCGCAGCGTGGCCGTGGTGTTGTAGAAGCTGCCGGTGTTGGCCGGCAGGGTGTTGGTGTTGGCCAGGTCGCCCAGGTTCAGGCTGCTGGCGCCCCACCATTCGTCGGGCGTGAGGCTGAAGTTGGGGTTCGTGCCCGAGCGCGCAAAGATGCAGGGCGTGCCCTTGAACAGGGCGACCATCGACTCGAGCGTGACCACCGCCGTGGTCACGCCGTTCTGGGCGCTGTTGGCGCAGGCCAGGCCCGCCGTGACGCGGCTGTCGCCACCGGCGGCGACGGCGCTGCTGTAGCCGAGCACCTGGTTGCTGCTCAGCGCGCTGTAGTTGATCGCCGTGGCGCTGGGCGTGTTGCTCTGGTAGATCAGGTAGGAGCCGGCGGGGAAAGTGGCGCTGCCGTAGAGCGCCAGGTTGGCGGGCCCCCAGTTGGCGAAGGCCACGCCGCTGATGCTGCCGGGGAAGGTACGGATCTTGTCGCGCACCACCTGCAGCAGGCTCTGGCCCGAGATGTCCTCGAGCCGACGCACGCCGCTGCCGATCTCGAAGCCGTCGCCGAAGTTGTAGTCGCTGCGGCCCTGGGCATCGCGCACGCGCGACAGGTAGCGGCCCTGGTTGACGCGCGTGACCCAGGCGCTGCCGCTCCAGTGCGTGGGCGAGGTGCTGCCGGGCGCCACGACACCGCCGCTCGTCACCGAGGTGCCCGTGGTGGCATTGCTGCTGGAAGCCAGGTGCCAGTCGTAGAAGCGGAAGTAGCCATTGGCGTCGGCGACGTTGTCGGCGGCACTGGACTGGTGGCTGCGCATGGCCCAGTTGTTGACGTCGGTGTAGCGCAGGCTGCGCAGTGCGGCGGTGGCCACCGGGGGGTTGGCCGCCGGGGGCTCGGCCAGGCGCTGTAGCGTGGCGGCGGCGCGCACGCTGTCGGCGCTCAAGTCGAGCTGCAGCGCGATCGCCCGCGCCGCCGTCTGCAGCAACGCCTGCAGCGGCGCGCCGCTGGCGGCGGCGAGCGTGGCATCGGCGAGCGTGCCGGCGACGAGCGGCAGCCCGGCCACCAGGCTGGCCAGCACCTCGCGTTCGACGTCGGCCTCGGTGACGGGCGTGCCGCTGCGGTCGGGCGTGCCCAGCACGGCGGCCAGCGCCGCGGTCTGCTCGTTGGCGGTGAGCTGCACCAGCCGCGCCACGCGCGCCGTCTGGCGCGCCGCGGCCGTGGTGTCGAGCGTGAAGTCAATCAAGGGCGAAAACTCGATGCCGGCCTGCGCCTGCACCAGCGTGCGCGCCTGTTCCAGCGTGGCGCCGGTGGCGGCCATGTGGGCCCGCATGAGCGTCGTCAGCGGGCTCACGAACACCGCCTGGCTGCCCGCGCTGCCGCTGGCCGGCGCGCGCAGCACGAAGCGGCGGCCGACAGCGGCGCCGGTGTCGGCATCGATGGCGCTGGCCGGCACCTCCACCACCACCGCGTGACGGCCGGCCGCGGCCGGCTCGACGGCGATCGTGAAACTGCCGTCGGCCGGCGTCGGCGCGGCGCTGGGCTCGGCGGCATCGCAGGCGTCGTTGTCGTTGAGGTCGTAGCAGGCCAGCGCGCCCTGCAGCGGGCCGTCGACCGCGCGGCCGCTGATGCTGACCGTGGCCGCCGGCTGCGCGGCCGGGGCTTCGCTGCCGTTGCCGCAGGCTTGCAGCAGCAGGGCCGCGGCCGTGGCCAGCACGGCCAGGGCAGGGCGTCGGACGGAGGTGCTGTTCATGCTCGACTTTCTTGGGCAGGCTTGGGGTTCGGACGGTGCGGCTGCGCTCGCGTTCAGGGCGCCTTGGGGGCCGGCGCTGCAGCTTCGAGCTCGCGGCGCTCGAACAGGTAGTCGGTGTTGCCCTGGTGGCCGGCGCTGCGCGAAGCGCCGTACTGCGGCGTCTGCGGGAACTCCTTGGACACCGCCGAGCGCAAGCGCTCGAAGAGGCTGCCGCCGACCTGCCACTCGTCGAGCCCCTGCAGCGCGCGCAGGAAGTGCCAGGCGAACACCGAGTGGCCGTTCTTGCCCTGGTCGGCCACCGGCTCGTCGCCGCCCGAGGACATCGCCACCGCCGCGCGGCGCTTGAGCATGTCGGCGGCGTCGCTCGGGGTGCTGAGCTGGACGCGGTCCTTGCCCACCAGCGCGCCCGAGTAGCAGCTGTCGGAGACCAGCATCAGCTGGCGCGCGCCGACGGCGGCGATGAGGCGCGCGATGTCGGCGTTGGCCAGCCAGGTGTCGGGCTGCTCGGCGTTGATGTCGGACGACAGCCAGAAGCCGGTCTCGACGCCGTCGATGGGCACCAGCACGCCGTGGCCGGCGTAGTAGATGATCACCGAGTCGTTGGCCTCGGCCTCGAGCGCCAGCTGGTTGAAGGCGCGGATCACGGCCTCGCGGCTCGGGTTGGCGAGCAGCGTCGTCTCGTAGCCCAGGCGCTGCTCGAGCAGCGCGCGCACGGCCATCGCGTCGGGCACGGCGCCGAAGAGCTGGGGCACGCGCTTGTCGGTGTACTCGTTGACGCCGATGATCAGCGCCAGCTTGCGCTCGATGGTGGGCAGCGCGGCCTGCTTGACGCGGCGCTGGCCTGCGCGCTGCGGCTGCGCCGTCGTCGATGAAGCAGCCGCAGTCGCAGCGGCAGCCGCGCGTGCGGCCTGGATCTGCGCCTTGAGCTGCTCGGTGATGACGCACATGCCGCTGCTCAGCTCGGGCTCGCTGCGGCAGGCGCGCACATCGGCCAGCGACGGATCCTGCTGCAGGCGGTAGACGCTGCCCGAGAACACCGACTGCTTGTAGCGGGCGCGTGCCGCCAGCAGCGTCTCGACTTCGTCGCGCGGGATGCTCGAAAAATCCAGCGGCCGGAAGGCCAGGCCTTCGGCCACCTCGCTGGCCGCGCTGAGCGCGGCCAGGCCGGGCGCCGCCGCCGCGCTGCTGCTGCTGCTGCTTGCCAAGCCCGAGGCCGTGCCCTCGCCAGAAGCTGCGGCCGCGGTCGAAGATCCGGGCGGCTGTGCGATCGCCGAGGCGCCTGGCGCAGCGCTCGTCGCCG
>JANMVM010000448.1:0-3533 GCA_031392695.1 Rubrivivax sp.
GCGCTCTTCGGTTGTCGTTGGCGCAAGCCATCAGCCTGACCGACCTATTGCGCCCTCATGTGGCGCCTCAGACCCCCACCCAGCACGTCGCGCCGGCCTCGCCAGCGACAGAAATGGCGGGTATCAAAGCGGGTATGAAACGTGGGTGACGAACAGAGCACCCAATGGAATCAATAGGATAGAGCGCACATGCTGCTGATGATCGACAACTACGACAGCTTCACCTACAACCTGGTGCAGTACTTCGGCGAGCTCGGTCAGGACGTGCGCGTCTTTCGCAACGACCAGATCACGGTGGCGGGCATCGCGGCGCTTGAGCCCGATCGGCTGGTGCTGTCGCCGGGCCCGTGTTCACCGGCCGAGGCCGGCATCTGCGTTGAGGCCATCCGCCACTTCGCCGGCAAGCTGCCGCTGCTCGGCGTGTGCCTGGGCCACCAGGCCATCGGCGCGGCGCTGGGGGGGCGGGTGGTGCGGGCGCAGGTGCAGATGCATGGCAAGGCCAGCACCATCAGCACCGATCAGCGCGGCGTGTTCCGTGGTCTGCCGCAGCGCTTCTCGGTCATCCGCTATCACTCGCTGGCCATCGAGCGGGCGACCTTGCCGGCACAGCTCGAAGTGACGGCGACCTCGGATGACGGCGAGATCATGGGCGTGCGCCACCGCGAGCTGGCGGTCGAGGGCGTGCAGTTCCACCCCGAATCCATCCTCAGCGAGCACGGCCACGCCTTGCTCAGGAACTTTCTGGAGCGCCCATGAGCACTGAGGGTCTCCCGAGGGCTCATTCCCGCTCGGCGGGACCGGCCGCAGGCCGTAGGGAGCGCCCATGAGCACCGCCTTCATCGACCTGCGCAGCGACACCGTCACCCAACCCACCGCGGCGATGCGCGCCGCGATGGTGGCGGCCGAACTCGGCGACGATGTGTTCGGCGACGACCCCACCGTGAATGCCCTGCAAGCGCGCATCGCGGCGCTGCTGGGCAAAGAGGCCGCGCTCTTCGTGCCCACCGGCACGCAGAGCAACCTGTGCGCGCTGATGGCGCACTGCCAGCGCGGTGACGAATACCTGGTCGGCCAGATGGCGCACACCTACCGCTGGGAGGGCGGCGGTGCAGCGGTGCTGGGCAGCATCCAGCCGCAGCCGCTGGCGCAGCAGGCCGACGGCTCGATCCGGCTCGAGGACATCGAAGCCGCGATCAAGCCCGACGACGCGCACTTCGCCAAGAGCCGGCTGCTGACGCTCGAAAACACCTGGGGCGGACAGGTGCTGCCGCTGCCCTACATCGAAGCGGCCACGGCGCTGGCGCGCAGCAAGGGCCTGGCCACGCACCTGGACGGCGCGCGCCTGTTCAATGCCGCTGTGGCCAGCGGCGTGGCCGCGGGCGAGATCGCGCGCCACTTCGACAGCGTGTCGGTGTGCTTCAGCAAGGGGCTGGGCGCACCGGTGGGCTCGGCGCTGGTTGGCTCGCGTGAGTTCATCAGCTGCGCCCACCGCATCCGCAAGATGCTGGGCGGCGGCATGCGCCAGGCCGGCGTGCTGGCCGCCGCGGCGCTGCACGCGCTCGATCATCACGTCGAGCGCCTGGCCGAGGACCATGCTCACGCGCGCGCGCTGGCCGAAGGCCTGCAGGGCCTGGCCGGCGTGTCGGTGCAGGCACCGCAGACCAACATCGTCTTCGTCGACCTGGCGCCCGAGAGGTCGGCCGGCGTCGTCGACCGCCTGCGCGCCGCCGGCGTGCTGTGCACCGGCCTGTACCGGCTGCGCTTCGTCACCCACCTGGACGTGTCGGCGGCCGACATCCAGCGCGCCGTGTCCGTGCTGCGCGCCACCTTGTAGGAGATCCCGATGAGCATCACCAACACCGAAGCCCTGACGCGCGTCATCGAGCACCGCGAGATCTTCCACGACGAGATGCTGGCGCTGATGCGCCGCATCATGAGCGGCGAGACCTCGCCGGTGATGATCGCCGCGCTGTGCATGGGCCTGCGCGTCAAGAAAGAGACGGTGGGCGAGATCGCGGCTGCCGCACAGGTCATGCGCGAATTCGCCACCCCGGTGGCGGTGGCCGACCGCAAGCACCTGGTGGACATCGTGGGCACCGGCGGCGACAGCTCGCACACCTTCAACATCAGCACCGCGGCTGTCTTCGTGGCCGCGGCCGCGGGTGCGCGCGTGGCCAAGCATGCCGGGCGCAGTGTGTCGTCGACGAGCGGCTCGGCCGACGTGATGGAGGCGCTGGGTGCTTGCATCATGCTCAACCCCGAACAGGTCGCGCTGTGCCTCGAAGAGACCGGCGTGGCCTACATGTTCGCCCCCAACCACCACTCGGCCATGAAGCACGCGGCCCCGGTGCGCAAGGAGCTCGGCGTGCGCACGATCTTCAACATCCTGGGCCCGCTGACCAACCCGGCCGGCGCGCCCAACCAGTTGCTGGGCGTGTTCCACCCCGACCTGGTGGGCATCCTCGTGCGCGTGCTGCAGCGCCTGGGCAGCGAGCACGTGATGGTGGTCTACGGCATGAACGGCATGGACGAGCTGTCGCTGTCGGGCGAGTCAGCCGTCGGTGAGCTGCTGGACGGCAACGTGCGCGAGTACGTCGTGCATCCGAGCGACTTCGGCCTGCCGGTGTACGACAGCCGCGTGCTCAAGGTGGCCAACAAGGAAGAGTCGGTGCAGTGCATCCAGCGCGCGCTGGCCAACGAGGACGGGCCGATCCGCGATGTCGTGCTGCTCAACGCCGGCGCGGCGCTGTACTGCGCCGGCGTGGCGGCCTCGGTGACCGAGGGCGTCAAGCGCGCGCGCGAAGCCGTCGCCTCGGGCAAGGCGATGGCCAAACTGAGCGAGTTCGTGCGCGTGAGCAACAAGTTCAGGGCCGCGTGATGAGCGACATCCTGCAGCGCATCGTGGCCGTCAAGCGCGAGGAGGTGGCGGCCGGCCGCCTGCGGCGCAGCCTCGGCAGCTGGCGCGTCGAGGCCGAAGCGCGCCAGGACGTGCGCGGCTTCGAAGCCGCCCTGCGGGCCAAGGTGGCCAGCGGCGGCGCCGCCGTCATCGCCGAAGTCAAGAAGGCCAGCCCGAGCAAGGGCGTGCTGCGCGAGCACTTCGTCCCGGCGGAGATTGCCGCCAGCTATGGCGCCGCCGGCGCGGCCTGTCTGAGCGTGCTCACCGACGAGCGCTTCTTCCAGGGCGCCGCGGCGCATCTGGAGCAAGCGCGCGCCGCCTGCGCGGTGCCGGTGCTGCGCAAGGATTTCATGATCGACGAGTACCAGGTGGTCGAGGCGCGCGCGCTCGGAGCCGACTGCATCCTGCTCATCGCCGCCTGTCTGCACGACGCTCTGATGGCCGACCTGGAGGCCTGTGCCATGGGCCTGGGCATGGGCGTGCTGGTGGAAGTCCACGACCGCGAAGAACTCGGCCGTGCGCTGCGGCTGAAGACGCCGCTCGTGGGCATCAACAACCGCAATCTCAAGACCTTCGAGGTGACGCTGGACGCCACGCTCGAGCTCCTGCCTTCGGTTCCGGCCGGTCGACTGGCGGT
>JANMVM010000006.1:0-10483 GCA_031392695.1 Rubrivivax sp.
TTCGCCGGCACCGGCGTGGGCAAGAGCGTGCTGCTGGGCATGATGGCGCGCTACACCGCGGCCGACGTCATCGTCGTCGGCTTGATCGGCGAGCGCGGGCGCGAGGTCAAGGAATTCATCGAGGACATCCTGGGCGACGAGGGCCGGGCGCGCAGCGTCGTCGTCGCGGCGCCGGCCGACGCGCCGCCGCTGGTGCGCCTGCAGGGCGCGAGCTACGCCACCGCGATCGCCGAGCACTACCGCGACCGCGGCCAGCACGTGCTGCTGCTGATGGACAGCCTGACCCGCTTCGCGCAGGCGCAGCGCGAGATCGCACTGGCCATCGGCGAGCCACCGGCCACCAAGGGCTACCCGCCGAGCGTCTTCGCCAAGCTGCCGCAGCTCGTGGAGCGCAGCGGCAACGGCCTCCACGGCCAGGGCTCGATCACGGCCTTCTACACCGTGCTCAGCGAAGGCGACGACCCGCAGGACCCGGTGGCCGACGCGGCCCGCGGCATCCTCGACGGCCACATCGTGCTGTCGCGCGAGCTTGCCGAAGGCGGCCACTACCCGGCCATCGACGTCGAACGCTCGGTCTCGCGCGTCATGACCGCCGTGGCCCCGCGCGAGCACGTGCAGGCCGCGCGCCGCATGCGCCAGCTGCTGAGCAAGGTCAACAAGGCGCGCGACCTGATCCAGCTCGGCGCCTACCAGGCCGGCCACGACGCCGAGCTCGACCTGGCGGTGCAACTGCAGCCGCAGATCAACGCGCTGCTGCAGCAGGACATGCACGAGCGCGCCCCGCTGGCCGGCAGCTGCGCGCAGCTGTGCCGCTTGATGAACATCGGCTGAACACCCCGTCATGACGACTGCACTGCACAGCCTGCTCGAGCAGGCCGAGCGCCACCGCGACGAAGCCCACGCCGCCCTGCTGCAGGGCGAAGACGGTGCGCGCCGCGCGCGCCAGCAGATGGACCAGCTGCAGACCTACCACGCCGAGTACGCGGCGCGCACGCCGACGCAGCGCGGTCGCGCGACCTCGATCGACGAACTGCGCAGCCACCACGCCTTCATGCAGCGGCTCGACCAGGCCGTGGCCCAGCAGCAGGGCCTGCTGCTGGCGGCCGAGGCGCGCGTGGCGCAGCAGCGGCTGCTGCTGCTGCAACGCGAGACGCGCGTGGCTTCGGTGCGCAAGCTGCTGCAGCGCCGCCAGGCCGAGGCGCAGCGCGGTGCGCTGCGGCAGGAGCAGTTGCGCAGCGACGAGGCCGCCGCCCAGCGCCACTGGCACGACAGCGCGCAGCGTCGCGCGCCGAGCCACTGAGCCCTGGCACCGACACCGACACCGACACCGACACTGACACCACATCTCCGGAGCCGCCGACCATGCTCAGCCCGCTGCCCTTTGCCCAGCCCTTTGCCCAGCCCTTTGCTCAGCCCTTTGCCCAGCCCACTGCGCCCGCCGCACCCGTGCCGCCCACGGGCGCGCCCGCTGCGCCCACCGACGCCGAAGTGCCCAAGCCCTTCGCCCGGGCCCTGGACCAGGCCACGCCTGCCGAGCCCAGGCCGGCCACCTCCAGTGCGCCATCCAGCCGCTCGCGCGGCACGCCTCGCGCGACCGCGGGCAGCGCGGCGGGACAGGACGCTCGGCTGCCCCGCCTGCCCGCTGCGCCGGACGCCACGCCGCGGCCAGCGGGCAAGACCGACACCACGCTGCCGCCCGAGGCCGAAGACGAAGACCCAGCCACCGCGGCTGCACCAGCCCCCGACGGCATCGCGGCGCTGCTCGTGCAACTGCGCGCCCGCACCGCCGCCGACGCTGCATCGCCAGCCGCCGAGGCGCGCTTGGGCGACCACGGCCCGGCGTCCGCCCGGTCCCAGCGCCCGGGCAGCGATGGCCGGGCGGACGGCGCGGGATCGAACTCGTCGCAGCCTGCCCTCACGGCCACCGCCGGCACAACCGCCGGCACAACCGCCAGCACAACCGCCAGCACAACCGCCAGCACAACCGCCAGCACCAACGCCGCGGCCGCCGACAGCGCGGCCGCGGTCAGCGTTGAAGGCTTCGCCGTGGCCCTGGCCGGCGCGGCGCTGGCCGAAACACGGCAGGCCGAGAGCCCGGCCCTGGCGGCCGGCACGCCGCTGCCGGCCTTCAGCCTGGCCAGCACGCCGCAGGCCACGAGCCCGCCGCAGGCCGAAGCCAGCCTGACCGCGCGGCCCGGCAGTGCCGACTTCGGCGCCCAGCTCGGCGCGCAGATCACGACCTTCGTGCGTGCCGGTGTGCAGCACGCGCAGCTCCACCTCCACCCCGCCGAGATGGGGCCGATCGCGGTGCAGATCCAGCTCGACGGCGCCATCGCGCTGGTCCACCTCAGCGCGGCCAGCGCCGAGACGCGCCAGGCGCTCGACCAGGCGCTGCCGCTGCTGGCCGGCAGCCTGCGTGAATCGGGGCTGACCTTGGCCGGTGGCGGCGTCTTCGAGCAGCCGCGACAGGACCCGGGCGACGCGCGCGGCGACGACCCGGCGCCGCGCCACGGCAGCCGCAGCGAAGCTCGCGAGCAGCAGGCCACCCTCACGCGGGCCGAGCACGGCAGCACGCCGCCGCGTCGCCGCGGCGTGGTGGATCTGGTGGCCTGAAGGCCAGCCGATTCCGGCCCCGGGTGGCGGGTGTTCCCGGCCCTTTTCGCGGCATCGACGCGCCGGCCCGCTCTCAATAATGACCTTCACACGCCGAAGCGCGCCGCCCCCGGGGTGGCGCCTTGGGCAGACCGCCTGAAGGAGCCCGCATGTCCGCCGCCGCAGCCGCCGAAGCCGTACCGCCCGCCAAGGGCAAGAAGAAGCTCATCATCCTGATTGCCGTGGCCGCCCTGGTGCTGGCTGGTGGCGGCGGCGCCGCCGTCCTGATGATGAAGAAAAAGGCCAGCGCCGAAGCCGAAGCCGGCGACGGCGAAGCGGCCGCCGACGGCCATGCCCCGGCCCAGACCGCGGCCAAGCACGACCCCAAGGCGGTGCCGGTGTTCGTGCCGCTGGACCCCTTCACCGTCAACCTGGCCGACCGCGAGGCCGAGCGCTACGCACAGATCGGCATCACGCTGGAGATCGACGACGCCAAGACCGGCGAGCAGCTCAAGGTCTACATGCCGGCGGTGCGCAACAACATCCTGATGGCCATCGCCGACCGCACGGCCGGCGAACTGCTCGGCCGCGACGGCAAAACCAAGCTGTCGGAGAAGATCAAGCGCGAGGCCTCGCGCGCGCTCGGCTACGAGATCGAGGACGACGACGAGGCCGACACCGCGGCCCACGCGGCGCCGGCCAAGGCCGAGGGCGCGGCGGGCAAGAAGAAGAAAAAGAAACGCGGACCCGCGCCGCCGCTGCCGGTGCGGGCCGTGCACTTCTCCAACTTCATCATCCAGTGATGCAGCGATCCATCGCCGGGGCGCGGCCCTCATGAACCAGCAGATCCTGTCGCAGGACGAGGTCGACGCACTGCTGCAGGGCATCACCGGCGAGAGCCAGGAGCCGGAGCAGGACGAGGTGCCGGCCGGCGGCGTCCGCAACTACGACCTGGCCAGCCAGGAGCGCATCGTGCGCGGCCGCATGCCGACGCTGGAGGTCATCAACGAGCGCTTCGCGCGCAACATCCGCCTCGGCCTGTTCAACCTCATCCGCAAGAGCCCCGAGGTCAGCGTGGGCGAGATCAAGGTGCAGAAGTTCAGCGCCTTCCTGCGCGAGATCGTGGTGCCCACCAACTTCAACATCATGAGCGTCAAGCCGCTGCGCGGCGCCGGCCTCATCGTCTGCGACCCGAGCCTGGTGTTCGCGGTCATCGACACCCTGTTCGGCGGCGTGGGCAAGTTCCACACCCGCATCGAGGGGCGCGACTTCAGCCCCACCGAGCTGCGCGTGATCTACCGCCTCGTCGAGACCATCTGTGCCGAATACAAGAAGGCCTGGGCGGGCATCTACCCGGTCGAGCTGGAGTACCAGCGCTCGGAGATGCAGCCGCAGTTCGCCAACATCGCCACGCCGAGCGAGATCGTCGTCACCACCAACTTCACGCTCGAGATCGGCGACACCTCGGGCTCGGTGCACTTCTGCATTCCCTACAGCACGCTGGAGCCGATCCGCGACGTGCTCTACGGCACCGTGCAGGGCGACGCGGCCGAGCCCGACCGGCGCTGGGTCAACCTGCTCAAGCAGCAGATCCAGTCGGCCGAGGTCAACCTGGTGGCCGAGCTGGCCCACGCCGGCGCCACCGTCGAGCAGCTGCTGTCCTTCAAGCCCGGCGACTTCATCGAGCTCGACCTGGACCCGATGATCCAGGCCAAGATCGATGGCGTGCCGGTTTTCGACTGCCACTACGGCACATCCAACAAGCACTACTCGATCAAGATCGACAAGCTGCTGACCAGCCACCCCGTGAGCTGGATCGGAGACCACTGAGATGACGCTCACCGCCTGCCTGCATCCCTGCCCGCATCCCTGCCCGCATCCCTGCCTGCCGCCTTGGTCGCAGCCGCCGCTGCGATCGATCATCCCCTGGCTGACCCTGGAGTGGAGCTGACATGACTGCCCAAGCTGAAGGCGCCAAGTCCGAAGAGGACAAGATGGCGGCGGAATGGGCCGCGGCCCTGTCCGAGAGCAAGTCCGCTGCCGGCAACGAGGTCGCCAGTGAAGTCGCGCTGGCGGCCGAGAGCGTGGCCCCGGCGGAGTTCGCCAAGTTCACGCCCACCGGCGCGGGCAACGCCGGCAACGACCTCAACATGATCCTGGACATCCCGGTCCAGCTGACCGTTGAACTGGGCCGCACGCGCATCCCCATCAAGCACATCCTGCAGCTCGCCCAGGGCTCGGTGGTGGAGCTCGAGACGCTGGCCGGCGAGCCGATGGACGTGCTCGTCAACGGCTTTCTCATCGCCCAGGGCGAGGTCGTGGTGGTCAACGACAAGTTCGGCATCCGCCTGACCGACATCGTCACGCCCAGCGAGCGGCTGCGCCGCCTGAGCAAGAACTGATAGCCAGCACAGCACCATGCCCAGCGGCCTGACTTCCCTGCTCTGGTTTGCGCTCGTCATCGCGCTGATTCCGCTCGCCTTGTGGCTGCTGCGGCGCTCGCCGCTGATGGGCGGGGGCCTGGCGCGGCCCGGCGCGCCCAGGCCGGTGGCGGTGATGCCGCTGTCGGCGCAGCAAAAGCTCGTCACCGTCGAGGTCGGGCAGGGCGAAAACCGGCTCTGGCTCGTGCTCGGGGTTTCGCCGCAGGGCATCCGCACGCTGCACACCATGGTGCCGCAGGCCGAAGTCGCCGCGGGCCCGCCGCCGCCGCCGTCGGCCGCATTCGCCCAACTGCTGGGCCGCCTGCGCGGCCCCGGGGCCGGCGGCCATGCGCGCTAGGCCGCTGCTGGCGGCCACGGCGCTGGCGCTGCTGGCCGGCAGTGCGCTGGCCCAGACCGGCGGCGGCCTGCCGCTGGTCATCGGGCAGGGGCCGGGCGGCACCAGTTACTCGGTGCCGATCCAGACGCTGCTGTTCTTCACCGCGCTGAGCTTCCTGCCCGCGGTGATGCTGCTCATGACGGCCTTCACGCGCATCGTCATCGTGCTCAGCCTGCTGCGCCAGGCGCTGGGCACGCAGGCCGCGCCGCCCAACCAGGTGATCATCGGGCTGAGCCTGTTCCTGACCTTCTTCGTCATGTCGGGCACCTTCGACAAGGTCTACGACAAGGCCTACGCGCCTTACGCCGCCGGCACGATGGCGGTCGACCAGGCGCTCAAGGAGGGCGTCGTGCCGCTGCGCGAATTCATGCTCAAGCAGACACGCCAGAGCGACGTCATGCTGTTCGCCAAGCTCGCCAAGCTGCCCGCCGAGGTCAAGGGCACCGAGGTGCCGCTGACCGTGCTGGTGCCGGCCTTCGTGACGAGCGAGCTAAAGAGCGCGTTCCAGATCGGCTTCATGATCTTCATCCCTTTCCTGATCATCGACATGATCGTCGCCAGCGTGCTCATGAGCCTGGGCATGATGATGTTGAGCCCGGTGCTCGTTGCGCTGCCTTTCAAGCTCATGCTGTTCGTGCTGGCCGACGGCTGGAACCTGCTGCTGGGCTCGCTGGCCGCTTCTTTCGTCACCTGAGGACCCGGATATCCCATGGATGCACAACAGGTTCTCTCGGCCGGCCAGCAAGGGCTGTGGGTGCTGCTCATGGTCTCGGCGCCGGTGCTGCTGACCGTGCTGGCCGTGGGCCTGGTGGTGAGCGTGTTCCAGGCTGCGACGCAGATCAACGAAGCCACGCTCAGCTTCGTGCCCAAGATCGTGGCCGCGGTGGCGGTGCTGGCGATCGCCGGGCCGTGGATGCTGAGCACGCTCGTCGAGTACCTGCAGCGCACGCTGCAGGGCATTCCGGCCGCGGTGGGCTAGCCATGGCGGCAGCCGCCGCAGCGGGCCACCGATGCTGAGCTTCACCGAAGCCCAGCTGCTGCAGTGGCTGAGCCCGCTGATCTGGCCCTTCCTGCGCGCGCTGGCACTCTTCACAGCGTTGCCCGTGCTGGGCACGCGCACGGTGCCGATGCGCGTGCGCATCGCGCTGGCCGCCTTCATCGCGCTGGCCGCGCAACCGAGCCTGCCGGCAGCGCCGCTGGTGGCGCTGGTGGCGCTGGACTCCCCGCTGGCCGGCCTGCTGGTGGCGCAGCAGGTGATCATCGGCCTGAGCCTGGGTTTTGCCGTGCGGCTGGTGTTTGCCGCGGTCGAGTTCGCGGGCGAGATCATTGGCCTGCAGATGGGCTTGAACTTCGCCGGCTTCTTCGACCCGCTGTCGGCGGCCAGCGCCACCGCGACGAGCCGCTTCTTCGGCACCACGGTGGCTTGGCTGTTCATCGTCGGCAACGGCCATTTGCTGGTCATCGCCGCGCTCGTGCACAGCTTCACCGCCTTTCCGGTCGGCCCTGAGCCCTTCGCCTTCATGCACCAGGTGCAGCCGCAGCGCTGGGGTGCCGAGATCTTCTCCACCGGGCTGTGGATCGCGCTGCCGCTGGTGACGATGCTGTTGTTCGTCAACCTGGTGATGGGTGCGATCTCGCGCGTGGCGCCGCAGATCAACATCTTCGCCGTCGGCTTCCCGGTCACGCTGGGCGTCGGGCTGCTCGGCCTGCTGCTCACGCTGCCGGCGCTGAGCCAGCCCTTCACGATGACGCTGGAACGGCTGCTCGAGCAGTTTCGCTAGGAGCGCCAGCAGCGCTGTAACCTCGCGGGCATGTCGCGCCGCCTTGCCTGCACCAGCCTGCTCGTGCCCGAGTACGAGCCGGCACTGGCCTTCTTCACCCAGGTGCTGCGCTGGCAGGTGCTGCAGGACGAGCGGCTGTCGGACAGCAAGCGCGGGCTCGTCGTCGCGCCCGGCGGCGCCGGGGACGCGGGCGGCGCGCTGCTGCTGGCGCGCGCCGCCACGCCCGAGCAGGTGGCGCTGATCGGCCGCCAGGGCGGCGGGCGGGTCTGGCTCTTCCTGCACAGCGAGCACTTCGACGACGACATCGCCCGTCTGCGCGCCCACGGCGTGCACTTCACCGAAACCCCGAGGTCCGAGGCCTACGGCCGCGTGGTGGTGTTCCAGGACCCCTGGGGCAACCGCTGGGATCTCATCGAACCGGCACACCCATGACTGCACTCCTGGCTGGCGCCAGCGGCCTCGTCGGCCGCGAGCTTGCGCGACATTGGGCCGGGCCCGGCCCGCTGCACCTGCTGGTGCGCCGCGACCTGGCCGCGACGGCGCCGCTGCAGCGTGTGCACGTCGTGGACTTCGCCGCGCTGCCGCCGCTGCCGCAGGCCGACAGCGCCTTTTGCTGCCTGGGCACGACGATCAAGGTCGCAGGCTCGCAGGCGGCGTTTCGTGAGGTCGACCACGCCGCAGTGCTGGCCTTCGCGCGCGCCGCGCAGCGCGCCGGGGTGCGCCATTTCGGCGTCGTCTCGGCGCTCGGCGCCAGCCCGCGATCGGCCACCTTCTACAACCGCGTCAAAGGCGAGACCGAGGCAGAACTGGCGCGCCTGGGCTTCGCCAGCCTGCTCATCGCGCGGCCTTCGCTGCTGGCCGGCGACCGCGCGGCGCTGGGCCAGCCGCAGCGCCTGGCCGAGCGGCTGGCGCTGGCGCTGACGACGCCGCTGGCGCCGCTGATCCCCAAGGCCTGGCGGCCGATTGCCGCGGCCACCGTGGCGCGCGCGATGTTGCGCGGCGTGGCGCAGCATGTGCCGGGCGTGCGCATCGTCGAATCGGCCGCTTTGCAGGAGTTGGGCGCATGAAGATCCACTTCCTGGGTGCCGCCGACGGCGTCACGGGCTCGCGCCACCTGATCGACAGCGCGGGCAGCCGCATCCTGCTCGACTGCGGCCTGTTCCAGGGCTTCAAGCTGCACCGCGAACGCAACTGGGCGCTGCCCGAGGAACTGCGCCAGGTCGACGCGGTGGTGCTCAGCCACGCCCACCTCGACCACAGCGGCTGGCTGCCGGCGCTCGTCAAGCACGGCTACCGCGGGCCCATCCACGCCAGCCCGGCGACCTGCGCGCTGGCCCAGGTGCTGCTGCTCGACAGCGCCCACCTGCAGGAAGAAGACGCGCGGCGCGCCAACCGCTATGGCTATTCTCGGCACGACAAGGCGCTGCCGCTGTACACACGTGGCGATGCGCAACGGGCGCTGGCGCAGTTCGTGCCGCTGGCCCCGGGCCGCAGCATCAGCGTCGGCCGCCACACGCTCAGCCTGACGCCTGCGGGCCATCTGCTGGGCGCCTGTGCGGTGACGCTGCAGGAGCCGGGACGGGCCGGGCGCCGGCTCGTGTTCTCGGGCGATCTCGGGCGCCAGAACGACCTGCTGATGCCGCCGCCCGAGACGGTGACGCGCGCCGACGTGATGATCGTCGAGAGCACCTACGGCAACCGCACCCACCCGGCCGAGGACGTTGCGCCGGTGCTGGCCCAGATCATCCAGCGCACGATGCGGCGCGGTGGCTCGGTGCTGATGCCGGCCTTCGCCGTCGGCCGCGCTCAGGCACTGCTGCTGGTGCTGCAGCGCCTGCGGCGCAGCGGCGAGATCCCGGCGACGCTGCCGATCTTCCTCGACAGCCCGATGGCCATCGAGGCCACGGCGCTGTACCGCCAGCACGCCCGGCTGCTGCGCGTGCCGGCCGCCGAGATGCACGGCCTGGCCGACGGCGTGCGCATGGTCACCACCGTGCAGCAGAGCCTGCGCCTGGCCGCGGCGCGCTACCCGGCGGTGATCATCTCGGCCAGCGGCATGGCCACCGGCGGACGCGTGCTGCACCACCTCAAGGCGATGGCGCCCGAGCCGCGCCATGCCGTGGTGTTTGCGGGTTACCAGGTCGGCGGCAGCCGCGGCGCGCGCCTGCTGGCGGGCGAGCGCGAGGTCAAGATCCACGGCCAGATGGTGCCGGTGCGCGCCGAGGTGCTGCAGCTCGAAGGCTTCTCGGGCCACGCCGACCGCCACGAGCTGCTGGCCTGGTTGCGCGCCGTGGGTCAAAGCCCGCTGCAGACCTTCGTCGTGCACGGCGACCCCGACGCGGCCGACACGCT
This sequence comes from Rubrivivax sp., assembly GCA_031392695.1. Classification (GTDB taxonomy): domain Bacteria; phylum Pseudomonadota; class Gammaproteobacteria; order Burkholderiales; family Burkholderiaceae_C; genus Rubrivivax. The sequence goes on from JANMVM010000006.1 coordinate 9,543, forward strand.
GCGCTCGGACATCCAGACCCAGCTCGGCTGGCGTGTGCGCGTGCCGGGCTTCGGCGAATGCGCCGAACTCTAGGCGCCAAGGCCCGTGCTCAGCGCTGACCCTGCGCTGCCGGCCACCGCGCTGGGCTTGGCCGCGGCGCTCGGCGGTGGCCTGCTGATCGGCCTCGAGCGTGAGCGTCGCAAGGGCCGCGGCGCCGCGCGCAAGGCTGCCGGCATCCGCAGCTTCGCACTGGCGGCGCTGGCCGGCGGCATCGCGCAGGCCCTGCAGCAGCCGCTGCTGGTGGCGCTGGGCGCGCTGCTGGTGGCCGCGCTGGTGGCGGTGGCCTACTGGAGAAGTCGCAGCCCCGGCCCCCAGCACAGCGCGCCCGACCCAGGTCTGACCACCGAGCTCGCGCTCTTCATCACCTACCTGGTGGGCGTGTTGTCGCTGCAGCAGCCGGCGCTGGGTGCCGGCGCCGCCGCCGTGGTGGCGGGGCTGCTGGCGGCACGCGAACGGCTGCACCACCTGGCCACCGAGTGGCTGACCCAGGCCGAGCTGCACGACGCCCTGCTGCTGGCCGCGCTGGCACTCGTGCTGCTGCCGCTGGCCCCGGCGACAGCGTTGCCCTGGCTGGGCGGCATGGCCCCGCGCACGCTGCTGCTCACGGTGGTGCTGATCCTGGCCGTGCAGGCGGCCGGCCATGTCGCGCTGCGCGTGCTGGGCGCGCGTGCCGGGCTGGCGCTGTCGGGCCTGTTCGCGGGCTTCGTGTCGAGCACCGCCACCGTCGCGGCCATGGGCGCGCGCGCCCAGCTCGAGCCGGCGCAGCGCACCGCCTGCCTGGCGGGCGCGATCTTCTCGACCACCGCCACCTGGCTGCAGGTGATGCTGCTGGTGACGGCGCTGGCGCCCGCGGCGGCGGCCACGATGCTGCCGGTTGCCGCAGCCGGCGCCGTCGTGGCGA
>JANMVM010000011.1:0-29042 GCA_031392695.1 Rubrivivax sp.
CCCATGAAACTGTTCACCTCGTTCCTGCTCGTCCTTGTCTCGGCCTCTGCGCTGGCCCAGACCCCGCAGCCCCCCGACATCGCGGCGCGCCAGTACATCCTCATCGACCTCGCCAGCAACCAGGTGCTCGCCGAGCGCGACGCCGACGCGCAGGCCGACCCGGCCTCGCTGACCAAGCTGATGACCGCCTACCTCGTCTTCAATGCCGTGCGCGACAAGAAGCTCTCGCTCGAGCAGACGCTGCCGGTGTCGCGGCGTGCCTGGGCCGAGCGTCAGGGCGGAGGCTCGCTGATGTTCATCGACACCACGATGACGCCCAAGGTGAGCGAACTGCTGCGCGGCCTGATCGTGCAAAGCGGCAACGACGCCGCCGTCGCACTGGCCGAAGGCGTGGGCGGCACGCTGGAGAACTTCGTCGCGACCATGAATCGCCAGGGTCTGGCCTGGGGCCTGAAGAACACGCAGTTCAAGAACGTTGCCGGCCTGTCCGAAGCCGGCCACTACAGCAGCGCGCGCGACGTCGCCACGGTGGCGGCGCACATCGCCATCGACCACCCGGACTTCTATCCGCTGTACTCCATCCGCCAGTACACCTACAACAACATCAAGCAGGACAACCGCAACATGCTGCTCGGCCGCGACCCCACGGTCGACGGCATGAAGACCGGCTTCACCGAAGCCGCCGGCTACTGCCTGGTGGCCAGCGCGGTGCGCGACACCCCCGCCGGCAAACGCCGCCTGCTCAGCGTGGTGATGGGCGCAGCCGGCCGCGAAGCGCGCGCCGCCGAGAGCCAGAAGCTGCTCAACTGGGGCTGGCAGGCCTGGGATGCGGTGCGCCTGTTCGAGGCCGGCAAGCCGCTGGCCACGGTGCCGGTGTGGAAGGGCGACAAGCCCGAGGCCAGGCTCGGTGCCCAGGGCGGCCTCGTGGTCACGGTGCCCAAGGGCGAAGGCGACAAGATCAGGACCGTGATCGAGCGCACCGACCCGCTGCTGGCACCCCTGAGCGCCGGCCAGCCGGTGGGCCTGATCAAGATCACCAGCGCCGCTGGCACGGCGATCACGACGCGGCCGCTCGTGGTGCTGGAGCCGGTGGGCCTGGCCGGCATCTTTGGCCGCGCCTGGGACGCGATCCGGCTCTGGATCAAGTAGCACCGCGCCGGCCTGCCCGGCCGGCGCTTGGCGCCGGTGTCGTATGCCATCATGCTGCACAGGGGCGACCACGGGCTACCGGGGGCTCAAGGCGCCACCTGAACTCAGTTTCAAAGCCCCACCATGACCGACAACCTCTGCTTCCTCAACGGTGACTTCATGCCCCTGGCCGAAGCGCGCATCCCGGTGCTGGACCGCGGATTCATCTTCGGCGACGGCATCTACGAGGTGGTGCCGGCGTATGGCCGGCGGCTGTTTCGCTTCGACGAGCACCTGGCGCGCCTGAACCGCAGCCTCACCAAGCTGCGCCTGCCGCACCCGGCCACGCGCGAGCAGTGGCTCGAGCGCTGCCGCCGGCTCATCGCGGCGCGGCCCGAGGAAGACCAGGTTGTCTACATCCAGGTCACGCGCGGCGTGGCGCCGCGCGACCACGTCATGCCGGCCAACCCCACGCCCACGGTCTTCATGATGAGCAACCCGCTCAGGCACGCGACCGTCGAGCAGCGGCACCAGGGCGTGGCCTGCACCACGGCGCGTGACTTCCGCTGGGAGCGCGGCGACATCAAGAGCACGAGCCTGCTGGGCAACGTGCTGGCACGCCAGATGTCGGCCGACCACGGCGCCGTGGAAACCATCATGTTCCGCGACGGCCACCTCACCGAGGCCGCGGCCAGCAACGTCTGGATCGTGCACGAGGGCGCGCTGCTCGGGCCACCCAAGAGCGAGCACGTGCTGGAAGGCATCCGCGTCGACCTGCTGCGCGAGCTGTGCGAGGACTGCGGCATTGCCTACAACCTGCGCCCGATCTCCGAGGCCGACGTGCGCGCCGCCGATGAGGTGCTGCTGAGCTCGGCCACCAAAGAGGTGCTGCCGGTGACGCGCATCGACGGCGAGGCGGTGGGTCACGGCGCGCTGCGCGGCAAGCCCGGGCCGGTGTACGCGCGCTTGTACGAGGCCTACCAGCGCGCCAAGTCGACGATGGCGATCTGATGCCCGCGACGCCGTCTGCGCCCAGCCTGATCGATTACCCGTGCGCCTTTCCCATCAAGGTGATGGGCGCCCGGGTGGACGCGTTCGAGCCGGCGATGGTGGCCATCGCGCGCCAGTTCGACCCCGCCTTCGAGGCCGGCACGATCGAGCGTCGGCCGAGCAAGGGCGGCAACTACCTGGGCCTGACGCTCACCGTCCGCGCCACCAGCCGCGGGCAACTCGACGAGCTCTACCGCACGCTCAGCACGCACCCGCTGGTCAAGGTGGTGCTGTAGCGGCCTTGGCGTCGAGTTCGCGGACCTTGGCCGGCGCTGCCTCGTCGCCGTGGCGTGCCGCGATGTCGTACCAGTAGCGCGCCAGGCGCAAGTCGCGCTCGACACCATCGCCCTGCTCGTAGAGCGAGGCCAGCAGGTACATCGCGCCCACGTCACCACCCTTGGCGCCTTCGCGGAACCAGTGCGCCGCGCACGCGGGGTCTTTCGGACGGCCGCGGCCGAGGAAGAAAGCGGTGCCCATCGCCACCTGGGCCTCGACGCTGCCGCTCTCGGCCGCAAGCTCGTACCACTGGTGCGCCAGGCGCAGGTCGCGGCGGCCGAAATCGCCGACCTCGAGTGAGCGCGCCAGCATCAGCTGCGCGGTGACGAAGCCCGCGCGCGAGGCCCGCGTCAGCAACTGCCGGGCGCGCTGGCGGCTGGCCTGCGGCAATTCGTCGCGCAGGTGCATCACGGCCAGGTTGTAGTCGGCCGCCGCCACACCCTGGCGCGACAGGGATTCGAAGGCCCGCCGCGCCTGGGCGAGGCGACCCGATTCGTAGTCGATGACCGCGACATCGAGCGCAGCCTGCAGCGCCGGCAGCGGCGGCGTGGCGGCCAGCGCGGCGGCGCCGCCGAGCATCAGGCTGAGCAGCAGGCCGAGCTTCAGGTCGAGCATCAGAGCGAGCTTCTGGCCGAGCTTCAGGCCGAACCAGGCGGCGATCGGGGTCTTGGGCAAGCGCAGGCGTGTCATGGCAGGTGGTCGGCCACGATAGTATTTCCTGACACCGGGCGCCGCGCCAGGCCGCACCTCAGGGGGCGTGCGTGCTTCGCACAACGGCATTCGCCTTGGGAACAGCCCGGCGGCTCATGGTCCAATCGCGCCATGGCCGAACGCCCGAAGATCAGCATCAAACCCAGCGCCCCGGCGCGCGACCCGCGCCGCCTGCGCGTGCGCGGCGTGACCTCGCCGCGGCCTGCCCCCACCGCGCGCGAGGCGCGGCCTGAGGCGCCGCTGCCGCCCGAAACCCGCCGCCAAGAGCGACCGCCCGCGCCGCAGACGCTGCAGTCGCCGCGGCCGCCGATGGCGCGCGAACGAACGCGCGAACGAACGCCCGATCGAACGCCCGATCGAGCGCCACGGCGGCCTGATCCGAGCTTCGATCCGGCGCCGGACCGCGCCCCCGCCAGGCCCGCCGACCGAGCCCCGGATCGGCCGCCTCAGCGCGCTCCGCTGCGCCCTCCACGGCCCCCTTCCCCGCGTGCGCCCGATCGCCCTGCCCCGCGCGTGGTGGCCGCACCAGCCTCGGCCGCTGCCCAGCGCCCAACGGCAGCCGCCACCGACGGCGTGCGCGTGTCCAAACTGATCACCGAACGCGGCCTGGCCTCGCGCCGCGAAGCCGACGACTGGATCGCCGCCGGCTGGGTCAGCGTGGGCGGCCGGCTCGCCGAACTCGGCCAGCGCGTCGCCCCCGATGCCGTGATCACCATCGACCCGCGCGCGCGCGTCGAGCAGGCGCGCCAGGTCACGGTGCTGCTGAACAAGCCGGTCGGCCTCGTCAGCGGCCAGCCCGAGGACGGCTACGAGCCTGCCATCACGCTCGTCACCGCGGCCAACCGCTGGGCCGGCGACACCTCGGGCATCGACTTCCAGCCCAACCACCTGCGCCACCTGGCGCCGGCCGGGCGGCTGGACATCGACTCCACCGGCCTGCTCGTCTTCACCCAGGACGGCCGCGTCGCCAAGCGCCTGATCGGCGACCAGACGCGGGTCGAGAAGGAATACCTGGCGCGCGTGGCCTGGGGCCAGCCCGGGCCTTTTCCTGAGGAAGCGCTGGCGCGGCTGCGCCACGGCCTGACGCTGGACGGCGTGATCCTGCGCCCGGCAGCCGTGAGCTGGCAAAACGAAGAGCAATTGCGCTTCGTGCTGCGCGAAGGCCGCAAGCGCCAGATCCGCCGCATGTGCGAGCTCGTCGGGCTGCAGGTGCTGGGCTTGAAGCGCGTTCGCATCGGCAGCGTGCCGCTGGGGCAACTGCCGGTGGGGCAGTGGCGCTACCTGCGCGACGACGAGCGCTTTTAGCTTCTGGTTTCAGGTTTCCGGCATCTGGTTTCTAGGATCGTGGGCGGCAGAAGGTCGTCGGCTGCAACGCGCGAGAAACCGGCTCTGCCGGGTATCACCTCCTGCGCCCAGGGAGCAAGCCCTGGGCTTGTCGGTGCTCCCCAGCGGTACTCCCCAGCGTTACTCGGTTTTCGCACGCATCGCTTCGACGCCTTCTGCCGCTTGCCCGCGGCAACGAAGCGCGTGAAAGAGGCCTTGGCCGCTTCCGCGCGACCGATCGGCTGCTGCGCAATGCCGCTGCGCAAGGCGGTGGGCCAATTACCGGCACCCTGCACGCCGGCCGCGGCGTTCGTACAGGGGCAATGATTCGGCCCAGTCGCCCAGGCCGGCATGCAGGCCCCAGCCGCGCACGTCGGCGGCCAGTGCCGGCCCGAACGGCGCCGGCAGCGCCGACAGCGCCGACAGCACCAGCAGCATCGCCAGCGTCGCCGCGAAGTGCCGCTCCTGCCAGGCGATGCGGGCCTGCAGCGCGGCGGCACGCGACGGGCCTTCGCTGGCGCTCGAAGGACGGCCGCAGGGCCCTGATAACCTCAGCCGGGATGAGCGCCGCCACCCTTGCCACCCCGCCGCAGGCACCCGCTGTCTCGCACCGGCTGGCGGCCTTCTCGCTGGCCCTACTGCTGGGCCTGCAGCCCGTCACCACCGACGTCTACCTGCCGGCGCTGCCGCTGCTGACGCGCGAACTGGGTGCCGGCATGAACGCCGCTCAGCTCACGCTGTCGGCGCTGATCCTGGCTTTCGGCCTGGCGCAGCTGGTGTGGGGGCCCGTGGCCGACCGTGTCGGCCGCCGCCCGGTGCTGATCCTGGGCCTGACGCTGTACACCGCCGCCAGCGTCGGCTGCGCGCTGGCGGCCAACATCGAAGCGCTGGTCGTCTGGCGCGTGCTGCAGGGCGCGGCCCTGGCCGCCGCGGTGGTGTGCGCGCGCGCCGTGCTGCGCGACCTGTACGAGCCGGTGGCCGGCGCGCAGGTGATGGCGCTGGCGCTCACCGGGCTGGGGATCATCGCCCTCGTGGGCCCGCTGGTGGGCGGCGTCGCCGCCTTGCTGTGGGGATGGCGCGGCACACTCACGCTGATGGCGTTGGCCGGTGCCGCGACCCTGGCCTGGGTGCTGATGCGCTTGCCCGAGACGCTGGCGCGGCCCAACCCGGGCGCGACGCGGCTGGCACCCCTGCTGCGCACCTGGTGGACGATCGGCCGCCACCCGGTGTTCCTGGCCTGGGGCCTGCTGGTGGCTTGCACCTTCGGCGGCCTGTTCACGATCCTGGCAGCGTCGTCCTTCATCTACATCGACGTTCTCGGCCTGTCGCCGCTGGCCTACGGCGCGGCGATGGCCGTCGGCTCGCTGGCCTACGTCGCCGGCACCTTCGTGTGCCGGCGCTGGATCACGCGCTTCGGCATGCACGGCGCGGTGGCGCGCGGCGCCGTCTTCACGCTGGCCGGCGGCGCGCTCGGCGTCGGCCTGGCGCTGGCCGGCGTGCAGCAGGTGTGGGCGGTGCTGGTGCCGCAGTGCCTGTTCATCTTCGGCCACGGCCTGCTCCAGCCTTGCGGACAGGCCGGCGTGGTGGGGCCGTTTCCTGGCGCGGCGGGCGCGGCCTCGGCGCTGGCCGGCCTGGTGCTGGCGTTGGTGGCCTTCGGCGTCGGCCGCTGGCTGGGAGTGGCCCTGGACGGCAGCCTGCGACCCTTGATGTCCGGCCTGGCGTTCTGGTCCGCCGCCGCCAGCCTGGTGGCCTGGACGCTGGTGCAGCGCGCGCTGCGATGACCGTCGCGGCGCTGTGCCTGGCAGGCCCCACGGCGAGCGGCAAGTCGGCAGTGGCGATGGCCCTGGCCCGGGTGCTGCCGCTGGAGATCATCAGCGTCGATTCCGCGCTCGTCTACCGCGGCATGGACATCGGCACCGCCAAGCCGAGCGCCGCCGATCGCGCGGCTGTGCCGCACCACCTCATCGACATCCTCGATCCACTGGACCGTTATTCGGCAGCGCGCTTCGCGGCCGACGCGACGCGCCTGGTGGGGGAGATCCGGGCCCGCGGCCGCCTGCCGCTGCTGGTCGGCGGCACGATGCTGTACTTCAAGGCCGTGCGCGAAGGCCTGCATGCCATGCCGGGTGCCGACGCCGCGCTGCGCGCCGACATCGACCGCCGTGCGGCCGCACAGGGCTGGCCGGCGCTGCACGCCGAGCTGGCGCGCGTCGACCCCGCCACGGCGGGCCGCCTGGCGCCGGCCGACGGGCAGCGCATCCAACGCGCGCTGGAGGTCTGGCAGCTCAGCGGCCGGCCCTTGTCAGACTGGCATCGCGCGGCGCAGGCCAGGCCCGTGCCGCCCGCAGCCGCGTGGCCGTTGGTGTCGCTCGAGCCGCAGTCCCGGGCCTGGCTGCACGAACGCATCGCGCAGCGCTTCAGTGCCATGGTGCAGGCCGGTCTGCTCGCCGAGGTGCAGGCGCTGCGCCAGCGCGGCGACCTCGATGCCGGCCTGCCGGCGATGCGTTGCGTGGGCTACCGCCAGGCCTGGCAGGCGCTGGACCAACTCGAAGCGCGCCGAGGTCACCCCGCGGATGCGGGGCACGCCTGGATCGAGCAGGCGGTGGCCGCGACGCGGCAACTCGCCAAGCGCCAGCTCACGTGGTTACGTTCGATTTCATCGCGCCACGTCGTGCGCTGCGATGCGGCGCGGGCCCAGGAGCTTGCCGTCGATGCGCTGCTGCGCCTGTCGCAAAGCCCCTGAAGCCGCCTCCATCCCCGTCCAGCCTGGCGCGCAGCCTGCGCACGAGCAGGCAGCAATGCCCCGGCCTGTGGACGCGCTGCAATCGGCGCTGCGGAGGTTGCCCGGCGCACCCGTCACAGCCCCTTTGGCTAAGGTGATGCCCCGGGGCGAACGAGCATTCCTTCGCGATATAGTCGCCCGCCTCAGATGCGTCGATCTGGGGCGGCCCACGAGGCCGCAATCCGATTGATTGCGCCGCCTTGCAACCCACCGCGCGCTGCAAGGCTGGATGGAGGAACGAGTGGATTTCGCCGAACAACAACGCAAGCCCGGCAAGCACATGGTGGGCTTCGGCATCGTGCTGGCGCTGCACCTGCTGCTGGGTTGGGGCATGCTCAACGGCCTGGCCCAACGCATGGTCGAGGTGATCAAGGGTCCGATCGAAACCAAGATCATCGAAGAGACCAAGCCACCGCCGCCGCCGCCGCCCGATAACCTGCCGCCGCCGCCCAAGTTTGCGCCGCCGCCACCGTCCTTCGTACCGCCCCCCGAGGTCAACGTGAACCCGCCGCCGACACCGGCGCCCTCGATCACCACCACGCAGGTGGCGCCGCCACCGACGCCGGTGACGGTCGCTCCGCCGGCACCGGTGGTGGCTGCCGTGGCGCCGCCGGCGCCGCGCGTGGCGGTGCGCACCGAACCCAAGATCGACTTTGCGGGCGCCTGCGACAAGCCCGAGTACAGCAGCGCCGCCCGGCGCGCCGAAGCCCAGGGCAGCGTGACCGTGCTCTACACGATGGACACGAGCGGCGTGATCAACGAAGCCACGGTCGAGAAGTCGTCCGGTCCGACGCGTGAACACAAGATGCTCGACCGGCTCACCCTCGAGGCCATCAAGGCTTGCAAAGGCAAACCCGGCACGCTGGACGGCAAGCCCGAAAAGCTGACCGCACGCGTCGTCTACGTCTGGAAGATCACCGACTGAGCCGATGCGCCGTTTTCACTCACCCTTCGCGCAGCCTCTGGCGCAGCGCGACCCGTTTCCCCTGGAGTCCACATGTCTATGAACCGTTTCATCACCGCCCGCTCGCGGGCCGCCAAGTCCCTGGCCATGCTGCTGGCGGGGTTTGTGCTGTCGCTCAGCCTGCCGATGGCGGCCTTCGCGCAGGCCGCTTCGGCGCCGGCCACAGCAACGGCGCCCACCCCGACGCCGGCCCCGGCCGCCGCGCCGGCGATGCCGGTGATCACCGAAGAGGCGGTCGACAACCCCTACGGCCTGAAGGCGCTGTGGACCCAGGGTGACTCTGTCGCCCACACCACGCTCGTCATCCTCACGATCATGTCGATGGCCAGTTGGTACGTGATCTTCACCAAGCTGATCGAGCAGCGCTCGATGCTCAAGAGCGCGCGCGCTTCGGCCGACACGTTCTGGAAGGCGCCTTCGGTCAAGGCCGGAGTCGGCGCGCTCGAAGAAGGCTCGGCCTTCCGCTTCATCGCCGAGCAGGGCGTCAAGGCCAGCGAGCACCACGAAGGAACGATGGTCGAGAGCATCGACAAGCACACCTGGATCAGCATGTCGGTCGACCGCTCGGTGGGCAACATCCAGAACCGCCTGCAGGACGGCATGGCCGTGCTGGCCACGGTGGGCTCGACGGCGCCGTTCGTGGGCCTCTTCGGCACCGTCTGGGGCATCTACAACGCGCTCGTCAAGATCGGCATCAGCGGCCAGGCCTCGATCGACAAGGTCGCCGGCCCGGTGGGCGAGTCGCTCATCATGACCGCCATCGGCCTGGCCGTGGCGGTGCCTGCGGTGATGGGCTACAACTGGCTGCTGCGCCGCAACAAGGCCGTCATGGACCAGACCAAGGCCTTTGCCGGCGACCTGCACAACGTGCTCATCGCAGGCAAGCGTTGATTCGCATCGCCGCCGCCTGCCTCACTGAAAGCCGGGAGCCCAGCCCATGGCCATGAACGTTGGCGTCTCGTCGGAGGACGGCGAGCCCGAGCTCAACAACACCATCAACACCACGCCCCTGGTGGACGTGATGCTGGTGTTGCTGATCATCTTCCTGATCACGATCCCGGTGGTCACGCAGACGATCAAGCTCGAGCTCCCGAAAGAGCGCAACCTGCCCACCCTGACCAAGCCCGAGAACATCGTCATCGCGGTCAATCGCGAAGGCGAGGTCTACTGGTCCAAGGAGCGCATCGTCGACACCGAGACGCTGGTCGCGCGGCTGAAGATCGAGTCGGTCAAGGAGCCGCAGCCCGAAGTCCACATCCGCGGCGACTCCGAGGTGCGCTACGAATCCGTGGGCCGCGTCGTGGTGGCCTGCCAGCGCGCGGGCATCTTCAAGGTCGGTTTCATCACCGAGCCTCCAGCCGGCCCCGGTACACGACTCAAGTGAGAGCTACCCCATGGCAATGAATGTCGGTTCTTCCGGAAGTGACAGCGAACCCGAGGTGATGATCGACATCAACACCACGCCGCTGATCGACGTGATGCTGGTGCTGCTGATCATGTTCATCATCACGATCCCGATCCAGACCCACGCCGTCAAGATGAACATGCCGGTGCCCAACAATGCAGCGCCGCCGCCCAAGCCGCCCGAGATCGTGCGCATCGACGTCGACTTCGACGGCACCATCGGCTGGAACGGCGAAGTCATCCAGCCGGGCGACCGCGCCGCCATCGAGACCCGCCTGGCCGCGGTGGCCGCGATGGCCGACCAGCCCGAGGTCCACCTGCGCCCCAACAAGCTCGTGGTGTACAAGCACGTGGCCATGATCATGGCCACCGCGCAGCGGCTGGGCGTGACCAAGATCGGCATCGTCGGCAACGAACAGTTCCTCTGACAGCTTCCCAGCCCACCATGAAGATCCTGAGCGCCCTCACGACCCTGGCCAAGGCCGCCACCCTGGCCGTGCTGGCGGCTGCCAGCCTGAGCCTGGCGCAAGCGCAGGGCCTGCGCGCCGAAGTCGGCCGGCCGCTGCAGCAGGCTGGTGACCTGCTCAAGGCCGGCAAGGCCAAGGAGGCGCTGGGCAAGGTGCGCGAGGCCGAGTCGGTGGGCGGCATCACCGGCGCCGAGCGCCAGGTCATCGACGGCATGAAGGCCAGCGCAGCGCAGCGTGCAGGCGACACCGCCACCGCGATCCAGGCCCTCGAATCACTGGCTGGACGCGCCAGCGGCGCCCAGCTCGGCACCTATGCCGAACAGCTGGCTTCGGCCTACGCCCAGCAGCGCAACAACGCCAAGGCCACCGAATGGCTGAACAAAGCCATCGCGGCCGGTAACAGCGGTGGCAGTGTCCGCCAGTTGCAGGCCTACCTGCAGGGAGCCAGCGGCGACTACCAGGCGATTGCCAAGGACGCCGGCGCCGCCGTCTCGGCCGCCGAGCAGGGCGGGCGGCGCCCCGACGAAGGCGACCTGCTGCGCCTGGCCGATGCGCAGCAGCGCACCGGCAACAACGCCGGCTACATCGTCACGCTCGAGAAGCTGCTGCTCAACTATCCGAAGAAGGACTACTGGAACGCCTTCCTGTCGCGGCTGCCGCGCAAGGCCGGCTTCGCGCCGCGCTTCGAGCTCGACGTGATGCGCCTGCGCCTGGCCAGCGGCACCCTGGCCAAGACCGAGGACTACATGGAAATGGCGCAGCTGTCGCTGCAGGCCGCCTTGCCGGCCGAGGCGCGCCGCATCACCGACCAGGGCATCAAGGCCGGCGTCCTGGGCACCGGGCCCGAAGCAGCACGTCACCAGCGCCTGCGCGACCTGGCGGTCAAGCAGGAAGGCGAAGCCAAAGCGAGCCTGGCCAACCAGGTCAGTGAAGCCGAGACCTTCAAGGAAGGCGACGGGCTCGTGAAAATCGGCTACGCCTACGTCTCGTTGGGCGAAGTCGACAAAGGCATCGAGCTCATCCAGAAGGGCATTGCCAAGGGCAACCTCAAGCGCCCGGAAGACGCCAAGCTGCGCCTGGGCATGGCACAGCTGCAATCGGCCAAGACCAAGACCGCTGCCGTGCAGACGCTGCGCAGCGTCAAGGGCAGCGACGGCGCGGCGGAGATCGCGCGCCTATGGACCGTGCTGGGCAATTCCTGAGGCCCTGGGCGCCGGTGCGCCGCGGCGTGCCGGCGGCAGCCCCAGAATGCGGGCCATGCCTGCTTGCCCCCTGCCCGCTTACGTCGAAGACCTGGGTCATGGCGTCCACGCCATCGACACCGGCTTCCACCGCGATCGCTTCGACGCCGCTTACCTGATCGTGCAGGGCGGCCGCGCCGCCTTCATCGACACCGGCACCAACCACGGTGTGCCGCGCCTGCTGGCCGCACTGCAGGCGCTGGGCCTGGCGCGCGACGCGGTCGATTGGGTGATCCCCACCCACGTTCACCTCGACCACGCTGGCGGCGTCGGCCTGCTCATGCAGCAGTTGCCGCGCGCCCGGCTGCTCGTGCACCCGCGCGGCGCCAAGCACCTGATCGACCCCGAGGTGCTGTGGGCCGGCGCCACGGCCGTGTACGGCGCGGCCGAGATGGAGCGCTCCTACGGCACGCTGGTGCCGGTGCCCGCTGCCCGCGTCGACACCAGCAGCGACGGCATGACGCTGCACCTGGCCGGCCGGCCGTTCGTGCTGGCTCACACGCCCGGCCATGCCAAGCACCACCACTGCGTCTGGGACGCGCTGTCGCGCGGCTGGTTCACGGGCGACACCTTCGGCCTGAGCTACCGCGAATTCGACACCGCCCGCGGTGCCTGGATCGTGCCCACGGCGACCCCGGTGCAGTTCGAGCCCGAGGTGCTGAAGGCCTCGATCCAGCGGCTGATGTCCAGCGAGCCGGCTTGCATGTACCTCACCCACTACGGCCGCGTCGGCGATGTGCCACGCCTGGCCACGCTGCTGCTCGGGCTGCTGGACGAGCTGGTGGCGCTGGGCCGGCGCGAACAGCACGCCAGCGATCGTCACGCGGCCCTGATGCGCGGCCAGCTCAAGATCTTCACGCGCAGCCTGCGCGAGCACGGCTGCGCGCAAGGCACGGCGCAGATCGCGGCGCTGCTGGCCATGGACCTGGAGCTCAACGCGCAGGGCATGGCGGTCTGGCTCGACCGCGCCTGAGCATAGGCGGATAGACCGGAACTGGTCGCCTGCCGCCCCTCAGATCGAGGCCTCGCGGCGCCACCGGGCCCCCCGAGTCAGGGGATCCCCAGGAACCCTGCCACCGGCAAGCCCGGGGGCTGGGGGCTGTGCGGTCAGCGGCCCGAAATCCATCCGCATTCCGCCAGAGCCCACCGTGCGCCTCAATCACCCTGTCAACGCCGTCGAATTCGCCTTTCCGCCGAGCGAGTCCCTGGTCTCCACCACCGACCTCAAGGGTCGCATCCTGTACTGCAACCCGGCCTTCGTCGCCGTCAGCGGCTTCGACAAGGACGAACTGCTGGGTCAGCCCCACAACCTGATCCGCCACCCCGACATGCCCGAAGAGGCCTTTCGCGACATGTGGCAGACCATCGCCAGCGGCCAACCCTGGTCGGCCGCGGTGAAGAACCGGCGCAAGGACGGCAGCTTCTACTGGGTGATCGCCAACGTCACGCCGCTGATGCAGGGCGACACACCGATCGGCTTCATGTCGGTGCGCACCCCGCCGTCGCGCGAGCAGGTGGCCGCCGCCGAGGCGCTGTACCGCACCATGCGCGCCGAGAAGGCCGGCGGCACCCGGGCGCATCGGCTGCAGCGTGGCGCGCTGCAGCTCGACACCTTCGCTGGCCGCGTGTCGCGGCGGCTGCAACTCGGTGTCGAGGGCCGCGTCGCGCTGATCTGCGCCGCACTCGCGGCAGGCGCAGCGATCACCGCATCGGCGCTGGCGCCGGGCGCCATCGGCGGCTTGGGCTGGGCCGCCTCGGCCGCAGCCGCGCTTGTCGGCGCCGCCATCGGGCGCTGGGGCGTGGGCCGCCTGATCCTCAAGCCCATCGAGCGCATGGTGACCATGGCCAACCGCATGGCCGCGGGCGACCTGACGCAGCGCATCGAGCCCCAGGGCGACGACACCCTGGGCCGGCTGACGCGGGCGCTGGCCCAGCTCAACGTCAACCTGCGCTCGATCGTGCGCCACGCGCGCACCGAGGTCGACCACATGCGCGAAGCCACGCGCGAGATCGCCGCCGGCAACCAGGACCTGTCCTCGCGCACCGAGTCGCAGGCCGCCAGCCTGCAGGAAACCGCATCGTCAATGGAAGAGATCACCAGCACCGTGCGCAACAGCGCCGAGTCGGCCCTGCAGGCCGCCAAGCTGGCCAGCCGCGCCAGCGACATCACGCAACGCAGCAGCGAGGCCATGGGCGAGGTCACGCGCACGATGCACGTCATCGGCGACTCCTCGCGCCGCATCACCGAGATCATCGGCACCATCGACGGCATCGCCTTCCAGACCAACATCCTGGCCCTCAACGCCGCGGTGGAGGCCGCGCGCGCCGGCGAACAGGGCCGCGGCTTCGCCGTCGTGGCCGCCGAGGTGCGCGCGCTGGCCCAGCGCACCACCGCCGCGGCGCGCGAGATCAAGCAGCTGATCAGCGAGTCCAGCGACACCGTCGCGGCCGGCAACCGCCTCACCGACGAGGCGCAGAAGACGATGGACGGCGCGGTGCAGACGGTGCGCCAGGTCAGCCAGGTCATCACCGAGATCAGCACCGGCGCCCAGGAGCAGTTGAGCGGCATCTCGCAGGTCAACGAGGCGGTCTCGCAGATGGATTCGATCACGCAGCAGAACGCGGCCCTGGTCGAGCAGATCGCGGCCTCGGCGGTGCAACTGCAGGGCCAGGCCGCCACGGTGGCGGAGGCGGTGCAGGTGTTCCGCCTCGACGCCCACGTGCCGGCCAGCCCCGACGCTGTGAGCCTGCGCCGCGCCGGCCGGCGCCCGGCCGCGGCCCTGCAGAAGGCCGAAGCGCAGAAGGCCGAAGCGGCCTGACGCTACACTGCCGGCCCCGCATCGAAGGTGGCAGGACGGCAGATGGCTCAAGTCGTGGATTTCGCCCTCGGCGGCCGCGTGGTGGTGATCACCGGCGGCGCGCAGGGCATCGGCGAGGCCTGCGCCCGCCGCGTCGTGCGCGACGGCGCTGCGGTGGCGCTGTGGGACCTGGCCGACGGCCCGGGCCAGGCGCTGGCGACCGAGCTGCAAAGCGCCGGCGCGCAGGCCCTCTACTGCCACTGCAACGTGGCGTCGAAGGCCGACGTCGACGCCGCGCTGGCGGCGACCCTGGCGCGCTTCGGCCATGTTGATGGGCTCGTCAACAACGCCGGCATCTTCAAGGCCGCGCCCTTCCTGGACATTGCAGAAGCCGACTGGGAGGCCGTGATCGCGGTCAACCTCAAGGGCAGCTTCCTGGTCGGCCAGGCGGTGGCGCGCGAGATGGTCCGCCACGGCCGTGGCGCGATCGTCAACATGAGCTCGGTCAACGGCACCTTGGCCATCCCCACCATCGCCAGCTACAACGCCAGCAAGGGCGCCATCAACCAGCTCACGCGGGTGATGGCGCTGAGCCTGGCTGACCAGGGCGTGCGCGTGAATGCCGTCGCCCCGGGCACCATCGCCACCGAGCTGGCGCGCAGCGCGGTGCTGACCAGCGACGAGGCCAAGGCGCGCATCATGAGCCGCACGCCGATGAAGCGGCTGGGCGAGCCGCGCGAGATCGCCGACGTGGCGGCCTTCCTGCTCAGCGAGGCCTCGAGCTACATGACGGGCGAGATCGTCGTCGTCGACGGCGGCCGCATGACGCTCAACTACACCGTGCCGGTGTGACCAGCGCCAGCGGGGCGGCCTCGCTGGCGCCGGCAGTGGCTCAGGCCGCCGCCGGCAGCGCTCGCTGCTCGCGGATCGGCAAGTGGATGAGCGCGGCGGCCACGGCCAGCAGGATGTCGGCGTACCAGACCCAGTCGTAGGAGCCGTTGGCCTCGAAGGCCTTGCCGCCGAGCCAGGCACCCAGGAAGCCACCGACCTGGTGCGTGACCATCACCAGGCCGAACAGCGTGGCCATGTTCGACGGGCCGAAGAAGCGCGCCACCAGACCCGCCGTGGGCGGCACGGTGGACAGGACGCTCAGGCCCATCACGGCAGCGAACACCAGCACCACCGGCGTCGTCTTGGGCGCCAGCACGAACGCCTGCACGGCCACGGCGCGGATGAGGTAGATCGCCGACAGCAGCCGCTTCATCGGCAGGCGGCCGTGGCGCCAGCCCATGAGCAGCCCGATGCCGATGCTGCCCACGATATTGAACAGGCCCAGCATGGCCAGTGCCCAGGCCCCCACCGCCGGCGGCAGGCCGCAGGCCGCAGGCGGCAGGCGGCAGGCGGCAGGCCGCCACCACCCCCGGCAGGTGGGTGCCCAGGAAGGCGACGTGGAAGCCGCAGACGAAAAAGCCCGTGGCCAGCAGCCGGTAGCTGCGATCGGCCAGGGCGAGGCGGATCGCGGCCCGCGTGCCCAGGCGCGGTGGGGCGTTGGCCGCGGCGGGCACGGCCGGTGGCGCCCGCAGCACCCAGGCCAGCGGCAGCGCCGGCAGCGTGACGAGGCCCAGCGTCTGCACGGCGGCCGCCGAGGAGCGTGGGCGGCGGAAAGTCATCGGCTGCAACGCGCGAGAAACCGGCACCACCGGGTATCACCGCCTACGCCCAGGGGGCAAGCCCTGGGCGTAGGCGGTGCTCCCCAGCGGCACTCGGTTTTCGCACGTTCCGCTTCGACGCCTTCTGCCGCCCACGCTCCCAGCCCGCCGCCGTGGTGACGGCCTGCGCCAGTGGCGCGAAGATGAACTGCCCGAACGAGCCGCCGGCGTTGACCACGCCGCTGGCCAGTGCGCGGCGCTCGGGCGCCACCAGCCGCGTCGTCGCTGCCATCAGCACCGCGGGCCCGGCCATGCCGGCGCCACCGGCAGCCAGCACGCCGATGGCGAAGATCAGCCCCGCGGTGCTGCTCATCGAGGGAATGAGCAGCGTGCCCACGGCGACCAGCACCACGCCCACCACGAGCACGCGCCCGGGGCCCTGGCGGTCGGCCACGACGCCGGCCGGCGGTTGCGTCAGGCCCCACCACAGCTGGCCGAAGGCGAAGGCCAGGCTGACGCTGCTCAGGCCCAGGCCGGTGTGGCTGTTGAGGCTGCCCACGAACAGGCCCATCGACTGGCGCGCCTCCATGGTCAGCGCAAAGATCCCGGCCCCGGCCAGCAGCACGAGCAGGAAGGGCCGCCACGGCGGTGGCTTCACGGTGCCGTCAGTCATCGCCAGGTTCTCCTTCGGCCAGCAGGCCCATGCATTCATCCAGCAGTTCGTGCAGGGCGGCCACGCGCTGCACACCCAGGCGCTCGTTGAGCGCGCCCTGGGCCCGCCGCCAGGCGTGCTGCGCCTGCTCGCGCAGCGCCACCCCGGCTGCGGTGGCCACGACCTCGCGGCTGCGCGCGTCGTCGCCCACCTGCACCTGCACCCAGCCCTGGTCGAGCAGCGGCTGCAGGTTGCGCGTCAGCGTCGAGGCCTGCAGCCCGAGTGCCTCGGCCAGTGCGCCCAGCCGCAAGGGCCCCAGCCTGCCGATGTGAGACAGCAGCGAGAACTGCGTCGTGCGCAGCCCGGCTTCGCTCAGGTGGGACTCGTAGTGGCGCGAGACACGGCGACTGAGCTGGCGCAGCTTCAGGCTGGTGCAGCCGCGCGGTGCGGTCGCCGGGCGGCCGCCGCCCGAGGCTGCTGCTCGTGGGGTCATGGGAGGCTTTGATATAGTTGCATATGCAAGTTTATAGCGAGACCCAAGACCATGACAAGCCATCTTGAACAGTGGCTCGCCGCCGAAGCCGAGCAGCGCGCCCGCCTGGCCGCCGGGGCGGGCCCCGGCGTGACGCCGCGCGAGGCCGTGGCCTCGATGAGCGGCCTGCAGCTGATGCAGGCCTTGCTGCACGGCCACCAGCCCTACCCCACCATCGGCCCCACGCTGGACTTCCTGCTCATCGAGGTCGAGCACGGCCGCGCCGTGTTCCAGGGCACGCCGGGGCCCGGCCACCTCAACCCGATGGGTTCGGTGCATGGCGGCTGGTTTGCCGCGCTGCTCGACTCAGCGCTGGGCTGCAGCGTTCACACTGCGCTGCCCCAGGGCAAGGCCTACACCACGCTGGAGCTCAAGGTGAACCTGATCCGCGCCCTCACGCCCCAGGTCGCAAGGGTGCGCGCCGAAGGCCGCGTCATCCACGTCGGCGGCCAGACCGCCACTGCCGAGGCGCGGCTGGTCGGCCCCGACGGCAGGCTCTACGCCCACGCCTCCACCACCTGCCTGGTGTTCGACCTGCAGCGGCCCGAGGCAGCGCGCAAAACAGCCTGAAAAAAGCCCGGCCACGCGGTAGCCTTGGCGCTGCGGCATGTGCCGCACTGCCCCGGGACCCGAGATGAGACTTCTCCACACCATGCTGCGCGTGGGCAACCTACAGCGCTCGATCAGCTTCTACACCCAGGTCCTGGGCATGACGCTGCTGCGCACCACCGAGCGGCCCGACCAGAAGTACGACCTGGCCTTCGTCGGCTACGGGCGCAACCCCGAGCACGCCGAGATCGAGCTGACCTACAACCACGGCGTCGACCGCTATGAACTCGGCAGCGCCTTCGGCCATATCGCCATCGGCGTGCCCGACGTGGCCGCCACCTGCACCGCGGTGCGCGAGCGCGCCTCGGCGCTGGGCGGCGCGATCACGCGCGAAGCCGGGCCGGTCAAGGGCGGCACGACGATGATCGCCTTCATCACCGACCCCGACGGCTACAAGATCGAGCTCATCGAGCGCAGCGCCTGAGCATCGCCCCATGTACCTGCCCAAGCACTTCGAGCAGCACGACGCTGCCGCCTTGCAGGCGTTGATGCGCGAGCATCCGCTGGCCGCGCTGGTCACCTTGGGTGCCGACGGCCTGACGGCCGACCACCTGCCGCTCATGTACGACCCGGCGGCCGGGCCGCATGGCACGCTGTTCGGCCACGTGGCGCGCGCCAACCCGCTGTGGCAGCACGCACAAGACACGGCGGTGCTGGCCGTGTTCCAGGGTGCGCAGGCCTACATCTCGCCGTCGTGGTATCCGAGCAAGGCGGCCACCCACCAGGTCGTGCCGACCTGGAACTACACCGTCGTGCATGCCCACGGCACGCTGCGCACCGTCGACGATGCGCCCTGGCTGCGCCAGTTCGTGGCCGGGCTGACGCGCCGCCACGAAGCCGGGCTGGCGCAGCCCTGGTCGGTGGACGACGCACCCGGGGACTACGTGCAGCAGATGCTGCGCGCCATCGTCGGCATCGAGATCCAACTCGACCGGCTGGTCGGAAAATGGAAAATCAGCCAGAACCGCAGCCAGGCCGACCGCCAGGGCGTGGCCATCGGCCTGCGCGCCGGCGACGCGCCGGCCCAAGTCATGGCTGCGCTGGTCGGCGGCACCAGCAAGGAGCCCACATGAAGCACACGATTCGACTTTGCAGCCTGGTGCTGCCGGCCTTGCTCGGCACCTCGGCCAGCGCCCAGAAGATCACCCCCGGGTTGTGGGAACACAGCGTCACCATGAAGTCGCGCGGCGGTGAGATGGATGCTGCGATGGCCCAGATGCAGCAGGAGATGGCGCGCATGACGCCAGAGCAGCGCAAGCAGATGGAGGCCATGATGGGCGGCCAGGGCATGGGCATGATGGCGGGCAGGCCGACCACCGTGCGCGTCTGCCTCACGCCCGAGCAGGCCGCGCGCGACGAAGTCGCGCCGCCCGACAGCCAGTGCCGTCAGCAGAGCTTCACACGCAGCGGCAAGACGCTGCGCGTGAAGTTCGTCTGCGAAGGCCAGCACAAGGGCACGGCCGAAGGCGAATTCACGATCGACAGCGACAAGGCCCACCACGGCAAGATGGTCATCGACAGCCTCGTGCGCGGCCAGGCCCAGCGCATCGAGCTGGAGCAGTCCGGCCGCTGGCTGTCGGCCGACTGCGGCACCGTCAAGCCGCGCGGTCAGTAAAGCGCCCAGGGCGCGCGCTCATTGCCGCAGGGCCGTGGCAGCGCGCGCCAGTTGCGTGATGCGGGCCCAGTCGCCGGCGTCCACCGCGTCCTGCGGCGTGAGCCACGAGCCGCCGCAGACCTTGACGTTGGGCAGTGCCAGGAACTGCGGCGCCGTCTCGGGCGTGATGCCGCCGGTGGGGCAGAAGTCGACGTCCGGGAAGGGCCCCGCCAGCGCCTTGAGCAGCGGGATGCCGCCGGCCGCGGTGGCCGGAAAGAACTTCAGGAAGGCCAGGCCATCGGCCTGCGCCGCCATGACCTCGCCGGCCGTGGCCACCCCAGGCAGCAGCGGCAGGCCGGCGGCACGGCAGGCAGCGCCCACGGCGGCGGTGTAGCCCGGGCTGACGCCGAAGCGGCTGCCGGCGTCCTTGGCAGCCCGCGCATCGGCGGCGCTGCGAATCGTGCCGGCGCCGACGATGGCCTCGGGCACGGCGCGTGCGATGGCGGCAATGGCCTGCAGCGCCACTGGCGTGCGCATCGTCACTTCGAGCACGCGCACGCCGCCGGCCACCAGGGCCTGCGCCAGCGGCACGGCGTCCTGCAGGCGCTGGATGACGATGACCGGAATCACCGGGCCGTGCTGGGCCAGTTCGCGCGTGTCGTGCATGGTGTCCTCGAGTTTCGGATCGGCCTTCAGAGCCAGGTGATGGCGCCTTCTTCGGCGCTGCTGACGTTGCGCCGCATGCTGGCGAAGAGCTCACGCCCGAGGTCGTGGGCGTTGATCGCGGCCTGCGCCGCGTCCAGCGTCGCCAGCGGTCGTGCCGCCCATTCGTCGGCGTCGACCAGGGCCTGCAGGGTGCCGGCGATGGCGTCGACGCGAATGAGGTCGCCGTCACGCACCTTGGCCAGCGGGCCGCCGGCCAGCGCCTCGGGGCTGACGTGGATCGCCGCCGGCACCTTGCCGCTGGCGCCGCTCATGCGGCCGTCGGTGACCAGCGCCACCTTGAAGCCCTTGCCCTGCAGCACCGCCAGCGGCGGCGTCAGCTTGTGCAGCTCGGGCATGCCGTTGGCGCGCGGGCCCTGGAAGCGCACCACGGCGATGACGTCGCGCTCGAGCTCGCCGGCATTGAAGGCGGCCAGCAGCGCGTCCTGGCTGCTGAAGACGCGCGCCGGGGCCTCGACGATGTGACGGTCTTCCGGCACTGCCGAGGTCTTGATCACGCTGCGGCCCAGGTTGCCTTGCAACAGCGCGAGTCCGCCGCTGGGTGAGAAGGGCCGCGAGGCCGGGCGCAGGATGCTGGCGTCGCCGCTGTCGGCCGGCAGCGCGCTCCAGCGCAGGCGCTCGCCGTCGAGCACCGGCAGCTCGGCATGGGCGGCGAAGCCGCGTTCGCCGACGGTGGCCACATCGGTGTGCAGGCCGCCGCTGTGCATCAGCTCGCGCAGCACGTACGCCGGCCCGCCGGCGGCCTGGAACTGGTTCACGTCGGCGCTGCCGTTGGGGTAGACGCGGGCCAGCAGCGGCGTGCTGCGGGCGAGGTCGGCGAAGTCGGTCCAGTCGATCAGGATGCCGGCGGCGCGCGCCACCGCCACCCAGTGGATGAGGTGGTTGGTGCTGCCGCCGGTGGCCAGCAGCGCGACCATGGCGTTGACGATCACGCGCTCGTCGACCAGGCGCCCGATCGGCGTGTAGCGCTGGCGCGCGGTGATCGCCAGCGCGGTGCGCACGGCCTCGCGCGTGAGCGCTTCGCGCAGGCCGTCGTGCGGATGCACGAAGGCCGCGCCGGGCACGTGCAGGCCCATCGCCTCGAGCAGCATCTGGTTGCTGTTGGCGGTGCCGTAGAAGGTGCAGGTGCCGGGGCCGTGGTAGGCCGCGCTCTCGGCGGCCAGCAGTTCGGCGCGGCCCACCAGGCCCTGCGCCGCGCGCTCGCGCACCCTACTCTTTTCGTTGTTCCCGAGTCCCGTGCTCATCGGCCCGGCCGGCACGAAGACGCACGGCAGGTGGCCGAAGTGCAGCGCCCCGATGAGCAGCCCGGGCACGATCTTGTCGCACACGCCGAGCAGCAGCACGGCGTCGAAGACATCGTGCGTCAGCGCCACCGCGGTGGCCATGGCGATGGTGTCGCGCGAGAACAGGCTCAGCTCCATCCCCGGCAGGCCCTGCGTGACGCCGTCGCACATTGCCGGCACGCCGCCGGCGACCTGCACCGTGGCGCCGTGGCGGCGCGCTGCTTCGCGGATCAGCGCCGGGTAGCCTTCGTAGGGCTGGTGCGCCGAGAGCATGTCGTTGTAGGCCGTGACGACGCCCAGGTGAGGCGCCTTCTCGGCCACGACGCGGATCTTGTCGTTGGCCGGCAGCGCGGCAAAGGCATGGGCGACGTTGGCGCAGCCCAGCCGCTCGGCGCCCGGCGCGCGGCCCGCCAGGCGGTCGATGCGGGCCAGGTAGGCGCTGCGCAGCGCCGTGCTGCGCCGGGCGATGCGCTGGGTGACTTCTTGCAGCGTGGCGCTGGGGCCGGTGGGTGATGTAACCATGGGCTTGATTATTCAGTAACCGGGTTACACCGTCAATTCATCCTCGCGCCGTGCGATGCTGCGGGCCGTGAACTCGCCGATCGCCCCTGAACTGATCCTGCGCGACCCGGCCGCTGCGCTGCACAGGCTGCGCGAGCAGTGGCAGGCCGAGCTCGGCAAGGGGCGCGGCGCCGAACGCTGGATCTTCGGCTATGCCTCGCTCATCTGGCGCCCGGAGTTCGATGCCGCCGAGCACCGCAGCGCCTTGCTGCACGGCTGGCACCGCGCGCTGCGCATGCGCTCGCGCGTCAACCGCGGCACGCCGCAGCAGCCCGGCCTGGTGTTCGCGCTGCTGCCCGGCGGCGCCTGCCGCGGCGTGGTCTATCGGCTGCGGCCCGAGCAGGCCGAGGCCGAGCTCGACCGCCTGTGGGCGCGCGAGATGCCCACCGGCGTCTACGACGCGCGGCTGCTGCCCTGCCGCACGCCGCAGGGCACGGTGCGGGCACTGGCCTTCACGCTCAGCCGCCGCAGCGAAGCCTGCCTGCCGCGCCTGCCCGACGACGAGGTGACGCACATCCTGCGCCATGCGCACGGCCGCTACGGCAGCACACTGCAGTACCTGGCCGAGACCGCCAGCGCGCTGCAGCAGCGCGGCGTGCGCGACCGCGAGATCGAGCGCCTGATGGCGCTGGCGCGGCAGCAGGGCCTGCTCTAAAGCCGGCCCGGGCGCGCGCAGCGGTGAGCTCAGCGGCCGTTGGCCGGCGTCGCGGCACCGCGTTGCTGCGCCAGCGCGGCCAGCGCGGCCAGCTCGGCCGGCGTGTCGACGTCCATCAGCACGCCGGGGTCGTCGAGTTCTTCGCCGTGCGCCGGGTAGCGCGCCACGACGCGGCGGGCACCGTCGTCGCCGTCGAGCTGCATCAGCTCGCTGTAGAGCTCGGCCGAGAAGCCCACCGGATGGCCGCGCCGGCCGCGGTGCTGCGCGTAGACCACCGGGTGCTGCTCCAGCGCCGTGGCAATTGCCAGCAAGGTGCCGGGGCGCACGAGCGGCATGTCGCCCGGCAGCACGATCCAGCCTGCCGAGCCGGAGCGCTCGGCGACGCCGGCCGCGATGCTGTAGCCCATGCCGCGCGCGGCCTCGCCGGCGCTCAGCACGATGACGTCGCGCGTGGCCAGCAGGCTGCTCACCAGCGGCGCCAGCGCCGCCGTCGTCACCACCACCACCGGCAGCTGGGTTTCGATGGCGTGGCGGATCGTCGTGCCCAGCACCGTGCTGCCTTCGAAAGGCTGGGCGAGCTTGTGCTGCGGCCCGCCGAAGCGGCTGCCGCGGCCAGCGGCGGGCACGACGATGGTGGGTCGGATGCGCATCGTTCCTGGGGGCCCGCTGCAGGCAGCGCGGGCTCGTCCTCCTTGGCGCAGAGAATGGCGACCCACCCCCGGCACAGGTAGTGGGGGGTTCACTTACGTCCTTCTCCGTAAGGGATGGTCCCTGCCTGACGCGGGCAAACCCGCGCCGGTTTCATCCGCTTTCATCCGCTTTCATCCGGACTCAGGATGCGCTGCCTGCCGGTGCGGGCTTTCTATACTGGCCGCATGAACATCGCCGATCTGCGCAAGAGCTACGAACGCGACGAACTGGACGAGTCCGCCTCGGCCGCCGACCCGCTGGACCAGTTCCAGCGCTGGTTCGACCAGGCCCAGGCCGGCCAGTTGCCTGAGCCCAATGCCATGACCCTGGCCACCGCGGGCGCCGACGGCCGGCCGTCGACCCGCATCGTGCTGGTCAAGGGCTTCGACGCCCGCGGCATCGTTTGGTACACCAACTACGACAGCCGCAAAGGGCAGGAGCTGGCGCAGCGGCCACTGGCAGCGCTGCAGTTCCACTGGGTCGAGCTCGAGCGCGTGGTGCGCATCGAAGGCGCGGTGGAAAAAACCAGCGCCGCGGAGTCCGATGCCTACTACGCCACGCGGCCGCTCGATTCGCGCCTGGGCGCCTGGGCTTCGCCGCAGAGCCAGGTCATCGCCTCGCGCGCGGTGCTCGTCACTGGCGCGGCCAAGGCGGCAGCGCGTTTTGCACTCAACCCGCCGCGGCCGCCGCACTGGGGCGGCTACCGGCTGGTGCCTGAGCGCTGGGAATTCTGGCAAGGCCGCAAGAGCCGGCTGCACGACCGCCTGCGCTACCGCCGCGACGGCGGCAACGCCAGCTGGCTGCGCGAACGACTGGCACCGTGATCGACCTCGCACGGGTGCGAAGCCCTGCGCCTGCGGCGTTCAGCCCTGGCGCACCACGCGCTGCGGGTAAGGGATCTCCACCCCCGCCTCGGTCAGCGCGCGCAGCACGGCCAGGTTGACGGCCGAGCGCACATTGCCCTGGCCGTTGTGCGGGTCGCCGATCCAGAATGCCAGCGTGAGCTCCAGGCCGTCGGCGGCAAAGCCCGACAGCAGGGCCACCGGGGCCGGGTCGGCCAGCACCCGCGGCACGCCGGTGAGCGTGGCCTCGAGGCGGCGCATCAGCGGCTCGACGTCGCTGCCGTAGGCCACCTGCACCACGGTCGTCATCTGCACCTTGGGGTCGGCCAGCGACGAGTTCTCGACGCGCTGCGTGATCATCATCTCGTTGGGCACGATGCTCTCGCGGCCATTGAGCGCGCGGATCACGGTGTAGCGCGTCGTGATGTCGGTGATGCGGCCTTCGAAATTGTCGACCTTGACCATGTCGCCGATGCGCATGCTGCGCTCGGCCAGGATGACGAAGCCGCTGATGTAGTTGGCGGCCAGCTTCTGCAGGCCGAAGCCGATGCCCACGCCGAGCGCTCCGCCCAGCACGCCGAGCGCCGTGAGGTCGATGCCGGCGGCCGAGGCCGCGAACATCAGGCCCAGCAGCAGCAGCAGCGCACGCAGCGCGTTGGCCGCCATCTTGCGGATGCTCAGGTTGTCGGTGGCGCCGCGCAGCAGCCGCGCTTCGAGCAGCGAGCTGACCCACAGCGCCAGCAGCAGCGCCAGCACCGCCGTCACCGTGCCTTCGAGCATGTTGCGCACCGAGACCTGGGTGCTGCCGAGCTTCCACGAGATGGCGTCGAGCTCCTGCAGCATCAGCGGCATGAGCCCGATGACCCACAGCACGACGGCGATCCAGGCCAACCACGACACGCTGCGCTCGACCGTGCGCATCAGCGCCGAGTCCGGGAAGGTCACGCCCAGCACGCGCACCGTCAGCCGGATGACGGCCAGCGAGACCAGGATCGGCACCACCAGCTTGAACACCGCGATCGGCAGCTGATCCTGCAGCAGCCAGCGCGCCAGCAGCGCCAGCAGCAGCGCCAGGGCGGGGAACAGCGCGCCATCGACGATGCGCTCGCCGAACCAGGTCGAGCCCGGCGTCGGCTCGCCGCCGCGCCACAGCCGCACCAGGCCCCAGGCCAGCACCAGGCAGCCGGCGAAGATGCCCAGTTCGATCAGTGCGCTGGGCTTGAGCAGCGCGGCGGCAAGCTGGCCGAACTCCGCGGCCGGGAGCAGTGCATTCATGTCGAAAGGCGGCAGACGATCAGTCGACGTCGGCCAGCACGCGCACGTGGGCGGCCACGCTGCGCGCCAGCGCGCTCAGGGCGTAGCCGCCCTCCAGGCACGACACGATGCGGCCCTGGGCGTGGCGGCGCGCCACCTGCATCATCTCGCGCGTGATCCAGGCGTAGTCGTCTTCCACCAGGCCGAGCTGGCCGAGGTCGTCTTCGCGGTGGGCATCGAAGCCGGCGCTGATGAAGATCATCTGCGGCGCGAAGCGGTCGAGCTCGGGGATCCACATGTCGAGGATGGTCTGGCGGATGGCCGGCCCGCGCGTGTACGGCGCCACCGGCACGTTGACCATGTTGGTGCCCTTGGGAACGCCGCCGCTGTAGGGGTACAGCGGGTGCTGGAAGAAGCTGCACATCAGCACCCGTTCGTCGCCGGCGATGATGTCTTCGGTGCCGTTGCCATGGTGGACGTCGAAGTCGATGATGGCCACGCGCTGCAGCCCGTGCACGTCCAGCGCATGGCGCGCCGCGATGGCCACGTTGTTGAAGAAGCAGAAGCCCATCGTCTCGTTGCGCGTGGCGTGGTGGCCCGGCGGGCGCACGGCGCAGAAGGCGTTCTTGGCGCGGCCGGCCAGCACGTCGTCGGTGGCTGCCACGGCGGCACCGGCGGCGCGCAGCGCGGCGGCCAGCGTGCCAGGGCCGGCCACGGTGTCGGGGTCGAGCGCACGTGGCCGGCCCTCGAGCTGCACCTGCTGCAGCAGGTCCTGCAGCTCGGTGACGTAGTTGGAGCTGTGGGCGCGCTCGATCTGCTCCAGCGTGGCGACCGGCGCGTCGCGGTAGTCCAGCGCCACGTCCAGGCCGGTGGCCAGCAGGTGGTCGGTGATGGCATCGAGCCGCTGCGGGCATTCCGGGTGGCCTGCACCCATGTCGTGCCCGCGGCAGTCGGGATGGCTGTAAAACGCGGTGCTCATCGTCGAATCAGGTCCCCGTCTTATCGAGTATGGTCCCGCGCATGGAAGAAAGCCTTGCGCGCCAGCTGTCCCGGCTGGTGGATCAGATTAGCACGATCGTGGTGGGCAAACGCCCGCAGATCGAAGACTGCGTGGCCTGCCTGCTGGCCGCCGGACACCTGCTCATCGAGGACGTTCCCGGGGTCGGCAAGACGACGCTGGCGCATGCGCTGGCGGTGTCGCTGGGCCTGGACTTCCGCCGCGTGCAGTTCACCGCCGACCTGATGCCCAGCGACCTCATCGGCGTGAGCGTGTTCGAGCGCGCCAAGGACACTTTCGTCTTCCACCCCGGCCCGGTGTTTGCGCAGGTGCTGCTGGCCGACGAGATCAACCGCGCCGGGCCCAAGACGCAGAGTGCGCTGCTCGAAGCCATGGAGGAGCAGCAGGTGTCGGGGGAAAACGAGCCCCGCGCCCTGCCCAAGCCCTTCTTCGTCATCGCCACGCAGAACCCGAGCGACCAGCTCGGCACCTACCCGCTGCCCGAAAGCCAGCTCGACCGCTTCTTGCTTCGCATCACGCTGGGCTACCCCGACCGCGCCGCCGAGCGCGAACTGCTCGCCGGCGGCGACCGCCGCCAAGCCGCGCTGCTGCTCAAGCCCGTGCTCACGCCGGCGCAGCTGCAGGCCGCGCAGCAGCAGGTGCTGGCGGTGCGCGCCGCGCCGCCGCTGCTCGACTACCTGCAGGCGCTGATCGCGGCCACGCGCTCGGGCGCCTGGTTCAGCCAGGGCCTGTCGCCGCGCGCCGGCATGGCCGCGCTGCGCGTGGCCAAGGCGCGCGCGCTGATGGGCGGGCGCGATTACGTGGCGCCCGACGACCTGCAGGCCATCCTGCCGCAGGCCGTGGCGCACCGCCTGGTGCCGGTGCCCGGCGCCGGGCGCGGGCCGGTGGAGCAGGTGCGCGCCATGGTCGAGGCGGTTCCGATCCCGTGACCGCAGGGGCCGCCCCGGGCCTGCAGCGGTCTTGGTCGCCGCGGGCGCAGTTCCGCCGCTGGTGGCAGTCGCGGCTGCCGCTCAGCGACACCTGGACGCTGGGCCAGCGCAACATCTACATCCTGCCCACCAAGGCCGGCTTCACCTTTGCCGGCACGCTGATGGTGATGCTGCTGGCGGCCATCAACTACCAGCTCAACCTGGGTTATGCGCTGACCTTCCTGCTCGCCGGTGCCGGCATCGTGTCGATGCACCTGACGCACGCCAACCTGCGCGGCCTGACGCTGCACCTGAGGCCGGTACCGGCCGGCTTTGCCGGCGAGCCGGCGCGGCTTGAGGTCGTGCTCAGCAACCCCGGGCGCGACCGCCACGGCCTGGCACTGCGCTTCGAGGACCGCGCCGCCTTCGGCAGCAACTTTGCCTGGTGCGACGCCCCGGCCGGCGGCCAGGCCAGCGCGCACCTGAGCTTCGTGCCGCCGCGCCGCGGCTGGCATGCGGTGCCGGTGCTGGTGCTGGAGACGATGTTTCCCTTCGGCCTGTTTCGCGCCTGGACGGTGTGGCGCCCGGCGGCGCGGGCGCTGGCCTGGCCGCAGGCCGAGCAGCCGGCACCGCCCTTGCCGGCGTCGGCCGCGGTGCCGGGCGACGAGCGCGCCAGCCACCGCAGCAGCGGCAGCGAGCTCGACGGCGTGCGCCCCTGGCGCCGCGGCGACAGCATGCGCCAGGTGGCCTGGAAGAAAGTGGCGCGCAGCGGCGAACTGGTGAGCCGCGAAACCGCCGGCACCGCCAGCCGTGCGCTGTGGCTGGACTGGGCCGAGGTGCCGGGTGCCGACACCGAGCACCGCCTGTCGCGCATGACCGCCTGGCTGCTGCTGGCCGACCGCGAGGGCCTGGACTGCGGCCTGCGCCTGCCCGGGCGCGAGCTGCCGCCGCAGCACGGCGACGCGCACCGCCGCGCCGCGCTCGAACTGCTGGCGCTGGGGCCATGATCACCGCGCTGCGCGAACGCGCCGCCCACCTGCCGCGCGAGACGCGCGACACGCTGTTCCAGCTCAGCGTCATCGGCTGGACCGTGGCGCCGCATCTGCTGCACCTGCCGCCCTGGTGCGCGGCGATGACGCTGGCGCTGCTGGCCTGGCGCGCGCGGCTGGCGCTCACTGCCGCAGCGCTGCCCAGCCGCTGGCTCATCAGCGCGCTGCTGGTGGTAGCCGGCGCGCTCACGCTGGGCGGCGAACGCACGCTGCTGGGCAAGGAAGCCGGCATCACGCTGCTGGTGGTGCTGATCTCGCTCAAGACGCTCGAGCTGCGCGCGCGGCGCGACGCGCTGGTGGTGTTCTTCCTCGGCTTCTTCCTCGTCCTCACCCACTTCCTGTACTCGCAGTCGCTGGCCACCGGGCTGTGGCTGCTGGCCGCCGTGTGGGGCCTGCTCAGCGCGCTCGTGCTGGCCCACATGCCGGTGGGCCGGCCGCCGCTGTGGCGCGCCGGCGCGGTGGCGGCACGCGCCGCGGCGCTGGGCGTGCCGGTGATGGTGGTGATGTTCCTGCTCTTCCCGCGCATCGGGCCGCTGTGGGGCATGGCGCAGGAAGCCAGCGGCCGCACCGGCTTGTCGGGCAGCCTGCAGCTGGGCAGCGTGGCCTCGATCGCCGAGGACGATTCGATCGCCCTGCGCTTGCGCTTCTTCGGCCCGCTGCCGCTGCCCGAGCAGCTCTACTTCCGCGGCCCCGTGCTGAGCACCTTCGACGGCCGCGAGTGGACCCGCCTGGTGCCCAACTTCCCGGCCGCGCAGCGGCCGCGGCGGGGGCGGGAGGGGGCGGGCGAGCCCCAGGGCGACGAGATGACGATCCGGCCCCCCCCGCAGCCCCTGCGGCCGCGGCGGGAGGTTACCCCCCACCGCCCCCCCCCCCCCCCGC
>JANMVM010000061.1:0-25665 GCA_031392695.1 Rubrivivax sp.
GCACAGCGTGCCGGTGCAGGTGCTGACGATGACGGCGTCGATCTGCGCGGCGTCCACGCCGGCCGCAGCCAACGCGCGCAGCGCTGCCGCGCCGGCCAGCGCCGGGGCATGGGTCTCGAAGCGGCGCGCCAGCGTGTCGGCATCGATGGTGAAGACCTCGTCGATGGCGTCCACCGCCAGGCGCCGGGCGTCGATGCCGTTGTCGCGCTGCAGCACCGTGCGCGCGATGAGGTGGGCGCGCGCGTCGAGGCGGCCGAACCAGTCGCTGGCCTCGAAGGCGGCCAGGCACTCGGCCTTGGTGTAGCGCGCCGGCGGCGTGGCGGTGGCGATGCCGATGAAGTGCATGGCTCAGGCGGGCGTCGACAGCCCGCTGTGCGAGCCGTGCTCGCCCATCGCCACGGGCTTGCCAGCAATGATCGAGGCCACCACGCCAAAGGCCCGCACCATGGTGCTGTGGGGCCCGTCCCAGTAGTCGGCGGCGTCGGGCACGAACTTCAGCAGCGCCAGGTCGTGCGAATCGGGGCCCTCGGGAAACCAGGGCTTGGCCAGCACGGTCCACAGGCGCTGGATGCGGCCGCGATCGGTGTCGATCTCGCCGCGCCCCGACAGCGAGACGTAGGTGCCGCGGCTGCCGTCGCAGAAGCTCAGGTTGACGGCGCGCAGGTGCTCGACCTTGGCCGAGCGCAGGTCGGTGAAGAACCAGAGCGCGCCGCTGGCGTCCATCTCAAGTGCTGCCATGGGGCGGCTGGTCAGCGCGCCGGCTTCGTCGATGTTGGTGAGCATGGCGATGGCCATGCCCTCAATCAGCTGGCCGACGTGCCGAAGCTCGGCGCTGGCCTGGGGTTCGATCTTCAAAGGGCCACCTCGTGGGTTGTTGGGGCAGGGTTGCAGCGGCAGGCTAGCGGCGCTGAGGGCGCAACGTCTGTGCGTCATCGAACAAACACGGCCGGCCATGCCGATCGGCTGCGCACGCGTGCTGCTGTCTGTACGGCGTCGCACATACAAAGGTCAAAGCGGCCCGGAAAATGCTCTCTTTCCATGATCCCTTGCAGTACCCAGCCACCCGACCCCCGACCGCGCGGCCGTCCGCGCGGCCGTTTCTGCGGCCGGCCGGCCGGTTGTGATGTCGATTGAGGCCGACGGCCGCGCGCCGACAGCCACCCCGCTGGAGCATCGCCTGGCCCCGGGCGCGGCAGCGCCGGCCGTGGCCGAAGC
The DNA here is from genome assembly GCA_031392695.1 of Rubrivivax sp. GTDB lineage: Bacteria > Pseudomonadota > Gammaproteobacteria > Burkholderiales > Burkholderiaceae_C > Rubrivivax. The sequence goes on from JANMVM010000061.1 coordinate 1,216, forward strand.
GGTGCTGGTGGTGTGGGGCGAGATCGACGCCGCGCTGCAACCCATCATCGGCGCACGCGGTGTCGCGGCGCTGCTGCAGCGCACGGCGCATCTCACGGCGCAGGCCCATCCCTGGTTGGCGCCCGGGCGCGCTGCCGACGATGCCGCGCAGGCCATCGCCGAGCTGACGACCCGCATGGCCGGTCAGGGCGAAGCCCAGGCGCTGGCTTGCGGCCAGGATTTCCTGCTCACGTTTCACAAGCTCCTGGCGACCCTGATCGGGCAGCCGCTGACCCAGCGCCTGCTGCGATCGGCCTGGGAACCCCCGGCGCATGGCGAGCCGCTGGCAGCGGCAAAAGGCCTTTCACGATGACCACCCGAGTCACGATCGAGCGCTTGGCCACCGGTGTGCCGGGGCTGGACGCGGTGCTGGGCGGCGGGCTGCCCGAGTTCTCCTTCAACCTCATTGCCGGCCAGCCCGGCAGCGGCAAGACCACGCTGGCGCACCAGATCATGTTCGCGCTGGCCACGCCCGAGCGCCCGGCGCTGTACTGCACCGTGCTGGGTGAGCCGCCGCTGAAGATGCTGCGCTACCAGCAGCAGTTCGGCTTCTTCGACCCCGAAGCGCTCCACCAGCGGGTGCGTTTCGTCAACCTGTCGGAAGAGGCCATGGCCGGCGATCTCGAGCGCGTGCTGCGCCGCATCGGCGACGAAGTCAGCCACCACGAACCGGCCCTGGTCTTTGTGGACTCCTTCCGGTCCGTGATGCTGGCCAGCCAGGACGCTGCGCTGCACCAGCCCGGCTTGCAGCACTTTTTGCAGCAACTCGGCATGCTGATGACGACCTGGCAGGCGACGACCTTCCTGATCGGCGAGTACTTCAGCGAGAACGACCCCAACCCGGTGTTCACCGTCGCCGACGGCCTGATCTGGCTGCACCAGAGCGCACAGCGCAACTCCATGGTGCGCCAGATCGAGGTCAAGAAGCTGCGCGGCCAGGCGAGCTTGCCGGGCCTGCACACCTTTCGCATCGGCAGTCAGGGCATCCAGGTATTTCCGCCGGCCGAGGCCGTGATGCCGCGTGCCGCGCCGGACCAGGCCGCGCCCGCAACGCGGGTGCTGATGGGCATCCCGGGGCTCGACCAGATGCTCGGTGGCGGCCTGCCGCGCGGCTACTCGATGCTGGTGGCCGGGCCTTCGGGCTCTGGCAAGACCATCCTCGCCGCAGCCTTCCTCGCCGCTGGCGCGGCGGCCGGCGAAGCGGGTCTGGTCGCGGCCTTCGAGCAACGCATCCATCCGCACAGCAACCCGGTGCTGGCCGCCCTGTTGGCCAGCGGGCGCGTGGCGCTGCTCGACAAGCAGTCGTCGGACCTGTCGATCGACGAGATCGTGATGCTGCTGCAGGCCGAGATCCAACGCCTGGGCGTGAGCCGGGTGGTCATCGATTCGTTGTCGGGATTCGAGCTCGCGCTGGCACCGGCCTTCCGCGCCGACTTCCGCGAATCGCTGCTGCGCCTGGTGAGTGCGCTGTCGGCCAGCGGCGTCACGGTGCTGATGACGTGCGAGCTCGAAGACCGCTACACCGACCTGCGCTTCAGCCCCTCGGGCACTGCGTTTCTCACCGACGCCATCATCGTGCAGCGCTACATCGAGGTCGACAGCCGGCTGCGCCGCGTCATGGCGGTGGTGAAGTTGCGCGCCAGCGGCCATTCCGACGAGTTGCGCGAGTACCGCATCGACGGCCAGGGCCTGCACGTCGGCGACAAGCTCAGCGGCCAGGAAGGCCTGCTCGGCGGCCGGCCCACGCGCAAGCTTGCTGCGGGCCCGGCGCCCGATGGCAGCCCAGGCGGCCATGACTGATCGCCACCGGCCCGCCCCGTGGATGTGAGCCGCGAACCCGGCTTCGGCAGCGCCGCTGCTGTCGCTGCTGCTGCTGCTGCTGCTGCTGCTGCCGCCGCCGACCTGGCGCGCGTGCAAGGCAAGGTCGAGGCCGCGCGTGCGGTGCTGGTGCGCCTGCTGCAAGAGGTGGTGGTGGCCGAAAGCCGCAGGGGCAACAGCCAGGCGGCACGGCTGCTGGAAGCCAACGAGCAGCTCGTCGTCACCGCGCTGCACAACCAGGCCCAGGCCGACGCGGCAGCGCTGGCGCTGGCGCAGCTGGCGCCATCGACCGAACTCGACCCCTTGACGCAACTGCCCAACCGGGTACTGCTGCTGGACCGCATGACCCAGGCCATCGCGGCTGCACGAGGCCGCGGCGGGCGGCTGGCGCTGCTGGCTCTCGACCTCAACAACTTCAGGCAGGTCAACGGCACCTTGGGGCACGCCGGCGGCGACGAGGCGCTGAAGATGGTCGCCCACCGCCTGGTGGCGGCGGTGCGCGTTGCCGACACCGTCAGCCGCCACGGCGGCGATGAATTCCTGATCCTGCTCGCTGAGATCGACCAGGCCAGCGACGCCGGCCTGCTGGCTGCCAAACTGGCCACGGCGCTGGGGCTGCCCGGCCGCGTCGATGGCGTGGTGCTGCGTCTGAGCGCCAGCATCGGCATCGCCATCTACCCCGACGACAGCCAAGACCCCGCGACGCTGCTGCAGCGGGCCGACCTGGCCATGGTCCAGGCCCAGCGGCAGGGCCTGGGTGGCTTTGCGTTCTACGCCGCGCAGGCCGCGGCGCCAGCAGCCCTGCTGCCGGCCCTGCGCGACCCCGTGGTCCGGCACGAGCACGCCCTGCAGGAGCACGAGCGGCGGCATGCCGAGTTGCGCCAAGCCAACGAGCAGCTGGTGCTGGCGGCGCTGGACGCGCAGGCCCTGCAGGCCGCGGCCGAACTGGCGCAACGCCGCCAGTCGGAATTCCTGGCCCTGGCGGCGCAGGAGCTGGCCGACCCGCTGGCGCCGATCCGCGTCGCCGCAGCGATGCTGGGCCGCGCGGATTCGGTGGAGCCACTGCTGCCGCGCGCGCAAGCCCTCATCGAAACCCAGGTGCAGAGCATGGCGCGGCTGGTGGCGGCGGTGAACGTGATGTCGCGCTCCGGCGCGGCCACCTGGCAGCTCGAGCGCCAGACCTTGGACCTGGTGGACGTGGTCGACGCTGCGGTGGCCGCCTGCCGTCCGCAAATGGACCTGCATCTGCAGACCTTGACGCTGAAGCTGCCCGGTGTGCCGGTGTTCGTGCAGGGTGAGCCGGTGCGGCTGGCGCAGGTGCTGAGAAACCTGCTCGACAACGCCTCCAAGTACACGCCGGATCTGGGCCGCATCGAGCTCGCGCTGGCGCTGCGCGGCAGTGACGCGGAGCTCACCGTGTCCGACAACGGCATCGGCATCACCGCGCTGGCCCTGCCCGAGTTGTTCGAGCCCTTCGCCCAGGACACCCAGGCGCTGGGCGTCAACGGTGTCGGCGTCGGCTTGGGCCTGAGCGTGGTGCGGGCGCTGGTCGAGGCCCACGGCGGCCGCGTCAGCGCCCGCAGCGCCGGCAGCCGGCGTGGCAGCCAGTTCACGGTGACGCTGCCGCTGGCCCCGCTGGCCCCGCGTGGCGCTGCGCACGGCCCCGCAGCGGGCCCGCAATGAGCGCGCCGTCCCTGAGGCCGGCCGCCGATCCGCGCCGCAACCAGTTGCTGGCGGCCCTGCCCGACGCCGACTGGCAGCGCTGGCAGCCGCTGCTTGAGCGCGTCGATCTGCCGCTGGGCCACGTGCTCTACGAGTCGGGCGTGACGCTGAGCCACGTCTACTTCCCCACCACGGCGATCGTTTCGCTGCTGTACGTGATGGAAGACGGTGCCTCGGCGGAGATCGCGGTCGCCGGCTTCGAGGGCCTGGTCGGCGTGTCGCTGTTCATGGGTGGCGGCTCGACGCCCAGCCGCGCCGTGGTGCAAAGCGCGGGCGAGGGCTTTCGCATGAAGGCGCACACCATCAAGGACGAGTTCAGCCGCTCCGCGCCGGTGATGCACCTGCTGCTGCGCTACACCCAGGCACTGATCACGCAGATGACGCAGACCGCCGCCTGCAACCGCCATCACGCACTGGACCAGCAGCTGTGCCGCTGGCTGCTGCTCAGCCTGGACCGCCTGCCCGGCAACGAGTTGCGCATGACGCAGGAGCTGATCGCCAACATGCTGGGCGTACGCCGCGAAGGCGTCACCGAAGCGGCGCTGAAGCTGCAGAAGCTGGCGCTCATCCGCTATGCCCGCGGCCACATCACCGTGCTCGACCGGCCGGGCCTCGAGCAGCGCAGTTGCGAGTGCTACGGCGTCGTCAAGCTGGAATACGACCGCCTGCTGCCGTTGCGCACCCCGGACTGAGCACGCGCCGGCATGGTGCGCCGGCGAACAGACGCCCGTTGCCGGCCCGCCTACAAAGCAGGCGCCGCAGCCGCGGCCCCGCCCCTGGCGGCTGCATCAACTCGCGCCCGCCCGGGGCACCCTGGAGACATCAAATGAACAGTCAGAAGATGCTCGGCATCGTGATCCTCGTCGTCGGCCTGCTGGCGCTGGGCTACGGCAGCTTCAGCTACACCAAGCAGACGCACGAGGCCAAGATCGGGCCGCTGGAGCTGTCGGTCAAGGAACAGCAGACCGTCAACATCCCGGTCTGGGCCGGCGGCGCCGCCGTCGCAGTGGGACTGCTGTTGCTGGTGGTGGGCGGGGGACGCCGGGGCTGAGGGCGAGGGCGGCGTCCGAGCCGGCCGCCGCAACGGACCCGGCGCAGACGCTGAGCCACGAAGACCAGACCGACGCGCCGCTGTTCACGCTGCTGCGCGGCTGGGCCTTTGGCTACAAGACGCTGAGCGACGGCCGGCGCCAGATCCTGAGCTTCCTGCTCGGCGGTGATTTCATCGGCGCGCAGCAGAAGATGGGCGACGCCGCAGCGCATGGCGTGGACACGCTGACCGAGGCCGCGTTCTGCGTCTTCCAGCGCGACGTGCTGTGGGAGATCCACCGCCGCTCGCCCTCGATGGGATTCAACGCCACCTGGCTCACCGCGCACGAGGAATCGCTGGTCGACGGTACGCTGTTGTCGGTGGGCCGGCGCAGTGCCGAGGAGCGCATCGCGACGCCCTCAGCGGCACCGTGGTGCAGCGCTCCGGCGCGGCCTGGCGCGTGGGTGCTGCGCAGATGGCGCAGCAGGCCCGCCAATCACCGGCCCTGATCCAGGCGCTGCTGCGCTACACGCAGGCGCTGTTCAGTCACAGGGCGCAGGGCTCGGCTTGCCACCGCCACCACGCGCTCGACCAACAGTTGTGCCGCTGGCTGCTGCTGCACCTGGATCGCCGTGGCGGCTGCGAGATCCAGGTCACGCAGCAGCGCATCGCCGCACTGCTCGGCGTGCGCCGGGCTCGAAGAGCGCAGTTGCGAGTGCTACCGCGTCGTGCGACGAGCCTATGACCGGCTGGAGCCGGACGTGCCGGCGACGCCGATCGGCGCTGCGCCGCAGCCGCCATGGCCGCGCGCCGGCCAAGGCGGCGCGCCAGCCTGGGCCTGATGGCGGCGGCCTGTGCGCTGTCTAACAGACTGCCGCGACACGGCGGGCCAAGCTGGGGCCTCGCAGCACCTTTCGCCTGCTCACAGGAATGCCCATGAACTACGAAGAACGCGACGCCTACGGCATCTACAAGGTCACGACCCCTGGCGCCGGGGGCCCTGACCACCGCCACGGCCCCGGGCCGCACCTGATGGGCGCGGACACGCTGATCGGCAACGACGTCTTCAACCAGGACGCAGAGGATCTGGGCGACATCAAGGAAATCATGCTCGACATGCGCAGCGGCCGCATCAGCTACGCCGTGCTGTCCTTCGGTGGCTTCATGGGCCTGGGCGACAAGCTCTTTGCGGTGCCGTGGGCGGCACTGAAGCTGGACACCGTCAACAAGCGCTTCGTGCTCGACGTCAACAAGGACCGCCTCGCAGACGCGCCGGGCTTCAACAAGGAGCATTGGCCCGACATGGCCGACGTCACCTGGGAGCGCAGCATTCACGCCTACTATGGCACCCGGCCCGGCACCCCGCCGGGCATCGAATCCGGCACCGAGTCCGCCCTTCCCTGACGCCCAGAAAGCACCCAGCCCATGCAGATCCGAGTCGGTTTCGAGATGGAGTACCAGTGTCCCGGCCCGACGCCGATGATCCTGGCGCTGAGCATCCACTACTCCAGGGCCTCGGACCTGCTGCGGCCGGACCACCTGGTGACGAGCCCGGCGGTGCCTGTCACCGCCTACCGCGACGGCTTCGGCAACTGGTGCACGCGGCTCGTCGCGCCGCCGGGGAGCTTCCGGCTCAGCACCGACGCGCTGGTGCGCGACACGGGCCTTGTCGACGTCGTCGTGCCGCAGGCGCAGCAGACGCCGGTGGAGCACCTGCCCGAGTCGACGCTGGTCTACCTGCTGGGCAGCCGCTACTGCGAAACCGACCAGCTGTCCGAGGCCGCCTGGCAGCACTTCGGCGCCGGCCCCACGGGCTGGGCGCGCGTGCAGGCGATCTGCGACTTCGTGCACCGGCGCATCGAGTTCGGCTACCCCCACGCGCGCCGCACGCGCACCGCCTGGGAGGCCTACAACGAAGGCCGCGGCGTCTGCCGCGACTACGCCCACCTGGCCATCGCGCTGTGCCGCTGCATGAACATCCCGGCCCGCTACTGCACCGGCTACCTGGGCGACATGGGTACCGCGCCGCCCTACGGGCCGATGGACTTTGCGGCCTGGTTCGAAGTCTGGCTGGGCGAGCGCTGGTACACCTTCGACGCACGCAACAACACGCCGCGCATCGGCCGCGTGCTGATGGCGCGCGGCCGCGACGCCTGCGACGTGGCGCTGGCCAGCACCTTCGGCCCCAACACGCTGCAGCGCTTCAAGGTCTGGGCCGACGAGGTGGCGCCGACATGACCTACTGCGTCGGCGTCAAGCTGCAGGAAGGTCTGATCTTCGCCAGCGATTCACGCACCCACGCCGGCGTCGACAACTTCGCCCGCTTCTGCAAGATGACGGTGTTCGAACGTGCCGGCGACCGCGTGCTCGTGCTGCTCAGCTCGGGCGGCCTGGCCGCGACGCAGGCGGTGATCAACGTGCTGCGCCAGCGCGCCGCAGGCGTTGCGCCGCACCTGTGGAGCGTGGGCTCGATGTTCGACGTCGCCAACCTGGTGTCGGATGCGCTGCGCGACATCGAGCGTCGCGACGGCCCCTTCATGGAAGGCGGCGGCCTCAAGTTCAACGCCTCGTTCATCCTCGGCGGCCAGATCGCCGGCGAGGAGATGCGCCTGTTTCGCATCTACGCCGAAGGCAACTTCATCGAGGCCGGCACCGACACGAGCTTCCTGCAGACCGGTGAGGCCAAGTACGGCAAACCCATCCTCGACCTCGCCGTGACCTCCAGCGCGACGCTGGAAGACGCCACCAAGTGCGTGCTGGTGTCCTTCGATTCGACGATGATCAGCAATCTCTCGGTGGGCATGCCCATCGATCTGCTGTGCTACGCCGCCGACAGCCTGCAGGTGACGATGCAGCGGCGCTTCGACGAAGGCGACGAGTACTTCGACACCCTCAAGCAGCAGTGGCTGCAGGGCACGCGGCGCGTCTTCCACGAGTTGCCCTCACTGCAGTGGTAGACGGGCCCGGCCGGTCGGTGCGGCCGAGACAGCCAACGCGGCCGAGGCAGCGGCTTGTGGCGCCTGCGCCTGGCGCACGAGGCCGGCGCAGTCGGTGCCAACGCCAGGCCCGGGCTCGAACAGCGGTACCAGGGCCAGCAGCGGGTTGAGCAGGCCCAGCAGCAGCGCGCCGCCGCCGCGCAGCGCGATGCGCGCCGTGTCCAGTTGCACCCGCGGCTCGCGCAAGCTGCCCTTGACGTTGAAGGGCGTGCGCAGCGCCACCGCGCTGGCCACCTTGGTGTGCGGCACGATGGTCAGGTCCAGCGTCTCCTGCGCCAGGTTGATGCTGCCGCGGCCGACGAGCGTGTTCACCGCGGTGTCCAGCACCAGCGCGCGGGCGCCCATCATGCCGTCGGCGACGACGAAGTCGGCCACCAGGCAGTTGAGCGCGATGGTCTGGTCGCCGGTGAGGTTGAGGCTCAGGATCTCGAGCAGGTGCAGGCCCGTCTGCTCCATCAGCAGGCGGCTGATCTCGCCGCGTTGCGCCACCAGGCTGACGCGGCCGTTGGCGGTGGCCAGCATGCGCCCCACCGAGGCGCCCTGGCCGCTGAGATCGAGCTCGCCGCCGAGCAGGCCGACGCTGGTCCTGCCCAGCGCCGCCGCGGGCAGCAGCTGGGCCAGCTTGAGGCCGCGCAACTGCGCCTTGGCGCGGCCGCGCAGCGGCGCGGCGCGGCCGTCGAGCGCGACCTGGGCCTTGAGCTGGCCGCCGGCGATGCCGAAGTCCAAGGGGTCGAGCGTGAGCTGGCGGTCCTTGAGCACGGCGCGCATTTGCAGTTGCTCCAGCGGCAGCGACTGGCTGTGCACCAGGCTCTGCGCCTTGAGCGTGACGTCGGCGTCCAGGCTCGCCCAGCGCGTGGTGTCCAGCGCCAGGTTGGGCAGCACGTGAGCCGCCGGCGCCGGGGTCGCGGGCTTGACGGTCTCGCCCGGGGCCAGCGCCGGCGCCGGGTGCGGGCGGCCGACCGCAGGGCCGAGGTCGGCAAGGTCGAGCCGGCGTGACACCAGCGCACCGGTGAGCAGCGGCCGCGCCTGCGCGGTGTCGACCTGCAGCGTGCCGGCGATGTCGCTGCGGCCGATCTGCCCGGTGAAGGATTCGTAGCGCCAGCGCGTGCCCTGGCGCAGCAGGCGGCCTGCGCTGCGGTAGGCCGGTGTCGGCGGCAGCGCGATGCCGATGAGCGGGAACAGCGACGCCAGGTTGTCGCCGCTGAGCACCAGCGCCAGATCGACGGCGGCCCAGTCGTGCAGGCTGGTCACGGTGCCGGCGGCGCTCACCTGGGTGTTGCCCAGCGTGGCCTGGACCTGCATCGGGTAGGGTGCGCGGTCGTCGCGCCAGGCCAGCACCGCGCCGCCGCTGCCGTGGGCCAGCACGGGCTGGCCCTGGTACAGGCCTTGGGCGCGGAAGACCACGTCGGCAGACCCGGCCGCGCCGCTGCCCGGGGTCGACAGGGCGGCGTGGAGGGCGGTGTGGTGGTCGGTGTCGATGTAGGTGATCTGCCCGGCGTCGAGCAGCACCTGGCCGATCGGGATGCGCCGGTTCTCGTCGATCTGCAGGCGGTCGAGCAGCCAGGTCTTGCGTCCGCCGGAGGCCTGCTCCAGGAACACCCGCGGCTGCTTCAGGCGCACCTGCGGGAAGGCCAGGCGACCCTGCAGCAGGGCGGGCAGGTCGAGCGTCACGTCCACCGCTTCGGCGGCCAGCATCTGCGGCGCCAGTGCCCAGGGCGGATTGGCAAAGCTCACGTTGGCGGCGCTGATGCGCGGCAGCGGCCAGGCCCAGTGCAGTTCGAGGTCGCCACCGATGAGCAGGGCGCGCCCGGTCTTGTCGAGCGCCAGGTCTTGCAGCGGTGCGCGGGCCCAGTTCCAGCCGAACACGATCACGAACAGCAGCGCCGCCCCGACCAGGGCCGGCAGGGTGAGCAGCGCGGCCATCAGCCATTTGAAGTTGCGGGGGGTCATCGTCGGGGCAGCCATCCTTGCCAGGTTCAGCCGGACCTTGTACGTCGCGCTGCCGTTGATGTCTGTGCGCGGGCCCACGGTCGGGTGGACGCTGGGGAGGACGTCGGCGGCCTGGGTGCGCCAGCGGACAGACCGCAGGCCGCTCGCCGCGCACGATCGCGCGTCCATGTCCCCGCCCGCTACTCCAGCCGCCCCTGACGCCACGCTCGCCGCCAGCCCTGCCACGCTGGACCGCAGCACCGCCGGCACCTGGGTGCTGGGCGGGGCCTGGACCGTCAACGGCCTGGGTGCGCTGGCGGACACCGCCGACAGCGCCGACAGCGCCGACACCGCGGCCAGCGACGAAGCCGCGCCGCTGCCCAGTGTCGTCGATGGCTCGGCGCTGATCGCCATCGACAGTGCCGGCGCCTGGGTGCTGCAGCGCCGGCTGCGCGGCCAGCCGGCGCAGCCCAGTCTGCGTGGCTGGCCTGCCCGCGCCGAAGGCCTGATGCAGGAAGTGCGCTCGGGTGCCGCACGCACCCCGGCGCAGGCACCGCGGCGCGGCCTGCTGTACCGCAGCGGCGAGCAGGCGGTGGCCGGCGCGCAGCAGGCGCTGGCTTTCGTCGGCTTCGTCGGCGAGCTCGGCATGGCCGCTGCCGCGGCGCTGCGCCACCCGCGGCGCCTGCGCTGGCGCGCGGTGCTGCACGAGACGCAGATCGGCGGCTTCGACGCGCTGCCGATCATCGGCCTGATGTCGTTCCTGCTCGGTGTCGTGGTGGCTTACCAGGGCGCCGATCAACTGCGCAACTACGGCGCCAACGTCTTCGTGGTCGAGCTCGTGGGCTACGCCATGCTGCGCGAATTCGCGCCGCTCATCACCGCCATCATCATCGCCGGGCGCTCCGGCTCGGCCCACGCGGCGCAGATCGGCACCATGGTGGTCAGCGAAGAGATCGATGCCCTGCGCACGCTGGGCATCGACCCGCAGGAGCGCCTGGTGCTGCCCAAGATCATGGCCCTGGCGCTGGCGCTGCCGCTGCTCACGGTGTTCGCCGACATCACAGGCGTGCTCGGCGGCATGGTCATGGCGCGCTCGCAACTCGACATCGGCTTCGGCGAATTCACGAGTCGCTTCGGCCGCGTCATGCAGGGCTCGGCCTTCCTCATCGGCGTGGGCAAGTCGCTGGTGTTCGCCTTCATCATCGTGCTCATCGGTTGCTTCCAGGGCTTTCGCACCCGCGGCGGCGCCGACAGCGTCGGCCGCCAGACCACGCTCAGCGTGGTGCAGGCGATCTTCCTCGTCATCGTTGTCGACGCCGGTTTCTCGGTCGCCTTCAACCTGCTGGACCTCTAGCGTGGACGACAGCGCGCCGGCCGTCATCGAGCTGCAGCAGGTCTGCACCCGCTTTGGCAACCACAGCGTGCACGAGGGGCTGGACCTGAGCGTGCGGCGCGGCGAGATCCTGGGCCTGGCCGGTGGCAGCGGCTCGGGCAAGTCGGTGCTGCTGCGCGAGATGATCCTGCTGCAGCGGCCGAACTCGGGCCGCATCCGGCTCTTCGGTGAGGACGTGGCCACGCTCGACGCGGCGCAGGCGCTGGCGCTGCGGCGGCGCTGGGGCGTGATGTTCCAGGGCGGCGGGCTCTTCAGCTCGCTGACGGTGCGCCAGAACGTCGGCCTGCCGCTGCGCGAGCACACCGGCCTGGCCGACGCGCTGATCGACGAGATCGCCGAGTGGAAGCTCGCGCTCACCGGCCTGGCGCCCGAGGCGGCACTGCAGCTGCCTGGTGAATTGAGTGGCGGCATGCTCAAGCGCGCCGCGCTGGCGCGCGCGCTGGCGCTCGATCCGGAGCTGCTGTTCCTGGACGAGCCCACCTCGGGCCTGGACCCGGCCAGCGCGGCCGGCGTCGACGATCTGATCCTGCACACGCACGCGCTGTTCGGCCCCACGATCGTCATCGTCAGCCACGACCTCGAACTGCTGTGGCAGGTCACCGACCGCGTCGCCGTGCTGGGCGAGGGGCGGGTCATCGCGCTGGACACGATGGACGCGCTGGCGCAGCACGAGCACGCCGCCGTGCGCGCCTACTTCGAAGACCGGCGCGGCGCCGCGGCGCGCCGCACGCGGGCTGCGGCCTAGCCCGGGCGCGAGGCAAGCATGGACGACAAGGTCAACTACACGCTCGTCGGCGCCTTCGTGCTGGTGCTGGGCGCGGCGCTGGTGGCCGGCGTGCTGTGGCTGGCCGCGGGCCTGGGCGGCAAGCAGTCCAAGGATCGCTACCAGGCCGTGATCCAGGAATCGGTGGCCGGGCTGAGCGTCGATGCACCGGTCAAGTACATGGGTGTGGATGTCGGCAAGGTCAGCCACATCGGCATCGACCCGCTGAACTCGCAGCAGGTGCGGCTGTACTTCCTGATCGAGCGCGGCACACCGATCAAGCGCGACACCGTGGCCGTGCTCAAGACGCAGGGGCTGACCGGTATCGCCTACGTCGAGCTCAGCGGCGGAAGCGCCGGCTCGCCGCCGCTGCTGGCCGACCGTGACGGCGTGGCGCCGACGATCCCCTTCAAGCTGTCGCTGGGCGCGCGGCTGGAGAGCGTGGTGACCAATGTGCTGGCCAACATCGACCGCGTCTCGAACAACCTCAACGCCGTCTTCAACACCGAAAACCAGCTCGCGCTGAAGGCCACGCTGGCCGATACCGCGCTGCTGGCGCACGCACTGGCCGCGCAGCAGCAGACGCTGAGCGCGGGCATCCAGGACGGTGCGCGCACGGCCCGCCTGACGGCGCAGGCGGGGCAGAAGCTGGAGCCCACGCTCGACCGCATCGCCAGCAGCGCGCAAGCCGTGGAGCGCATGGCCGATGTCGCGGCAGCGGCTAGCGCGCGCGCCGCCGTCGCCGTCGATGCGGCGGCCAGCGGCGTGCAGCAGGTGGGCAGCGAAACGCTGCCCGAGCTGTCGCGCCTGATGGCCGAGCTGCAGCTGCTGGCGACGTCGCTGCGCCGCTTGAGTGAACAGACGACCGGCAGCCCGAGCAGCCTGATCGTGGGCAACCCGGCGCCAAGGCCCGGGCCTGGAGAAAGGGCACGACCATGACAGCCACACCACCCGGCAGCGACGACACCGGGCGCGAGCGCCGGCAGCTGCTGCTCGCTGCACTGTCGGTGGGCATGGCGGGCTGCAGCGGCACGCTGCTGCCCAAGCCGGCGGCAGCACCAGCGCGGCACACGCTCGATGGCGGCGCAGCCGCCCGCGTGCCGCTGGCGCCGGCGGTCGGCGCGCCGGCGCTGCTGGTCGCGGTGCCGCGGGCAGCAGCCGGCTACGACAGCAAGCGCATGCTGTACCTGGAGCGGGCGCAGGAGCTGCAGGCCTTTGCCTTCAACGAATGGGTCGACACGCCGGCGCAGCTGCTGGCACCGCTGCTCGTGCGCGCGCTGCAGGACAGCGGCGCCTTTGCTGTCGTGCTGCTGGCGCCCTCGGTCGCGGTGGCGGGCCTGCGGCTGGAGACCGAACTCATCCGCCTGCAGCAGGACTTCAGTACCCGCCCGAGCCAGCTGCGGCTGACGCTGCGAGCCGTGCTGCTGGACACGCGCACGCGCCAGGCCATCGCCTGGCGTGAATTCGACGACAGTGTGGCCACCGTCAGCGACGACCCGGCCGCTGGCGTGCAGGCCGCCCAGCAGGTGGTGCAGCGCGTGCTGGCGGCGCTGGCCAGCTTTTGCGCCGATCAGGCGCGGCGCTGAATGGCGGGCGGCGCCGCCACCGGTTGCGCTGGCACGATGCCGGCGCGCGAGCCGTGGCGGCGCGCGAACAGCCAGGTCACCTCGGCGCCGTACAGGAACACCTGCGCCGAGCCGTAGACCCAGACCAGCAGTGCGACGAAAGCGCTGGCGGCACCAAAGCCCGCCGCTACGCCACTGCTGCCGATATACCAGCCGATGAGCGCCTTGCCCAGCGTGAACAGCAACGCCGTGAGCAGGCTGCCGAGCGCCACATCGGCCCAGCCGATGCGCGCCCGAGGCATCCATTTGTAGATGGCGGCAAAGAGCAGCGCTGTCAAGAGATAGTCGAGCGCGTGGTTGGCCCAGGACATCGTCGCGGCGACGCCGCCGAACGCCGGCGCCCACCAGCGCCCCCAGGCGGCGAGCCCGGCGCTCACTGCCAGCGACACCATGAGCAGGAAGCCCACCCCCAGCACGAGGCCGAAGGACAGCAGGCGCTGGCGCAGCAACTGCCACAGCGTGCCGCCGCGGCGCTGGGTTTCGACATGCCAGATGTGGTCGAGCGCATCCTGCAGCTCCGCGAACACGCTGGTCGCGCCCAGCGTCAGCAGCAGCGCGCCGACGACGGCCGCCAGTGTCGACTGGCCGCTGCGTTGCACGCTGCTCAGCAAGTCGGCCACCGCCGCGGCGCCGGCTTCGCCGAGCAGCGCGCGCAGTTGCGACAGGATCTCGGCGCGCGCGGTGTCGATGCCGAACATCGCGCCGGCCACCGACATCACGAGCAGCAGCAGCGGCGCCATCGAGAACAGCGTGTAGTAGGCCAGCGCCGCGCCCATGCTGGGGGCGCGGTCGCTGACCCAGGCCGCGCCGGCGCCCCGGAGCAGCGACAGCAGCGCGCGCGGCGTGATCGGCTGCACTTCTTCGATGACGGTTTCCTTGGCGCGCCCAGGCGCTGGCGAAGAGCGGTGGGCTCTCCCAGCCTTGTACGTTAGGGTGCCGAAGCGCGCGGGTCGGTACGCAGGCGCACCGTCGACAAGCCGCTTCAGCGGCCGCCAGCCGACGCCGCGGTGGCGGGCGCGGTGGCGGGCGCGGTGGCGGTGGCGGCCGGGCCGGACGGTGGCGGATTCGGGCTGCCGACGCGGGCGACGAAACCACCCTCGGCCCATTCGGTGTAACGCCAGTCGCGGCCCACCGCGACGACGCCGGCGGGCAACGCCAGCGGCTGCACTGGCACGCCGCGCAGCAGCCGGGTCATGGCGTCGATCCAGATCGGCAGCGCCAGGCCGCCGCCCGATTCGCGTTCACCCAGGCTGCGCGGTTCGTCGTAGCCGACCCAGGCCACGGCCACCGCGCCTGGCGCCCAGCCGGCGAACCAGGCATCGACCGCGTCGTTGGTGGTGCCCGTCTTGCCGTAGAGATCGGGGCGCTGCAACTGCGCCTGCGCCTTGGCGGCGGTGCCGCGCAACGTGACATCGCGCAGCAGCGTGTTGACCAGGAAGACGTTGCGTTCGGGCACCACGCGGCTGGCCTCGGACAGCGCCGCGGCGCGCGGCGCTTCGTAGAGCAGCTGGCCCTGAGGGCCGACGATGCGCTCGATCAGCACCGGCTCGACGCGGTGGCCGCCATTGGCCAGCACGGCGTAGGCCTGCGCCATCTTCATCGGCGTCACGCTGCCCGTGCCCAGCGCCAGCGTCAGGTCCTGCGGCTGCTGCGCCATGTCGAAGCCGAAGCGGGCGATCCAGTCGCGTGCCGGGGCCAGGCCCAGCTGCTGCAGCAGCCGCACGCTGACCAGGTTGCGGGACCGCACCAGGCCCTCGCGCAGCGTGATCTCGCCGTCGAAGCGGCCGTCGGCGTTGTGCGGGTTCCAGCCCGGCACACCGCCGTCCGCGTCGGTGAGCGGCGCATCGTCGACCAGGCTCTCGGGCATGACCCCGTCTTCGAGCGCCGCTGAATACAGGAAAGGCTTGAAGGCCGAACCCGGCTGGCGCGCTGCGCCAGTGGCGCGGTTGAACTGCTGGCGGCTGAAAGCGAAGCCGCCCACCAGCGCGCGCACGCGGCCCGTGGCAGGGTCGAGCGCGACGAAGGCCCCCTCGGCCTGCGGCCACTGGGCCAGCGTCCACTCGCTGGCCTTGCCGCGGGCGACGCTGGCCAGTCGCACCACCGAGCCGCGGCGCAGCGCCAGGCGCTCGCCGGCCTTGGGCGCCAGCGCTGCCTGCACCCACTGCAGCGCATCGCCGCGCAGCACCACGGTGTCGCCGCTGGCCAGCTTGGCCGTGACTTCGCGCGTGCTGGCGGACATCACGATGGCCAGCCGCAGGTCGTCGTCGTCGCGGCCGTCCTTGAGTGCCAGCGCGGCGGCGCGCTCGGCCTGCGCCGGGTCATCGGGCAGCGTCTCTTGCTCTTCGGGCCCGCGCCAGGCCTGCTTGCGCTCGTGCGCCATGAGGGCGCGGCGCAGCGCGGCGTGGGCGGCGCGCTGGTCTTCGGCGCGCAGCGAGGTGAAGACGCGGATGCCTTCGGTGTAGGCCTTGTCGCCGAGCCTTTCGACGACCGCGCGGCGCGCCATCTCGGCGACGTGCTGGGCGTGCACGTCGACGAAGCTCGGGCTGCGCAGCACGATCGGCGTGGCCAGCGCGCGCGCGTGCTCGGCGGCGTTGATCGCGCCGGTGCGCAGCATGCGCTGCAGCACCCACTGCTGGCGCTTGCGCGCCGCGCCGGCGTTGGCGATCGGGTTGGCATAGATGGGGTTTTGCGGCAGGCCGGCGAGCAGCGCCATCTCGGCCGTGTTGAGCGCCGCCAGCGGCTTGCCGAAGTAGACCTGCGCCGCGGCGCCGAAGCCATAGGCGCGCTGGCCGAGGTAGATCTGGTTGAGGTAGAGCTCGAGGATCTGGTCCTTGCCGAGCTGGCGCTCCAGTTGCAGCGCGATCAGCGCCTCCTTGATCTTGCGTTCGGCGGTGCGCCGCTGGCTCAGGAAGAAGGTGCGCGAGACCTGCTGCGTGATGGTGCTGGCGCCCTGCGGCACGCCGCCGCTCAGGTTGGCCAGCGCGGCGCGCACAAGGCCGCGCCAGCTGATGCCGCTGTGGGCATAGAAGCCCGCGTCCTCGACCGCCAGTACGGCGTCGCGCAGCGCCTGGGGCACCTGCGCCACCGGCACGAAGATGCGCCGCTCGGCACCGAACTGCGCGATCTCCACGCCGTCGGCGGTGAGCACCTGCAGGTGCTGTTGCGGCCGGTACGCGGTGGCCTTGTCGAGCGCCGGCAACTCGTTCCAGTACCAGGCCGCGGCGGCCGCCAGGGCCAGCAGCGCCACCGCCAGCGCCGCCAGTGCCAGCAGCAGCAGGCTGGCGATGAGGATCAGGCCGCGCTGCGCGGCAGCGCGGGCGCCGGGCAGCGTCAAGGCGCCAGCTCGAACTCGGCCAGGCCGTCGCCGCGCTCGGCGACGAGCAGGATCTGCGGGTAGCGCGCCAGGTGCTTGACGGCGGCGGCACTGGAGACGAAGCGCAGCTTCACGCCGGGCACTGGCAGGATGCGCCAGTTGCCGTCGGCGGTGGGGGTGACGCGCGGGTTGGCCTGCAGGTACTGCAGCAGCGCCTCGCGGTTTTCATCGGGCGCCTGCAGGATCACGTTGCTGCCGTCGAGGCCCGGGAAGTCGCCGCCGCCTGAAGCGCGGTAGTTGTTGGTGACGACGGCGAACCAGGCCTTGTCGTCGATGGGCTGGCCCTTGAAGCGCAGGTCCACGATGCGCCGCGCGTCGGGCGCCACGAGCTTGCCGCCGCGGTTGTAGCGCGCCGGCTGGGTCACGTCGATGTTGTAGCTGACACCGTCGAGGGTGTCGAAGTTGTAGCTCGGGAAACTGGCGTCGACGAGCTGCTGCGCCGGCGCGCCTTGCGGGTCGATGCGGTTGAAGGCGACGGCCGACATCTCGAGCCACTCGCGCACCTGCGCGCCGGTGAGGCGCACGACGCTGACGGTGTTGGGGTAGACGTAGAGGTCGGCCACGTTGCGCACGGCCAGCGGGCCGGCGGGGATGTCGGTGTAGTTGTTGGCACCGCCACGGCCACCGGTCTTGAAGGGCGCAGCAGCCGAGAGCACCGGCAGCTCGGCATGCGGCGTGGCCGCCAGCGCGCGCCGCCCGTAGGCCAGCTGCGCCAGCGCGACGAGCTGCACCGAGGGGTCGTCGGCGACTTGGGCGAAGTAGCTGTGGATCGGCGCCGTGGTCTGTGCGACTTCGGCGCGCACGTAAGCCAGCGTGCCTTCGTGCTCGGCGCGCACCAGTGCTGCCACCTCGGGGTCGGGCGCGACCAGGGCCTTGCGCGCGCTGCGGTCGTAGACCGGGCGCAACTCGGCGCGGGCAGAGACTGTCGCCCAACGGCCGCCGGCCTTGTCGAGCACGAGATCGATGACGCCCAGGTGGCTGCCCCAGAAGCCGGCCATCACCGCCGGCACGCCGTTGATGGTGCCGCGCTCGAGGTCGACCTTGGGGTGGCGGTTGAAGAAGCGACCCGGGAATTCACCGTGCGAGTGGCCGAAGACGATGGCGTCGACCCCCGGCACCTCGGCCAGGCGGGCCACGGTGTTCTCGGCAAAGAACACCGTCTCGCCGAACTCGAAGCCGGAGTGCGCCAGCACCACCACCAGGTCGGCGCCGGCGGCGCGCATCTGCGGCACCAGGCGGCGCGCGGTCTCGGGGATGTCGCGCGCGGCCACGCGGCCCGTGAGGTTGAGGCGGTCCCACTGCATGATCTGCGGCGGCACGAAGCCGATGACGCCGATCTTCAGCCGCTGCCCGGCACCGGCCTCGTCGGTGAAGCGGCGATCGAGGATGACGTAGGGCGTGAAGGCCGGCTGGCCCTTGTCCGGCCCTTCGTCGCGCACGACGTTGGCGCTGACGTACGGGAATGCCGCACCCGGCAACGCGCCGCGCAGGAAGGGCAGGCCGTAGTTGAATTCGTGGTTGCCGACGTTGGCTGCGTCGTAGCCCAGGGCGTTCATGACCTTGTAGGCCGGATGCAGCCGGCCCGGCTGCAGCGGCTGGATGCGGGCCACGAAGTCCCCCAGCGGATTGCCCTGCAGCAGGTCGCCGTTATCGAACAGCAGGTGGTTGCGCGCTTCGGCGCGCGCGGCCCTGATGAGCGTGGCGGTGCGCGCCAGGCCGTACTCCTCCACCGCCTTGTCCTGGTAGTAGTCGTAGGCCAGCAGGTTCATGTGGACGTCGGTGGTGCCCAGGATGCGCAGCTTGAGTTGCTGGGCCAGCGCCGCTGGCAGCAACGCGGCCAGGCACAGGGAGATCAGAAGACGCTTCATGGTGCGGTGCCGGGTGGGCCGGCGGGTGCGAAGGCGTGCAGCCTACCAACATTGCCGGCGGCCATGAAAAAAGCCCGCCGAGCGGGCGGGCCGAGACGGCGGACGCGGCTGAGTTCAGTGCGTCGGACGGTTCGCCTTGAGCCACTGGGCGGCCCAGGCGTCGGAGCGCGCCTGCTCGCGCGCGCCCATGGTCATGGTCCAGGTCAGGAAGCCGGTGGCGAACAGGATCGGCACGAGGGCAAGAATCACGGAAATCATCAGCGGGCTCCAGAGGATGCAGAAGGGGACGGTCAGATATCGGTCGCCAGTCTGCCGACTGAAGCCCGAGCCTGCTGGCGCGCCCAGGAATGCCCGCAATACCCGGCCGCAACCACCGGTCTTCAGCGCCGTGTCAGTTCAGGCACCGCCGGGCTTGGCAGCCACGCCGGGCGCGCTACCGTGCGCTCGCCGTCTGGCTGGCCTTGAGCTGCTCGGGCGTGACGCAAGCGTCGGCCACGCGCTGGCCGAGCTTGGTGTTCATGAGCATCGACTTGGCCGGAATCTGGATCCACACCAGGCCCGACTTCGGGTCTTCCAGGCGCACCGCGCCGCTGCTCGTCTCTTGCGGCACCATGGTGTAGCTGGCCTTCTTGTGGCTGAGCTTGAAGTGACCGGGCTGGCCGGCCAGCGCCTGCAGCGTGATCTGCTGCTGGGCGTCGCAGCTGGCGGTGCCCACGAACACGCGTTCGGCGGCGGCGAGCTGGCCCGCGCTCAGGCTCTCGGCGCCCAGGGCAGCGGTGGACATCAGGGCCGTGCCGAGGCTGGCGAGCAGCGGCGACACGCGGAACAAGGCGAGGGCGGTGCGTTGCATGGGTCGATCCTTGAAGGCTGCAGGAGCGTGCATTCTTCAAAACCCCGGCGTGTGCAGGCGTTGGCGAGTGCAACGCCGTGCAAGCTCGCCAGCACGGCGCGCCGCTCAGTGTGCAGAAATTGGCGCCGTGGGGCCGAACCAGGCCAGTCGCTGTTCGGCCGGAATGCCGGCGCCCAGCGAGGTGCGGTGCGCGCGCTCGATGACGTGCCAGAAATAGCGGTAGCTGGCGCGGTCGTGCAGCGTGTCCTTGTGGCGGATCGGCGCCCAGCGCGCGGCCTGCGCCGCGGTGATGATCTCGATGGCCTGGTCGAGCTCGGCCACGGTGGGCGAGAAGGCGTCGACGATGACGCTGATCTGCGCCGGGTGGATGCTCCACATGCGCGTGTAGCCGAGCAGCCGGCAGGCCTGCTCGGCCGCCGCCTGCAGGGCCTGCGTGTCCTTGAACTCGGTGAAGACGCAGTGCGATGGCGTCTTGGCCGCGGCGTGGCAGGCGGCGGCGATCTCGAGCTTGGCGCGCACCACCAGCGGGTGCTCGAACTGTCCGGCGCCGCTCATCGCGCTTTGCGGGATCGCGCCGCGGTGGGCCGAGACGAAGTCCATGAGGCCGAACGACAGCGACTCGATGCGCGGGTGCGCTGCGATGGCGAACACGTCGCGCAGCGCGCCGTGGGTCTCGACGAGCGCGTGCAGCGGCACGGCAGCACCGCCGAGCGCGTCGAGGGCCTGGGCCGCGGCTTGCACGTCGGCCAGGCGCTCGGGCTTGGGCAACATCAGGTAGGCCGGTGGCTTGGCCGCGGCCAGCACGATGCGCGCCACGTCCTCGAAGCGCGGGTGTTCCACCGGCAGCAGCCGCACGCCGACGCGGCCGTGGCGGTTGTCGGGGCCGCCCAGCAAGGACGCGATGAGGTGCGCGTGTTCGACCTCGCCGCCGACCGGCGCGCCGTCCTCGTTGTCGAGCGTGACATCGAAGACCGGCCCCATCTCGACCTGCAGCCGCAGGCTCTTGCGCATGCGCAGTTCGACGCCGGCATAGTGGTCGCACACCGGCAGCGCCGGCGGCGCATCACCGGCGCCGAAGAGCACGCTGCGGGGGCTCGTCATGACCGGTCTTCCATCGGCCGCCCGTCGCTGCGGCTCACAGCAGGTGCTTGACGCCGTCCTGCTCGCCCGTCAGCTCGGCCAGCGTCTTGTCGATGCAGCCCTGGCTGAAGGCGTCGATCGGCAGGTCCTTGACGATCGTGTACTGGCCGCCGGCGCAGGTGACCGGGAAGCCGAACATGACGTCCTTCGGGATACCGTACTCGCCGTTGCTGGCCACGCCCATCGTCACCCATTCGCTGCCGGTGCCCTGGGCCCAGTCGCGCATGTGGTCGATGGCGGCATTGGCGGCGCTGGCGGCCGACGACAGGCCACGCGCCTCGATGATCGCGGCGCCGCGCTTGCCCACGGTGGGCAGGAAGACGTCCTTGTTCCAGGCCTGGTCGTTGATCATGTCCATGACGCTGGCGCCGTCGATCGTCGCGAAGCGGTAGTCGGCGTACATGGTGGGTGAGTGGTTGCCCCACACCGCCAGCTTCTTGATCGACGCCACCGGCTTGCCGGTCTTGGCCGCCAGTTGGCTGAGCGCGCGGTTGTGGTCCAGGCGCAGCATGGCGGTGAAGTTCTCACGCGGCAGGCCCGGCGCGCTCTTCATCGCGATGTAGGCGTTGGTGTTGGCCGGGTTGCCCACCACCAGCACCTTGACCTTGCGGCTGGCTACCTTGTCCAGTGCCTTGCCCTGGGCCGTGAAGATGGCGCCGTTGATCGACAGCAGCTCGGCGCGCTCCATGCCCGGGCCGCGCGGGCGCGAGCCGACCAGCAGCGCGTAGTCGGTGTCCTTGAAGGCGGTCTCGGGCGCGCTGTGGGCTTGCATGCCGGCCAGCAGCGGGAAGGCGCAGTCGTCGAGTTCCATCATCACGCCCTTGAGCGCCTTCTGGGCCTTCTCGTCGGGGACCTCGAGCAGCTGCAGGATGACGGGCTGGTCCGGGCCCAGCATTTCGCCACTGGCGATGCGAAACAGCAGCGCGTAGCCGATCTGGCCGGCGGCACCGGTGACTGCCACGCGCACGGGCTTCTTGGTCATGGAAAGCTCCTGGGGGAAAGGTTGCAAGGCTGGCTTCGGGTCAGGCCGTGATTCTAGTCACCGCACCCTGACTGAACTCTTATGTCTTATGTAAGACAATGGGCCGTGCCTGAAGCCACCTCCAGCGTCGACGCCCCCGGCGCGTCCGCCCTCACAGGCGCCCCGGCCGCCGCCACCGCGGCGGCAGCGGGCACGCCGTCGTTCAGCCCGCTGTACCAGCAGATCAAGGCGCTGCTGGTGCAGGGCCTGCAGGCCGGCGAGTGGCTGCCCGGCCAGGCCATCCCGAGCGAGAACGAGCTTGCGGCGCGCTTCAAGGTCAGCCAGGGCACGGTGCGCAAGGCCATCGACGAGATGGCCGCCGACAACATGCTGGTGCGGCGCCAGGGCAGGGGCACCTTCGTCGCCACCCACGCCGAGGAGTCGACGCAGTACCGCTTCCTGCGCCTGGAGCCCGACGACGGCAGCCGGGCCCCGCTGCAGCGCCGCCTGCTCGAGTGCCGGCGCATGCGCGCGCCGGCCGAGGTGGCGCGGCTGCTGGCCCTCAAGGCCGGCGAGGCCGCGGTGCAGGTGCGCCGGCTGCTGCTGGCCAGCGAAGGCCGCACGCAACGCCCGGTGGTGCTCGACGACCTGTGGTTGCCCGGCTCGCTCTTCAAGGGCCTGACCGCGGAGCGCCTCGAAGGCTGGCGCGGCCCGATGTACCGGCTCTTCGAGGCCGAGTTCGCAGTGCACATGATCCGTGCCGAGGAAAAGATCCGCGCCGTGGCCGCGCCCGCGGAGGAGGCCGCGCTGCTGGGCCTGCCCGGCGGTACACCGCTGCTGTCGGTGGAGCGGCTGTCCTTCACCTATGGCGACCGTCCGGTGGAGTTGCGGCGCGGGCTCTACCACACCGCGGCGCATCACTATCGCAACGAATTGAGCTGACCTTCCCGCCTTCAGCAGTTCCACGTAAGCCTGCTGCATTGCAATAAACTCATCTGGTTTCACGCAGTTTCAAGAGAGCAAGATGCCTGAGATGACGAGACAAAGACCCGGCACCATGCGTTTGATCGACGCCGTGAAGTACCGGCTGCCACCAGCCGGCGTGGTGTCGATCCTGCACCGTGCCAGCGCCGGGGTGATGTTCGTGCTGCTGCCGTTCATCATCTGGCTGTTCGACATCAGCGTCACATCGGAGATCTCCTACGAGACCTTCAAGAGCGTCTTCGCCGCCGGCATCGGCTTCGTGCCGGCGTGGCTCGTCAAGGTCGTGGTCTGGGCCCTGATCTGGTCCTACCTGCACCACTTCATCGCCGGCGTGCGGCACCTGTGGATGGACGCCACGCACAGCGTGTCCAAGCAGCAGGGGCACTCTTCGGCGCTCATCACCCTCGGCCTGGGCGTGCTGCTCACGCTGGCGCTGGGTGGCAAGCTGTTCGGGCTGTTCTGAGGGCGCGCGCGATGTCGGTCAACTACGGTTCCAAGCGCGTCGTCGTCGGCGCCCACTACGGCCTGCGCGATTGGCTCAGCCAGCGCGTCACGGCGGTGCTGATGGCCCTGTTCACGATCGTGCTGCTGGCGCAGCTGCTGTTCGGCGGCCCGCTGGGCTACGAGCGCTGGGCGGGCATCTTTGCCGCGCAGTGGATGAAGGTGTTGAGCTTCGTCGTCTTCATCGCGCTGGGCTGGCATGCCTGGGTCGGCATGCGCGACATCTGGATGGATTACGTCAAGCCGGTGGGCGTGCGGCTGTGCCTGCAGGTGGCGACCATCGTCTGGCTGGTGGGCTGCATGGGCTGGGCCGTTCAAGTGCTCTGGAGGCTGTAAGGCATGGCGCTCACGTCAACGACAAGTTCACTCCCGCGTCGCAAGTTCGATGTCGTCATCGTCGGGGCTGGCGGCTCCGGCATGCGCGCATCGCTGCAGCTGGCGCTGGCCGGCCTGAACGTGGCCGTGCTGTCCAAGGTCTTCCCGACGCGCAGCCACACAGTGGCGGCGCAGGGCGGCATCGGTGCCAGCCTGGGCAACATGGCCGAGGACAACTGGCACTACCACTTCTACGACACCGTCAAGGGCAGCGACTGGCTCGGTGACCAGGACGCGATCGAATACATGTGCCGCGAAGCACCCAAGGTGGTGTACGAGCTTGAGCACATGGGCATGCCCTTCGACCGCAACCCCGACGGCACGATCTACCAGCGCCCCTTCGGCGGCCACACCGCCAACTACGGCGAAAAGCCGGTGCAGCGCGCCTGCGCCGCCGCCGACCGCACCGGCCACGCCATGCTGCACACGCTGTACCAGCAGAACGTCAAGGCGCGCACCAACTTCTTCGTCGAGTGGATGGCACTCGACCTGATCCGCGACGCCGACGGCGACGTGCTGGGCGTTACCGCGCTCGAGATGGAAACCGGCGAGGTCCACATCCTCGAGGCCAAGACGACGCTGTTCGCCACTGGCGGCGCCGGGCGCATCTACGCCGCCAGCACCAACGCCTTCATCAACACCGGCGACGGCCTGGGCATGGCGGCACGCGCCGGCATCCCGCTCGAGGACATGGAGTTCTGGCAGTTCCACCCCACCGGCGTGGCCGGCGCCGGCGTGCTGCTCACCGAAGGCTGCCGCGGCGAAGGTGCGATCCTGCGCAACAGCAACGGCGAGCGCTTCATGGAGCGCTACGCGCCGACGCTCAAGGACCTGGCACCGCGCGACTTCGTTTCGCGCTGCATGGACCAGGAGATCAAGGAAGGCCGCGGCTGCGGGCCCAACAAGGACTACATCAACCTGGACATGACGCACCTGGGCGGTGACACCATCCTCAAGCGCCTGCCCAGCGTGTTCGAGATCGGCCACAACTTCGCCAACGTCGACATCACCAAGGAGCCGATCCCGGTGGTGCCCACCATCCACTACCAGATGGGTGGCATCCCCACCAACATCCACGGCCAG
>JANMVM010000106.1:0-73156 GCA_031392695.1 Rubrivivax sp.
GCCAGGGCGCGCAGCGAACTCGAAGGACTGGCCAGGCTGGGGGACAAGTTCCCGGACCAGGCCGAGGTCACCAAGCTGCTGCGCTCGCTCTAACCCCGCGGCCCCGCGGCCCCGCGGCAGGTGGTGGCGCGGGCCCCTTCGTGCAGTGGGTCGACCTCGCAGCAGTGGGCCGCAGTGGGCTGTCGAAGGCTGCCCGTCTGGCTACAGCAATCATCCCGCCCAGGACCCTCCAATGCTGGACGCCTTGATTCATCGCCACCGGACTCCAGCGGCGCCGAGCGCAACGACCCGAGCTTCGTGCGCCCTTCGTCCGCGGCACCCGAGGTCGGCATGAACCGTTTGCTTGCCCCGCTTCCGCACTGTCGACCCGCTTTACAGATTGCTACAATCCATCCCGCGCTTTGATTGCGGATCGTTGATTCATAAGCCTTTTTTGTGCAGGCCCGGGATTTGCTTATCGAAGATTGTCAGCTGGCTGCACAACTGGTTCTGGCTTCCGAAGTGTCCAGCAGCACGATGAAATGCAACCCATCAACCACTGGAAAAATTCCCATGACGCAAAAGCTTTCGATCCTCGGCGCGGCCGTCGCCGCAGCACTCATGCTGGGTGCCGTTGGCAATGCCTCGGCCCATGCGACGTCCATCGGCTACGCCAACGCCGGTGCCGGCGCCGTCACCGTCTGGCTGGGCACCTACAACCACGGCGTCGTCACCAACGAAGGCAGCATGATGCTGGCCGGCGCGCTGGGCACCGTCTATGGTCCGGTGACCACGACCTTCAATCTGCTGACCACCTCCAAGCCGGCCGGTCTGGTGGATGGGGTCACGAATTTCTTCGACCCGGACACCGGTGATGCGAATACTCCTTTGGTCGGCGTCGACCCGAATCAGTTCGGCGGCATCACCCATTGGCAAGGCGCCACCTTCACCGGTCTTTCGGCAGGCGATTACCAGTTCACTTGGGTGCCTGCGCCCCCTGCCGTTCGGACCCAAGAGTGGTCGATCCTTAACAACAACATGAACGGCATCTTCAACCTGCGCGGCGTCGTCAACCCGACGCCCGAGCCCGGCTCGCTGGCTCTGGTTGGCCTGGCGATCTTCGGTCTGGCCGCTGTGCAGCGCCGTCGCGCAGCCTGAAGTCCGATGACGCCCAGCAGCGCACGCGCGCTGCTGGACAGCAAACCGAGGCGGCCATGCGGCCGCCTTTTTCGTGACCACCTCGCCTTCGGATCGATGCCGTCGGCCCGGCGCGTGGCAGCGACGTTCAAACGCCTCTCGCTGGCCAGAGCGCCGACCAGGCTTGGCACTCGACGAGCTCATCGCGGTTCTTGGAATCGATCGTTCTGCGTTGAGCGCGGGTGAACCTGGCCGCAAGGGTTCTCAGTGGACTCCTCTGCGGGCCCGCCCAGGCGAATGAGCCGACTTGCATGCCACAACGAACGGATCCACCTGGCCTCAAGGCGCCCCGGGCCACTTGAGGCCCTGGCTTGGGTCGCTGTCAAAACCCCGGCGGGGCGCGGCAGGCCGGTGGCCCGGCAGCGCTGCATTGCACACCCAGGTGGGCGACCAGTTGGCCAGCCAGGGCGAGCTTGCCAGGCTCTTGCAGTCGCAGTAGTTCAGGCGCCGATGTCCAGCCGGCACACCGGCGCCATGCGTTCGCCAGTGTCGGAGCTTTTTACATTCCCACCCTGTCAAAGCCGGCGCGCGATGCTAAGTCCTTGATTCTTTGGACTTTAAGAAATTGGCCCGATATTTGCATTGCATCTGCTGTTGAGCAGCTGCTCTTGCTGAGGCAGCGCGAAGATGGTTCACCCGCATCGTTGACTTTCAGCTTTCTTCCACTGGAGAGACTCACATGACCAAGAAGCTTTCGATCCTTGGCGCTGCGGTTGTCGCAGCCCTTTCCCTCGGTGCCGCCGGCCAGGCCTCGGCCCACGCCGTCTCGATCGGCTACGAGAACGCCGGTGCCGGTGCCGTCACCGTGTGGCTGGGCACGTACCAGCACGGTGGCCACCACCTGGAAGGCAGCCTGCGACTGCAGGGCGTGCTGGGCACGGTCTTCGGCCCGACCGTCAATGCCTTCAGCCTGCTCGTCGGCGCGGGCACGGTTGCCGGCGGCGGCAAGCCCGCCGGCCTGATCGACGGCACGACCAATTTCTACATCCCCAACATCAGCTCCGTTGCCGCGCCGCTGGTGGGCTCCGAAGCCGGCTTCAATGCCGCCTGCCCGGCCTGCGGCCCGGTCAACCATTGGCAGGGCGTGACCTTCAACGGCCTCACCGCCGGCGACTACCAGTTCACCTACATTCCCATCGCCAATCCTTCAGCCGAGTGGGACATCCTCAACCCGGCCATGAACGGCATCTTCAACCTGCGCGGCGTCATCAACCCGACCCCCGAGCCCGGCTCGCTGGCCCTCGTCGGCCTGGCGATCCTCGGCCTGGTTGCTGCGCAGCGCCGTCGCGCAGCCTGAAACGTGATCTGAACCGGCGGCGCCCTGGCGCTGCTCCGGTGCAGCAGGAAGCGGCCTTCGGGCCGCTTTTTTTCTGGTTGCCGCGGCTTCGCTGCTGCCAGGCCGATGCCCAGGCTCAGCCCGCCAGCCGCCGCTGCAATTGCGCGCCCAGGCGCTGTGCCGCTTCGTCCCAGGTCGTGGCCACACCGATGCGGCGCAGGTCCACCGTCTGCAGCCCCGCATAGCCGCAGGGGTTGATGCGCGCAAACGGCTCCAGGTCCATGGCCACGTTCAGGGCCAGGCCGTGATAACTGCGGTGCTGGCTGACCTTGATGCCCAGTGCCGCGATCTTGGCCAGGCCCTGGAACGGGTCCACGCTGGCCGGCTGCAGCACGGCGTGGCCGAAGGGGTCGGCCAGCCGCACGTAGATGCCCGGCGCCGTGCGCACGCGGTGGCCGGTCACGCCGTAGCCGGCCAGGGTGTCGATGAGCGCCGCTTCGATGCGAAAGACAAATTCCTTGACGTAGATCGAGAGCCGCCGCAGGTCGACGAGCGGGTAGGCCACCACCTGCCCGGGGCCGTGGAAGGTGACCTGGCCGCCACGGTCGGTGCGCACGACGGGGATGTTGCCGGCGGCCAGCACGTGTTCTTCGCGGCCGGCCACGCCCTGGGTGAAGACGGGGTCGTGCTCGACGAGCCAGAGCTCGTCCTCGGTGTCGGCGCTGCGCGCCGCGGTGAAGGCGCGCATCGCGGCTTCGACTTCGGCGTAGGGGCGGCGGCCCAGGACTCGGGTGTGCATGGGCTGCAGAGTCTAGGAGCCTGCCGGACTTGGGGCGTCGATGCGAAATTTGGCCCCAGCGGGGACAGTTTTTGCCGGGTTCGCAGGCCCATAGCCATTGCTATGGGACAAGAACGCGGTGTTCACGAAGTGCGGCGAAGCCAAAAATGGACCGCTGCGGCCAGATTGCAGCCGACGCTCCCCAAGTCCGACAGGCTCCTCGCCAGCCGCGGCGTCGAGCCTGCCCGGATGCCTCAGATGATGTTGACTTCGAGCAGCGGCCGGCCGTCGAGCAGGCGTTGCGGCGACAGCGCGGTGAGCGCCGGCGCGCTGCTGCTGCCACCGGCAATCAGCGCCGCCAGTGCGCTGCCCACCGCTGGCGACTGCTGCATGCCATGGCCCGAGAAGCCGCAGGCCGTGTAGGCGTTGCGCCAGGGCGGCAGAGCACCGGCCAGGCCGTTGTGGTCGAAGGCGTTCATCTCGTAGTAGCCGGCCCAGGCCGAGCGCACGCGCAGCGCTTCGAAGGCCGGCACGCGCGCGGCCAGCGCCGGCCAGATGAAGTCGTCGAAAAGGCCGTGGTCGATGTCGTCCAGCGGTGGCTCGTCGGGGTCGCCGGGCCAGGGCTGGCGCGGCGGCGCGCCAGCCAGGTAGCACCCGCCGCTGCGGCCCTCGGGCCGGAACCACACCCCCGACGGATCGATGACCAGCGGGCAACCGGGCAGCCGCGCCGGCGAGTCGATCACGAACACGTCGCGCTTCTTGGCATGCACCGGCAGCCGCAGGCCGAGTCTCGCCGACAGCGGCGCCGACCAGGCGCCGGCGGCCAGCACCACGGCATCGGCATCGAAGCGGCGGCCGTCGCGGCACAGCACGGCCTGCACGGCATCGCCGGCGGTGGCAAAGCCCACCGCATCGGCCTTCACGAAACGCGCACCGCAGGCGATGGCCTTGCGCCGAAAGGCCTGCAGCAGCGCCGGGCCGTCGAACCAGCCTTCGCCGGCCAGGCCGAGCGAGCCCAGGGCAAGGTCAGCCGCCACCAGCCAGGGAAATCGCGCCTGCAGTTCAGACGGGCTCAGCAAGGCAACATCGGCTCCAGCACCGACTTGCACCGCGTGATTGGCGCGCATCACGGCAGCGCCGGTGGCACCGGCCAGGTACAGGTACCCGGGCTCGACGAGGCCCAGATCGGGCGCCTGGCCGTCGACCGCCAGTTCCTCGCCGACACGGCGCAGGAAGGCCAGGCTCCATTGCGACAAGGCCATATTGGCCGGCTGCGAGAACTGCTGCCGGATGGAGCTGGCCGACAGCGCGCTGGACGCGCGGGCATAGGTGGGGTCACGCTCCAGCACCGTGGCCGCCAGGCCATGGTCGCGTGCCAGGAAGCAGGCCGTGGCCGCACCCATCACGCCGCCACCCACGATCACCACGCCAGACTTCATGGCCGCAGTGTAGGCAGGTGCTGCACCTGCCCGCGCCGGGCTACCTGCAGGCGTTGGCCGCCGTGTACTCCACCACCTTGAGCTTGCCGCTGATGATGTCGGCCCTGGCAGCTTCGACCTGCTGGCGCATGGCCGCGCTGACGAGCCTGGCGTTGTGCTCGTCCATGGCGTAGTCCAGGCCGCCCTCTTTCAGGCCCAGCGCGGTGATGCCCGGGGTCACGCCCTTGAAGGCCTGGTAGACCGCGAGATCGGTGCGCTTGACCATGCTCGTGAGCACCGATCCCGGGTGCAGATGGTTCTGGTTGCTGTCGACGCCGATGCTCAGCCGGCCTGCGTCGGCGGCCGCCTGCATGATGCCCAGCCCAGTGGTGCCGGCAGCGGCGAAAACGACGTCGACGCCACGCGCCATCTGCGCCTTGGTGAGTTCGGCGCCGCGCGCGGGGTCGGTCCAGGCGGCGGGCGTGGTGCCGGTCATCGATGAGATGACCTCGACCGCGGGCCGCGCGTACTTTGCGCCCTGCTCGTAGCCGCACAGGAACTTGCGCACCAGCGGGATGTCCATGCCGCCGACGAAACCCACCTTGCCGGTCTTGCTGGCCAATGCGGCCAGCATGCCGACGAGGAAGCTGCCTTCCTGCTCGCGGTAGACGAAGCTCTGCACGTTGGGCAGCGCCACCACCATGTCGATGATGGCGAAGCGCTGGTTCGGGAAGTCCCGCGCCACGGCCTCGATGCTGCTGGCCTGCGGAAAACCGATGCCCACCACCGGGTTGGCGCCGCGCTGGGCAAAGCGACGCGCTGCCTGCTCGCGCTGCGCCGCGTTCTGGACCTCGAATTCGAGGTAGGGCTTGCCGGTCTCCTTCTTCCAGCGCTCGGCGCCTTGCCAGGCGGCCTGGTTGAAGGACTTGTCGAACTTGCCGCCGAGCTCGAAGATCACGGCCGGTTGCGCTTGCGCCCCACCCACGGCGAGCAGCCCCGCCACGGCCCACCCGCGCGCCGCCCCCATCTCAGTACCGCCCGGCCGTCCCGAAGGGACTGAACGCCCCCTCGGGGGGCCGCGAACGAAGTGAGCTTGGGGGTTTCATTTCAGAACATCGCCTTGAACTGCACGCCGAAGGTGCGCGGCTCGTTGATGAAGCCGGTGAGGTTGTTGAAGTCGATGCCGCCGACGACGCGGATCTGGTTGCCAATGTTGCGCACGAAGGCTGCCACGTCGTACTTGCCGGCGCCCCACTGGTAGCCCACGCGCAAGCCGCCTTCGGTCATCGCCTTGCCGGTGAATTCAGTCGACTCGTAGAGGAAGAAATTGACCTGGCTGCGGTAGACCCAGTCGGTGAAGACGTAGAGGTCGCCGCTGCCCACCGGCTGCGTGTACTTGAGCGTGAAGTTGGCCGTCGTCCTGGGCGCCTGCGGCAGCGGGTTGCCATTGATCAGCGCCACCGTCGAGCCGCCCACCGTGCGCGTCGGGTTGGTCACCGTGCAGGCCGCGCACACCGCCACCGCCAGGTTGCCGTCCTGGATCTGGGTGTCGTTGTAGCCCACGCCCACGGTGGCCAGCAGCTGGTCGGTGACGTAGGCCTGGAAGTCGAGCTCGAAGCCCTGGCCCTTGGCCTTCTTGGCGCTGAGCAGGATGTTGGCGTTGGCCGCGCCACCCACGGCCGTGAGCTGCAGGTCCTTGACGGTGTAGCTGAAGACGTCGAAGGCCACGCGTGCGCGGCGGTTGAAGAGGTCGGCCTTGATGCCGACTTCGACCGAGGTGTTGTTCTCGGGCCCGGCCACCGACTGGTTGTTGAAGGCCCCCGCGCCCTGCACGCTGGAAGCGCGGAAGCCCGTGCCGGCGCGCGCGTACAGCGTGGTCAGCTTGTCCAGCGCGTAGGTGCCGCTCAGGTCCCAGTTGAGCTTGTTGTCGCTGGGCGACGCGGTCAGCGGCCCTTGCGCCGCCAGTTGCGCCAGCGTGCACTTGGCCGACAGCACGCAAGGCACGAAGCCGCTGTTGGAATAGTCCTCGACCGAGAACTCTTTCTTGTCGCGCGTGTAGCGCAGGCCGCCGCGCAGCTTGAAGTCGGGCGTCAGGGCCAGGTTGACGGCGCCGAACACGGCCACCGCGCTGTTCTTCTGGCGCACGCGCTCGTAGCCGTCTTGCTTGCTGCCGGCCAGCGAGTCGTAGCTGAAGCTCTCGATTCTGTAGTCCTCATCGAAGAGGAAGACACCGCCCTGCCAGCTGAGCGCGCCCGCGGTGTCGGACTCGAGCCGCAGCTCTTGCGTGAACTGCCGGTGCTTGGGGATGCCGTCGGCCGACTCCGATGCGAAAGGGATGTTGCCGGGCCCGAAGTTGCCGGCGCCCAGGAAGCTGGCGCCATAGCCGCCGTCGATGTCACCGCGGCTGTAGGTGCGCACGGTCTCCAGGCCGGTGACGGAGTACAGCGCCACCCGCCCCAGGCCGATGCGCAGGCGCAGGTTGCCGCCGTAGTTCTGCAGCTCCGAGGTGTTCTGGCCGTCGAATGAAATCTTGCGTTCGTCGAAGCCGCTCACCAGCTCGTTGCTGCCGGGCTTGATGATGTTGGCGCGGAACAGCCGCGCCGAGCCCTTGAAGTCGCGCGCGTGCAGGTTGGCCAGGGCACTGAAGTCGGGGCCCGATTCGTAGCGCAGTTGCGCGCGCATGGCGTTGTCGCGGTAGCCTTCGAGGTCCTTGCTGGGGCTCGTGGCCACGGTGTTCTTGACCCAGTCGTCACGCGTCTGGCTCAGCACCGACAGGCGCATCGACAGGCCCTGCCCCAGCGGCACCGTGGCCGCGCCCTCGGCGTTGAGGGTGCGGAAGGTGCCGATCGAGATGCTGCCGTAGCCTTCGGCTGTCTTGCCGGGCTTGACGGAGTCGAACTTGACCACGCCGGCCGGCGTGTTGCGACCGAACAGCGTGCCCTGCGGGCCACGCAGCACCTCGACGCGGTCGATGTCGAAGATCGGGAAGCCCTTGAGGATCGGGTTCTCCTGCACCACGTCGTCGTAGACCAGCGACACCGGCTGCGAGGCGTTGAGCCGGAAGTCGGTGTTGCCGTAGCCGCGGATGTAGAAGCGCGGGAAGGCGCGGCCGAAGGACGACTCGATGTTCAGGCTCGGCACGCGGCCGCTGAGCGCGCGCACGTCCTGGCCGCTGGTGCCCAGCACCTCGAGGATCTCACCCTGCAGCGCGGTCACCGAGCTGGGCACATCGCGGATGTTCTCGACGCGGCGGTCGGCGGTCACGGTGACCACCTGCAACTCGCCCGCCGGCGTCGTCTGGGCCTGCGCACCCACTTGCAGCAGCGCCAGCACGGCGGCTGCCACGGCATGGTGCGGATGGGCGATGAAGCGACGGCGGGCTGGGTTGTTCATGGAGTCTCCGGTGTGAAAGTTGGGGCTTCGATGCAAGGGCCATGCCGAATGCCGAATGCGGCATGCCGAATGCCGAATGCCACGATTCACGGCCTGGCCCGTGGCCGCACGGCGTTAGCATTGATGATGCAGCCCCGCGCCCCGGGGTTCGTGAAAATGCCACCCGACGCGTCGCGCCTGATGCCGCCGCGCAACACCTCCATGCTCAGCACCGCCCAGATTGCCGCCTGGCACCGCGACGGCTTCCTCACGCTGCCCGGCTTCAAGCCGGCGGCCGAGCTGGAAGCGGCCAAGGCGCACGCGCGCGCACTCGTCGAGGCCTTCGATCCGGCGCAGGGCGCCAGCCGCTTCTCCACGCGCGACCGCAACAAGGTGGCCGATGCGCGGCTGCTGGCTTCGGCCGACCAGGTGCACTGCTTCTTCGAGGAAGAGGCGCTCGACGACGAAGGCCGGCTGCTGGTGCCCAAGGCGCGCTCGATCAACAAGATCGGCCATGCGCTGCACGACCGCGACCCGGTGTTCGATCGCTTCAGCCACGGCCCGGCGCTGGCCGATCTGGCGGCCGACCTGGGCTTGCTGCAGCCCCAGGTCTGGCAGAGCCAGCTCATCTTCAAGCAGCCGCACATCGGCGGCGAGGTGGGCTGGCACCAGGACGCCAGCTTCTTCGTCACCGACCCGATCACCGTCACCACCCTGTGGTTCGCGCTCGAAGACGCGACGCTGGACAACGGCTGCCTGTGGGTCGAGCCCGGCGGCCACCGCGGCCCGCTGCGCGAGCAGTACCGCTGCGAGCAGGGCCGCCTGAGCATGCAGGCCCTCGACGCCACGCCTTGGCCCGACAGCGCCAGCGCCCGGCCCCTGCCCGTGGCCGCCGGCACGCTGGTCGTCTTTCATGGCCTGCTGCCGCACTACAGCGCCAGCAACCGCTCGGCGCACTCACGGCTGGCCTACACGCTGCACGTCACCGACGCCACGGCGGCGTATTCGCCACTGAACTGGCTGCAGCGCGGCCCGGCCCTGCCCGTACGCGGGCTGGCCTAGGAGCGAGGGCGGCAGAAAGTCTGCACCTTGTAGCGGCCACCGGTGCGCTTGTCGACCTCGCACGCATCAGCGTCGATGGCCACGCCCTGGTGCGAGTTCTGGCCCACCGAGATGCTGATCCTGATTGCCGTCTGGGCCAGCGCGGCGGCGCGGCGGCTGAGGTTGATGGCGGGGGTCTTTGTGGGCTTGTCTGCCGGGGGGTCTGCCGAGCGATGCGTGGTGCTAGCGTATCTTTCGCGTATCTTTCGCGCTTTCGCCCCCGGTATCCTCCGCCATGGAAAGTGTTCCCCCGACAGGTCAGGCCAGCGGTCACATCCGGCTCACCTCGCACCCCGGCCAGGGCCCGGCCGGCGCGCCGGCGATCCGCTGGGGCGCGGCCACGGCACTTGAGCGCGGCCCCGTGGTGGGCACCACCGCCAACCGCAGCCAGCGCAACGTCATCGGCACCCACAGCGGCAGCTACGGCGTTTACCGCGCGCTGGCGGTGGCCGCCGGCAGCCTGACGCGCGGTCACCGCGCCGACCTCACCGACACCGCGCCGACCGACCTCGTGGGCCCGTACCCGCAGTGGAGCGACGCCACCAAGATGGTCTCCATCGACCCCTGGGGCGCCAGCGTGCAGAGCGTGTTTGCCCAGGCCCTGGCGCTGGGCTACGACATCCGCCCCACGATCGCCGTCACCAAGGCGCACATCCACCTGCCCGAGATCAAGCAGGCGCTGGCCTTCCAGCGCCTGGCCATCGACGGCCAGGTGCTGCTCGACGATGCCAGCGCCACCGTCACCAAGGTGGCGCTGGAGCCGGTGTGGTGGCTGCCCGGCGTGGCCGCGCGCTTCAAGGTCAGCGAGGCCGACCTGCGCCGCGCCTTGTTCGAGGAAACCGGCGGCATGTACCCCGAGCTCGTGACGCGCAGCGACCTCGAGGTCTTCCTGCCGCCCATCGGCGGCCAGACGTTGTACGTGTTCGGCAACATCCGCGACCTCGCCGATCCGGCCGTCACGCTCACCGCGCGCGTGCACGATGAATGCAACGGCTCGGATGTCTTCGGCTCCGACATCTGCACCTGCCGGCCCTACCTCACGCATGCCATCGAGGAATGCATCCGCGGCGCGCAGGCCGGCGGCGTCGGGCTCATCGCCTACAGCCGCAAGGAAGGCCGCGCCCTGGGCGAGGTCACCAAGTTCCTGGTCTACAACGCGCGCAAGCGCCAACTCGGCGGCGACAGCGCCGACAAGTACTTCCTGCGTACCGAGTGCGTGGCCGGGGTGCAGGACATGCGCTTCCAGGAGCTCATGCCCGACGTGCTGCATTGGCTGGGCATCCGCAAGATCCACCGCCTGGTGAGCATGAGCAACGACAAGTACGACGCCATCACGGGCAGCGGCATCGAGGTCGGCGAGCGCGTGCCGATCCCGGACGCGCTGATCCCGGCCGACGCCAAGGTGGAGATGGAAGCCAAGATCGCCGCCGGCTACTTCACCGACGGCAGCGTGCCCACCAGCGCCGATCTCGCTCGTGTGCTGGGGCGTGGCCTTGAGTGAGCCCTTGAAGTCCCCGGCCTCGGCCCACCCGCTGGCCCCGCTGCACGACCCGGCCACCATCCGTGCCCGCTGCGCCGGGCTCCTGCGCGCCGTGGAGCAGGACCTGAGCCCGAGCTTCAAGCTCGACCGCAGCCGCCTGCCGGCGCTGGCCGACCGCGTCGCCGCGCTCACGCTGCGACGCTTCCCGACGCTGGAGATCCCGTATCACAGCCGCTGGCGCCACTTCGAAGCCGGTGGCGTGGACCGCAAGGCCGAACTCGACCAGCGCCTGGCCGGCCGCAGCGCGGCCGAGGTGGCGCGCGTGCACTTCGACCTCACGGTGGTGAGCGTGCTGCTCGACGCCGGCGCTGGTGCCCACTGGCAGTACAGCGAGAGCACGCCGCTGAGCGCAGCGGCGCTGCCGCAGGCCGCGCCCGACGAGCTGCTGGCGCTGCTGGCGAAGGCCGCCTCGGCGCCAGCCCAGCCGGCGCTGGCAGCGGCAACGCCGTTGCCCGAAGGTGCGCTGCCCGCCCAACGCTACCAGCGCAGCGAAGGCCTCGGGGTGGCCAGCTTCCGCGCCTTTATGGCCGGCGCTTTCTCGGCCACGCCAGGCGACCCGCAACGCGCCGACGCCGCGGCGCTGCGCCACGTCGACGCCGCCGCGCTGCGCGCCATCTTCCAGAGCAGCCCGAGCAATCCGATGGTGGGCCTCGAAGGCCGCGCCAGCCTGCTTGCCCGGCTCGGCGCCGCGCTGCAGCAGGAGGCGGCGCTCGACACCGCCCGCGGCCTGCCGGCCCAGGCGCGGCCGGGGCTGCTGTTCGACCGCGTCACCGGCTACGGCAAGCGCACCGAAGTGCAGGCCGCCGAGGTGCTGGGGGAGGTGCTGCGTTCGCTGTCGCCGATCTGGCCCAGCGGCAGCAAGGTGCAGGGCCTGGCGGCCGGCGACGTGTGGCCGCACCTGTGGGCCGGCGCCGCGATCGGTGGCGGCCGGCTCGACCACACCACCGACGGCTGGGTGCCCTTTCACAAGCTCAGCCAGTGGATGACGTATTCGCTGCTCGAGCCGCTGCAGTGGGCCGGCATCCGGGTCAGCGGCCTGGATGCGCTGACCGGCCTGCCCGAGTACCGCAACGGCGGCCTGCTGATCGACGGCGGCGTCATCGTGCCGCGACACGCGGGCCTGCTGGCGCGCACCTGGAAGCCGCGCGACGAGCTCGTCATCGAGTGGCGCGCCCTGACCGTGCTGCTGCTCGACGAACTGGCGGTGCTGGTGCGCTCGCGCCTGGGCAAGACCGCTGAGGAACTGCCGCTGGCCTGCATCCTGGAGGGCGGCACCTGGGCCGCCGGGCGCGAGATCGCGCAGGAGCTGCGCGCCGACGGCTCGCCGCCGCTGCTCATTGAAAGCGACGGCACGATCTTCTGAGGCGGCGGCGGCGTCGACCGGCCGGGGGCGACGTGGCGATGTGGCACCATCGCCGCGGAAGACACGGCGGCCGCCGATGACCGACGAGGTCAGCCCGGCCGCCGCTCCAGGAGCCCGCCCCATGACCCAGCCCATCGTCCACGTCGTCAGCCATCCGCTGGTCCAGCACAAGCTCACGCTGATGCGCCAGAAAGATCTGAGCACGAGCAGCTTCCGCCGCCTGCTCTACGAGTTGAGCATGCTCATGGCCTACGAGGTCACGCGCGACATGCCGACCCAGCTGGTCGAGATCGAGACGCCGCTGGAGAAGATGATGTCGCCGGTGATCGAGGGCCGCAAGACGGTGTTCGTGGTCATCATGCGCGCCGGCAGCGGCTTCCTCGACGGCATGCTCGAGGTCGTGCCCGGCGCCCGCGTCGGCCACGTCGGCCTCTACCGCGACCCCAAGACCCTGGTGGCGGTGGAGTACTACTTCAAGATGCCGCACGACATGCATGAGCGCGACGCCATCGTGCTCGACCCGATGCTGGCCACCGGCAACTCCGCCGTGGCGGCGGTGGAGCGGCTGAAGGAAACCCACCCGCGGTCGATCCGCTTCGTCAGCCTGCTGGCGGCGCCCGAGGGCCTGAAGAAGTTCCACCAGGCCCACCCCGACGTGGCGGTCTACACCGCGGCCATCGACCGCGAGCTCAACGACCACGGCTACATCGTGCCCGGGCTGGGTGACGCGGGCGACCGCCTCTTCGGCACCAAGTGAGCGCGACGCTCAGGGGCGCTCATCTGCGCTGACGTGCGCTGACGTGCGCTCACCTGCGATAAGGATCGGCGATCTTCATCGCCAACAGGATCTCGCTCTCGCGCGCTTCCATGACCGCCGCCTCGGCCTCGGTCTGGTGATCGAAGCCCTGCGCGTGCAGCGTGCCGTGCACCAGCAGGTGGGCATAGTGATCGGCCAGCGGCAGACGCTGCTGGCGCGCCTCCCGTGCCACCACCGGCGCGCACAGGATCAGGTCCGCCAGCACCAGCGGCGCATGCTGGTAGTCGAAGGTCAGCACATTCGTGGCGTTATCCTGCTGCCGGTAGTCACGGTTGAGCCGGCGGCCTTCCGCGGCACCGACGATGCGCACCGTGATCTGCGCCGGGTGCGCCAGCGCCGCGCGCACGCAGCGCAGCACGCGGTGGCGCGGCAGGTGCTCGCGGTGGCTGGCGTCGGCAAACTGCAGCGACAGTTGCAGCTCGGGCTTCATCGCGGGCCTCATCGCTGGCCTCATCGCAGGCGGGATGCCCTGGCGTCGCCCCCCGCCGTGCCGTCCGCGCCGTCAGCCGCGGCTTCGCCCAGGCGCGCGTGGTCGTAGGCATTGACGATGCGCGCCACCAGCGGGTGGCGCACCACGTCGGCGGCGGTGAAGTGCGTGAAGGCGATGCCGCTGACGCCCTGCAGCACGTGCTGCGCGTCGACGAGCCCGCTGGCCATGCCCTTGGGCAGGTCGATCTGGCTCACGTCCCCGGTGACCACGCATTTGCTGCCGAAGCCGATGCGCGTGAGGAACATCTTCATCTGCTCGCGCGTGGTGTTCTGCGCCTCGTCGAGGATCACGAAGGCGTGGTTGAGCGTGCGCCCGCGCATGAAGGCCAGGGGCGCGATCTCGATCAGGCCCTTGTCGAAGGCCTTGGTGACGCGGTCGAAGCCCATCAGGTCGTACAGCGCGTCGTACAGCGGACGCAGATAGGGGTCGACCTTTTGCGCCAGGTCACCAGGCAGGAAGCCCAGTCGCTCGCCGGCCTCGACCGCCGGCCGCGTGAGCACGATGCGCTGCACGCCGTGACGCTCCAGCGCGTCGACGGCACAGGCCACGGCGAGAAAGGTCTTGCCGGTGCCGGCCGGCCCGATGCCCAGCGTGATGTCGTGCTGCAGCATCTGCTGCAGGTACAGCACCTGGTTGGGCGTGCGGCCGCCGAGATCGGCATGGCGGGTGTGCAGCACGATGGGCTCGCTGGTACCGCCCGTGGTACCGCCCGTGGTGGCGCCCGTGGTGGCGCTGGTGCCAGGTGCAGCGCCGCCGGCCGGCGCCGTGGCGTGGGCCAGCATCAGTTGCAGCGCGCGCTCGCCGATCGGGCTGGCCGCCTTGGCGTAGAGCCCGTCGAGCACGGCTGCTGCGCGGTCGACCGCGTCACCCGGGCCCTGGATGCGAAACGTGGCGTCGCGGCGCAGCAGGATCACGCCCAGCGTGGACTCGACGGCGCGCAGGTGCGCGTCGAGCGGGCCGCAAACGTGGGCCAGGCGGCGGTTGTCGGGCTCGGCGAAGGTGTGGCGTCGGATCAAGGCGATGGCAATTAACGCACGGGCTGGCATTGTGGCAGCGCCGGCACGGCCGGCTGCCGTGGCGAGCGCCATGCAGAATCCGCCGCACGATGCTGCGCGCGCTTCTCACGGTCTGCTGGCTGGCCCTGGGCCTGCTGCATGGCAGCACGTCGGCGCAGTCGGTGCAGTCGGTGCAGATCGTCAGCGCGCTCACCGCGCCTGGTGAGGGTTCGTCGTTTCCGCAGGGGGTGCCCACCCGCACCGTGACCCTGCCCGACCGCTGGAGCGATTCGCGGCCGGACTTCTCGGGCACGCTGTGGTACCGCGTCGCCTTCCAGGCGCCGACGCTGGCGGTGGCCGGCGAGCTGATCGCGCTGCACATCGAGCACGTGTGCAGCAACCTCGAGGTCTATGTCAACGGCCACCTCGTGCACAGCGGCGGCCGCATGGCCGCGCCGCTGACCAACAACTGCAACCAGCCTCAACTCGTGGCCTTGCCGCAGGCCGTGCTCAGGCCTGAAGGCAATGTGCTCGACATCAAGGTCGCCGGCCAGGGCCAGGCCGGCACGGGATCGCGCCTGCGCGCCGGCGGCCTGTCGGCGCTGACGCTGGCGCCGCAGTCCGAACTGGTGGCGCGCCACAACCGGCAGGTGGCGCTGCAGGTCAATGCACCGCAGGCGGTGAGCGCGACGCTGCTGCTCACCGGCGGCTTCATGTTCGTGCTGGGTTTCATCAACCGGCGCGAAAGTCACCTCGCCTACTTTGGCGCGTTGTGCGTGGGCTGGGCGCTCGAGAACTCGCGGCTGTGGATGCGCAACGGGCCGCTCGGCCACACCGCGGTGGAGTTCCTGGTTTGCGCCATGCTGGGCTTCATCACCTGGGCTGCGGTGCAGTTCCTGTTGCGCTATGCCGGTGTGCGCTACCGCTGGGTCGATCGCGCGCTGCCGCTGCAGTGCGCGCTGCTGGCCCTGTCGCTGTTGGTCGCCGGATCGACCCGCGTGCACCTGGTGGCCACGCTGTGGTACCTGGTGCTGGCGGCAGAGGTCGCGGCGGCTTCGGTGTGGCACCTGCGGCGGCGCTGGCACACGCGATCGGTGTGGTTGATGGCCGCCATCCTGGGCACCGTGGCGCTGGCCGGCCTGATCGAATTCGCCGTCCAGTGGGCCCATGCGCCGCCCATGGCGGCCCACCTGGCCGAACTCGTAGTGCCGGTGATCTTCGTGCTCGTGGGGCTGCGGCTGGTGCAGCAGCACGGCCACGCGCTGCACCAGGCCGAACAGGGCAAGTTGCTGCTCGAGCAGCGGGTGCGCGAGGCCACGGCCGAGATCGAACGCAACTTCCGCCAGATGTCGGAGCTGCGCGTCGAGCAGGTCACCGAGCGTGAACGCAAGCGCATCGCCGCCGATCTGCACGACGACCTCGGCGCCAAGCTGCTGACCATCGTGCACACGAGCGAGTCCGAGCGCATCTCGACGCTGGCGCGCGAGGCGCTCGAAGAGATGCGGCTGTCGGTGCGTGGCCTCACGGGCCGGCCGGTGCGCCTGGCCGATGCGCTGGGCGACTGGCGCGCCGAGGTCATCGCGCGCTTGGCGCAGGCCGGCATCGAGGGCGGCTGGGACGCGCCCGAAGACCTGCCGCAGACGCTGAGCGCGCGTGCCTACGTGCAGACCACGCGCATCCTGCGCGAGGCCACCAGCAACGTCATCAAGCACAGCGGCGCCAGCAGCTGCAGCGTGACCGCGGGCATTGCCGACGGCGACTTCCAGCTCATCGTGCAGGACAACGGCGACGGCATCTCGAGCGAGATCGACGGCCGCCTGGACCGCGGCCACGGCCTGGCCAGCATGAAGAACCGTGCCAAGCAGTTACAAGGCCAGTGCCTGGTCGAGAGCGGGCCCGGGTATGGAACCGTGATACGTCTCACAGTTCCGCTGGATCGCGCCACCGCCCACTCATGATCCGGGGGCCGGCGGCCGATAACATCGAAATCGCTTCCCCTGCGCCCGCCCATGAAAACCATCCTGCTTCTTGAAGACCTGCCCGAGATCCGGGTCTGGCTGCGCAAGCTGGTGCTGCAGGTGTTTCCGGGTGCCACCATCTCCGAGAGCTCGCGCGTGCAGGATGCACTGGCGCTGGTGGCGGGCGTCAAGTTCGACCTCGCGCTGGTGGACCTGGGCCTGCCCGACGGCTCGGGCGTCGACGTCGTGACCAAGCTGCGCGACATGCAGCCCGACGCCCAGAGCGTGGTGGTGACCATCCACGACGACGACGAGCATCTCTTCCCGGCCTTGCAGGCCGGCGCCTTCGGCTACATCCTGAAGGAGCAGGCACGCGAACTCATCACCGAGCAGCTGCAGCGCATCAGCCAGGGCGAGCCGCCGCTGTCACCGAGCATCGCGCGCCGCGTCATGGCCTACTTCAGCGCCAAGGCCAAGCCGCAGGCGCAGTCCGCCAACGCGATGCCGGTGGTCAACCTGACCGACCGCGAAAGCGAAGTGCTGCTGCGCGTGGCCAAGGGCTACACGCTGCCCGAGATCGGTGTCCAGCTCGGCCTGAGCCGCCACACCATCGCCGACTACGTCAAGCAGATCTACCGCAAGCTCAACGTGAGCTCACGGGCGGAGGCGGCGCTGGAAGCGCAACGCCTGGGCCTGTTTCGCTAGCCGCGGCCGCAGCGCCGCCGGCGCCGGCCGGATCGGCGAGCCGGACTTCGCTGAGCGTCATCAGCATGTCGGCATACCAGGCGCAGTTCAGTCCCAGCGATTCGTCCTGCACGCGGTCACGGCCGCTCATGTCGAGGCTGGCCGAATGCACGCCCAGCAACTTCCAGGGCAGCGCGGCCCCGTCGGCTGCCGCGGCGGCGTCGCGCAGCACCACCGGCGCACCGCTGGTGCCGCGGTGCGTGCGCGCATCGGTGAGAAAGTAGCCCTGGCCCTGGAAGCGCATGCCGAAGGCCGATGCAACCACCGCCTGGCGCACCACCGGCAGATGATGCAGCGTGTCGTGGAAGCCGAGCGGGAAGCCCACGATCAGCACCGAAGTGCCGACCTCCACCGTGCCCGCGGCCGGCTGGATGTGCGCCGGGCTGAAGGCGCGGATGACGGCATTCGCCGGCAACGCGGCGCGGTCGAGTTCGAGCATCGCGACGTCGATTTCGCCAGCGGCGTCGAGGCCCTGGTGCCACTGGCTCTGGCCGTCTTCGTACAGCAGCACCGACAGGCTGACCGACCGGCCGAGGTCGCCCTCGTGGGTGTGGATCTCGATCTCGATGCGGTTGGGGTGATGCTCCGTGGGCGCGTCGATGAGCACGTGTCGGCTCGTCACCAGGTACAGCCGATCGTCGCGCTCG
Source organism: Rubrivivax sp. (assembly GCA_031392695.1). Taxonomy (GTDB): domain Bacteria; phylum Pseudomonadota; class Gammaproteobacteria; order Burkholderiales; family Burkholderiaceae_C; genus Rubrivivax. The sequence continues at coordinate 17,676 of JANMVM010000106.1, forward strand.
AAGAAGAAGCCACTGGCATGGGTCAACGGCCGATCGTGTTCGTAGGTGCTGATGCGGGCGGCAGTGAGCAACAGGGAATCGATCATGGACTGCCTTTGCTGCCAGGCGCCAGGCGCCACCCAGGCCCGGTTGCCTGGCAACTGGGGTACACCCTGACCATATCACCCCCGACTCTCGTGCAAAAGACGGGTCGCGGGCTGGCTTGGCGGTGGTAAGGTGACCTGACTTCGTGAGCCACCCATGACCCAGCCATTGCACCGCACGCCCGCCCCCCGCCAGGAGGTGCTGCGCAATGCGCTGCCTGCCACGGTGATGCTGCTCAAGGAGCATCGCGCCGGCGACATCGCCGAGCTCGACATTGCCGACTACGTGAGCATGAACTGGCTCGAATGGAACGGCGGCAGCCTGCGCCTGACGGTGACCGGCGACAACGTCTGCAAGCAGTTGCGCGCCCGCTGAGCCGACGCCGGCCGCGATCGGCGGCGCCGGGCGGGCTGGCATTTCCCCGCAGTCGGCTCCGGCCTGCCGTGTGTCACGATCTCGCGATGCTGCGCATCGATGACCTGAGCAAGTGCTACGGCGAGCGTGTCGCGCTCCGGGAACGCCACTTGCGTCTTGGCCAGCGCGGGCAGGATTTCGGACTTGGCCGCCGAAGATGCACCGGGCAGCGTCGCGAAACAGGCCGCCCCGTTGCCCTTCACGTCGGGCTTCAGTTGGGCACGCGCCCAGGGCCGGACCGATCCAGCGCCAGGCCCGCTTGCGGCTTGTCCTGCTGCTGCTCCTGAGCGAGAGGCAGCCGGCATCCTGTGCCGGGCCCTGCTACGCGGCAGTCAGGGCCTGCCCCGACGCGTCGTACAGGCCTTCGAACAGCACCGAGCTCAGGTAACGCTCGCCCGAGTCGGGCAGCACGACGACGATCGTCTTGCCTGCGCTGGCGGGCTTGTGCGCCCAGCGCAGCGCAGCGGCCGCGGCGGCGCCACAGGAGATGCCGCACAGGATGCCCTCTTCGCGCGCCAGCCGTCGCGCCGTGTCCACCGCTTCCTCGTTGCTCACGAGTTCGATGGCATCGACCAGCGACATGTCCAGCACCCCGGGCACGAAGCCGGCGCCGATGCCCTGGATCTTGTGCGGCGCGGGCTGGATCGCCTGGCCGCTGCGCTGCTGCGTCAGCACCGGGCTGGCGCTGGGTTCCACCGCCACGCTCACCAGCGGCAGCCCGCGCGTGTACTTGAGGTAGCGCGAGACGCCGGTGATGGTGCCGCCGGTGCCCACGCCGGCGACGAAGATGTCGACCTTGCCGCCCGTGTCTTCAAAGATTTCCGGCCCGGTCGTCGTTTCGTGGATGGCCGGGTTGGCGGGGTTGTTGAACTGCTGCAGCAGCACCCACTTGGCGGGGTCGCTGGCGACGATCTCCTCGGCCTTGGCGATGGCGCCCTTCATGCCCTTGGCGCCTTCGGTGAGCACCAGGCGCGCGCCGTAGGCCAGCAGCAGCTTGCGGCGCTCGATGCTCATCGTCTCGGGCATGGTCAGCGTGATCGGAATGCCGCGCGCCGCGGCCACGAAGGCCAGCGCGATGCCGGTGTTGCCGCTGGTGGGCTCGACGAGCTCTTTGCCGGGGCCGAGCAGGCCGCGCCTTTCGGCGTCCCAGATCATCGACGCGCCGATGCGGCACTTGACCGAGTAGGCCGGGTTGCGGCCCTCGATCTTGGCCAGCACGGTGGCCTTGGCGCCGTCGGTGATGCGGTTCAGGCGCACGAGCGGCGTGCGGCCGATGGACAGCGAGTTGTCGTCGAAGAAGTGGCTCATCGTGCGCTCCGGGTCTGCTGTGGGCAGGCGCAGGTTAGCGCATCGCGGCGGCGGCTGCACACGCGCTTCAGCGCTCGCGGAATGCTTCGGTGGTCTTGAGCATCGGCCGCGGCAGGAAGCCCAGCACCGAGCGCTGCCCGGTGCGGATCTCCACCGATCCCGTCATCCCCGGCAGCACCTGCAGCGGCTTGTCCTGGCGCAGGTTCTGCGCGCCGGGCAGTGCGCCGCCTTCGGCGCGTACCAGCGCCCGGTGCGCTCAGCGGCCAGCCGCGCCGCGGTCTCGGGCGTCAGGGTGGCAACAGGCAGGGCAGCCGGCGTGGCGACGGCAATGGCAACATCCATCGGGCTCCTCCAGGGGTCAGATTCCTCGCATGCTAGGGAGCGAGGGCCTGGCGCGGGGCCGCAATCAGGGTTCTTCAGGCCCTGTTCGGGGCCATGCAAGAGGAAGGATGCCTGGCGCGCTTGCTCAGCGCGCGCCAGGGCGGGTGCGGCTCAGCCCTCGCGCGTGAAATCGCGCTCGGGCCTTCGCCAGCCACGCAAGTCCTTCCGGACTCGCCTGCGCGGGCTCAGTTCGTCGCGAAGCAGTAGAAGCGCCCGGCACCGCCGGTGCGCACCAGGGCTTCCTGGCTGCAGCCGGCCGACGGGTGCGAGAAGTTCCAGGACGTGGCCCAGTTCTCGGGCAGCGGCCCATTGCGGTCGTGGTGGCCGACGATGGCCGAGCCGTCGCCGCTGCTCGTCCAGGCCTTGCACGTGGTGTCGCCCTGCGGTGAGAAGGCGGTGCCATCCGCGCGCGAGCCGGTCAGGATGTCGTGTTCGTTGGGCTGGTCGCCGCGGCCCTTGATCGGATTGCCGCGCTCGTCGAGCGCCGTGTCCTTGCCGATCAGGTTGCCGTTGTGCAGATGGGCCACATCGCGCGCGATCAGCGCACCCTTGGCGTTGAACCAGGGGCCGCTGCCGATGCGGTCGCGGGCGTGGGTGGACGCCACGCCCGGCGTGCTGCCCTGCGGGAAGGCAGCCGGCACGCTGAGGTAGGCGCGCCAGGTCCGGCCACCGACGCCGGCCGCGGCGGCCAGCTTCTGGCACTGCGCATCGGCGCCGGTCAGCCCGCCCAGGTCGGCGCCCTTGCCGCTGCCGGCGCTGGTGATGAAGAAACCCATCGGCCCCGTCGGTGGCGACCTGGCGCAGGCGCCCAGCAGTGCGCAAGCGGCGGTGATCAGGCTCAGGGTTCGGGTTCGGGTTCGGATCAAGCGCATGGGACGATTCCTCGGGTGGTGGGTGTAGACCCGAGGATTACGATTGACAGTCGTGTTTCATGCCTCAGGGTGTTCCCGGGTTCGGCTTGAAACAGAATGCACACCGGCAGCCGCAAAGCACCGGCGCGGCCCACCGCGGCTAAACCCGCTGCTGCGATGCGCCATCGATCGCTACCCTCGACACCCACAACGGCAGGAGACCGACCATGAGACTCACCCCCGCTCAACTCGAACAGTTCGACCGCGACGGCTACCTCTTCTTCCCCGGCCTGTTCACGCCCGAGGAAACCGCGCGCCTGAACAATGCCGTGCCGGCCCTCTATGAGCGCCGCGAGGCCTACAACGTGCGCGAAAAAGGCAAGGACGCGGTGCGCACCAACTTCGCCGCGCACCTGACCAGCGAGCCCTTCGCGCGCCTGGCCCGCCACCCGCGCATGATCGAGCCGGTGGAAGACCTGCTGGGCGAGAAGCTCTACATGCACCAGTTCAAGATCAACGGCAAGATGGCCTTCGAAGGCGACGTCTGGCAGTGGCACCAGGACTACGGCACCTGGAAGAACGACGACCTCATGCCCACCGAGCGGGCCATGAACGTGGCCATCTTCCTGGACGAGGTGAACGAGTTCAACGGGCCGCTGATGTTCATCCCCGGCAGCCACCGGGGTGGCGTCGTTGAAGCCCAACACGATCTCACCACCACCAGCTACCCGCTGTGGACGGTGGACCACGATCTGATCACGCAGCTCGTGGCGCGCGCCGGGGGCCCCGGCGGCTTCGACGACGCCGGTCGCTATGTACCGGGGGGCATCGTCAGCCCGAAGGGCCCGGCCGGCTCGATGATCCTCTTCCACAGCTGCATGGTGCACGCCAGCACCAGCAACCTGAGCCCCTGGAACCGCGTCAGCGTCTACCTGAGCCTGTGCGCGGTCAGCAACCACATCCGCCGCCCCAAGCGGCCCGAATACATCGCCCACCGCGACTTCACGCCCATCGCCTGCCTGCCCGACGATTGCCTGCTGCAGGACTACGCGGTCAACGTGCCGTGGCAGCACGGCCTGCCGGCCAGCGCGCTGGTGACGAGCGAAGTGCCATTCGAAACCGCAGCCGCACAAGTCAAGGAAACCGCCTGATGAGCCTGCACCGCAAGCTGGCCGAGCGCGCCGCCGCCGGGCGACCGATTCGCGTCGGCCTGATCGGCGCCGGCAAGTTCGGCAGCATGTACCTGGCCCAGGTGCCACGCACGCCGGGCGTGCACCTGGTGGGCATCGCCGACCTCGCGCCCGATGCCGCCTGCCGCAACCTGGCGCGCGTCGGCTGGGAGCCGCAGCGCGTGCAGGCTGCGAGCCTGGACGCGGCCTTGCGCGACGGCAACACCCACGTCGGTGACGACTGGCAGGCGCTGGTGCGCCACCCCGGCATCGACCTCATCGTCGAGAGCACCGGCGCGCCGATCGCCGCCGTCGACCACATCCTTGAAGCCTTCGCGCAAGGCAAGCACGTCGTCAACGTGACGGTCGAGGCCGACGCATTCTGCGGCCCGCTTCTGGCGCAGCGGGCGGCGCGCGCGGGGGTGCTGTACTCGCTGGCCTTCGGCGACCAGCCGGCGCTGATCTGCGACCTGGTGGACTGGGCGCGCACCTGCGGCTTCCCGGTGGTGGCGGCCGGGCGCGGCCACAAATGGCTGCCGCACTTCAGCGACAGCACGCCCGAGACGGTGTGGGGCCACTACGGCCTGACGCCCGAGCAGGCCGCGCGCGGCGGCCTGAATCCGAAGATGTTCAACAGCTTCCTCGACGGCAGCAAGCCCAGCATCGAGTGCACCGCGGTGGCCAACGCCACCGGGCTGGCGGTGCCCGGCAACGGTCTGCTCTACCCGCCGGCCAGCGTCGAGGACATCCCCTTCGTCACGCGCCCGATCAGCGAGGGCGGTGTGCTCGAGAAAAAAGGCATGGTCGAGGTCATCTCGTCGCTGGAAACCGACGGCCGCCGGATCCCCTATGACATCCGCATGGGCGTGTGGGTCACGGTCGAGGGCGAGACCGAGTACATCCGCAACTGCTTCGAGGAATACAACGCCCACACCGACCCCTCGGGCCGCTACTTCACGCTCTACAAGCGCTGGCACCTGATCGGACTGGAGGTCGGCTACTCGGTGGCCAGCGTGATGCTGCGCCAGGAAGCCACTGGGGTTGCGCAGGGCTGGAATGCCGACGTCGTGGCCACCGCCAAGCGCGACCTCGCGGTGGGCGAGGTGCTCGACGGCGAAGGCGGCTACACGGTGTGGGGCAAGCTGTTGCCGGCCGCCACCTCGCGCGCGCTGGGCGGCGTCGGCGGTCTGCCGCTGGGGCTGGCGCACGGGCCGAAGCTGGTGCGCGCGGTGAAGAAGGGGCAGAGCCTGAGCTGGGCCGACGTGGCCATCGACACCACGACCCGGGCCTACACATTGCGGCGCGAGATGGAGCAGCTGTTCACCGCCTGATCCTGCGCAGCCGCAGGCCTGGGCAGCGGCGTCAGCTGCTACCGATCAGCCGGCGCCGATCAGCGCCTGCAGGGTCTGCAGCGTGTCGGCCTCGTGCAGCGGCTTGTCGTCGCGCAGGCGCAGCATGCGCGGGAAGCGCACTGCCACGCCGCTCTTGTGGCGCGGGCTGCGGTCGATGCCTTCGAAAGCGAGCTCGAACACGAGCGTCGGCCGCACGCTGCGCACGGGTCCGAACTTCTCCAGCGTGGTGGCGCGGATGACGCGGTCGACGGCCTTGAACTCGTCGTCGCTCAGGCCCGAGTAGGCCTTGGCAAAAGGCAGCAACTGCAACTGCGGCGATTCAGCCGGCGGCGCCGGGTCGCGCCGCGTGATGGCTTCGAGCACCGCCTGCGCTTCCTGCGCGCCGGCCGGTGCGCGGCTCCACACCGCGAAGGTGTAGTCGGTGTAGACGCTGGCGCGCCGGCCGTGCCCGGCCTGGGCGTAGACGAGCACGGCGTCCACCGTCAGCGGCTCGACCTTCCACTTCCACCAGGTGCCGTCGCTCTGGGTGCGGCCGCTGCCGTAGCGCGACGCCAGGTGCTTGAGCATGAAGCCTTCAACGCCGCGCTGGCGCGACTGCTGGCGCAAGGTCGCCAGCGCCGTCCAGTCCTCAGCCTGCACTTGGGGCGACAGGCGCAGCGGACCCCCGCTGAGCAAGCTTTCAAGCCGCGCCCGGCGCCCGGCCTGCGGCTGCACGCGCAGGTCCTGGCCGGCCTGCTCCAGCAGGTCGTAGGCGACGAAGACCACGGGTGCGTCGGCCAGCAGCTTGCGCGGCAGCGTCTTGCGGTTGAGGCGCTGCTGCAGCGTCTTGAAGGCCCCCGGCGTGTCGCTGCCGGCCGGCCACACCAGCAGCTCGCCGTCGAGCACCGTGCCCTCGGGCAAGGCGGCGGCCTGCGCCACCACCTCGGGGAATCGTTCGCTGACCAGCTCTTCGCCGCGCGACCAGATCCAGACCTGGCCGGCGCGTTTGACGATCTGGGCGCGCATGCCGTCGTACTTCCACTCGACGAGCCAGTCCTGCAGCGCGCCCAGCGTCTGCGGCTCGGCCTGCAGTGCGTGGGCCAGGAAGAAAGGGTAGGGCTGCCCCGTCGGGCCGCCACCACTGTCGGCAGCAGCGACGAGCTCGCGCCAGCGCGCGGCGCTGGGCGTGTGGCGCGCATCGGTCCAGCCCACCAGGCGCTGCGCCAGCAGCTGGGCGTCGAGGCCGGTCCAGGCGGCCAGCGCGCGCTGCACCAGCAGCTTGCCGACGCCAACGCGGAAGCCGCCGCCAATGAGCTTGACGAGCAGGAAACGCCCCGCCGCGTCGAGCTCGCCCCAATACGCCGCGAGCCGCTGCGACTGCTCGGCGCCTGCCAGGCCGCGCAGCGGCAGCAGGCGTTCTTGCAGCCACGCGGCCAGACCCAGCGGTTGCGCTGCGGCCTGGCCAGCCGGCGGCAGGATGAGGGCGATGGTCTCGGCGAGGTCGCCCACGGCCTGGTAGCAGGCGTCGAAGAGCCAGGCGTCGACGCCCGCCAGGCGGCAGGCGGCGTCGCGCATCACCACCGTGGGCACGAGCCGGCGTGGCTTGCCGCCGGCCAGGAAATACACCGCCCAGGCCGCGTCTTCGCCATCGGCCTGGGCGAAATAGCGCACCAGCGCGTCGACCTTGTCGGCAGTGGCGGTGCTGGCGTCGAGCGCCTCGAAGAGCCCAGCGAAGGATTGCATGGCGGCATCATGCCGCCTGGCGCGCTCAGGCGCTGGTGTCGGCCTCGGCGTCGCCCTCGGTGTCGACCTCGGGCACCGGTGCACGCACCACCGTCACCGGCACCGGGCTGTGGCGCAACAGCGCCAGCGTCACCGAGCCCAGGGCGGTGGCGCTGCCGCCCTCGCCGCTGGCGCCCATGAAGACCGCGTCGCAGCCGTAGTTCTCGATCAGGTCGACGAGCATGTGGCCGGGGTCGCCACCGGCGACCTCGAGCTCGCAACGCGCGCCGGCTGCCGCGATCAGCGCCTCGGCCGGGGCCAGCTGGCTGGCGCCGACCGCGGCGCGCACGGCATCGAGCACGCTGGCGTCGTGCACCACCACCACGTCGTACAAGGTGGGCGGCTCCTGCACGTTGGCCAGCACGAAGTCAGCCTGCAGCCCGGCGCGGCGCCACGACAGGGCCAGGTGCACGGCGGCCATGGCATCGGCCGAGCCGTCAACCGGCAGCAGAATCTTCATCGGGGTCTCCAGTGCAAGGATGCAATGCGGCCAGCCTACGCCCTGGCGGCGGCGCGCGCCAGCGGGCCGGGCCCGCGTCGGCAGCCGCGTTGACGCGGGTCAAACATCGACCGGCTGATCGGCCCCGGCATCAGCGCCGAGGTCTGGCGCCGAGGTCTGGTGCCGGATCCAGCGTCGCGACTTCCGGCGCTTCGTCGTCGTGGCCGAACTCGGTGCTGAAGCTGCCCGCCTGCAGGCCCTGCTGCTGCAGCCAGCGCACCATCACGGCTTCGTAGCCGTGGGTCACGATGACGCGGCTGGCTGAAGTTGCCACGATGGCGCGCTGCAGGCCGGGCCAGTCGGCGTGGTCGCTGAGCACGAAGCCACGGTCGAGGCCCTGGCGCCGGCGCGCGCCGCGCAGTTGCATCCAGCCGCTGGCAAACGCGTCGCTGCACTCGCCGAGCTGGCGCGCCCAGGCGCTGCCCAGCACCGCAGGCGGCGCGATGACGAGCGCGCGGCGCAGCACGGCGCGGTCGTCCAGATCCTGCAGCCGGCGCGTCGCCGGCAGCGCCACGCCGGCGGCGCGATAGGCCTCGTTCAGCGGCTCCACCGCGCTGTGCGTGACGATGGGGCCGATCGACGCGTCCACCCCCGCCAGCAGGCGCTGCGCCTTGCCCAAGCTGTAGCCCAGCAGCAGGCTGGCGCGGCCGGTGTCGGCATTGGCCTGCCACCAGGCGTTGATCTGCGCCATCACTTCGGCCTGGGGCCGCCAGCGGTAGATCGGCAGGCCGAAGGTGCTTTCGGTGATGAAGCAATCGCAGCGCACCGGCTCGAAGGGCGTGCAGGTGCTGTTGACGTCGTCGGCGTGGCCGCTCGTGAAGTAGTCGCCCGAGGCGACCCAGACGCGGCCACCGTGCTCGACGCGCACCTGGGCCGAGCCGAGCACGTGGCCGGCCGGGTGCAGGCTGACGCGCACGCCGGCCAGGTCCACCACTTCGCCGTAGCGCAGGCCCTGCAGCGTGATGGCGCCCAGGCGCGCGCGCAGCACGCCTTCGCTCGCCGCCGTGGCCAGGTAGGCGCCATGGCCGCGGCGGGCATGGTCGGCGTGGGCGTGGGTGATGACGGCGCGCTCGACGGGCCGCCAGGGGTCGATGAAAAAGCCGCCGGCGGGGCAGTAGAGCCCCTCGGGCCGCAGCACGATGAGGTCGCCGGCGGAGTCCGCTGCGCTCGCCACGGCGGCCACGGCTTCAGCGCGGTGAGCGGGGCGAGCGCGGCATCAGGAAGGTCTGGCGCAGGTCGAGCGTCGAGCGCACGCCGACGCTGGCGCGGTGCGCGTGCAGCCAGCGTTCGGCAGCGGCACGGCCCAGCGCATGCAGCGCTTCGAGGAAGGCGCGCTCGGTGTTGAGCTTGCTCGACGCGGTCAGCGGCGCCAGGCCTTCCTCGTCGGCCACCATGTGCAGGCGCAGGTTCTTGTACTCGCCCGGCTCGACGCGACCCTCGTCGACCAGCTTCTGCACGAAGGCGATGGCGCGCATCTCGCCCACGAGACCGGCGTTGAAGGTGATCTCGTTGATGCGGTCGGCGATCTCCTCGGCCGTGTCGGGCGTGCCCGGTCGCAGCAGCGGATTGATCTTGACCAGCAGCACGTCGAGCGCCTCGGTGTTGTAGATCAGCGGCCAGAGCGCCGGGTTGCCGCTGTAGCCGCCGTCCCAGTAGGGCTGGCCGTCGATCTCGACGGCGCGAAAGAGCTGCGGCAGGCAGGCCGAAGCCAGCAGCGCGTCGATGCTCAGGTCTTGACGGTCGAAGACCCGCGGCTGGCCCGTCTGCACCGAGGTGGCGGTGATGAACAGCGCCAGCGGCCCGTGGCGCAGCACCTGCGGCTGGACGTGGCGCTGCAGCACCTGGCGCAGCGGGTTGCTGCCCAGCGGGTTGAACTGGTAGGGGCTGAACCAGCGCGTGAACTGCTGCGTCCAGGCATAGAAGGGATTCATGTCGAGGTTGAAGCCGGCGATGCCGGCTGGCGCGCCGAAGCAACCACCCAGCGCTGTGGACTGGCCGGCGACGTCGAGCCAGAAGGCGCGCAGCGCGGCCTGCGCACCGCTGCGCCCGCCGCTGGCCCAGCCGGTGGCCAGCACGGCTGCATTGAGCGCGCCGGCACTGGTGCCCGAGATGCCCGCGATGGGCAGCGTGGTGTCGTCGAGCAGGCGGTCGAGAACGCCCCAGGTGAAGGCGCCGTGCGAGCCGCCGCCTTGCAGGGCCAGGTCGATGGCGGCGTGCGGACGTTGGCTGCGCGTGAGGCGGGGGGTGCGGGGTTTGGCCATGGCCGGAGGTTAACCGCGCCGCCCGGGACACGCGCCGGGCCGACGCGCGCGACTTCGACTTCAGTAACGCCCGGTGATACCGGCCACGCGCAGGTAGACGTTGGCCACCCAGGCCACCAGCACGCGGTGCATCCAGCCGCGCAGGCCGGGACGCACGGGGGGGTCGGCAACCTCGGCCGAGGCCGCGAAGGCTTCTTCAAAGCGCGCCAACAGCGCGCGCGCGAACTCGGCGTCGCGCACCACGACATTGGCCTCCAGATTGAGCAACAGGCTCAGCGGATCGATGTTGCTGCTGCCCACGGTGGCCCAGTCCTCGTCCACCACCGCCACCTTGGCGTGCAGGAAGGCCGGCGTGTACTCGAAGATGCGGATGCCGGTGCCGCGCATCTCGCCGTACAGCGCCTGCGCCGCGAGTGCGGCGATGCGGTAATCGACCTTGCCCTGCAGCAGGAGCCGCACGCGCACGCCGCGCCGGGCCGCCCGGCGCAGCGCGGTGCGAAAGCCATGGCCGGGGTAGAAGTAGGGCACCGCGATGTCGACGCTCACGCGCGCATGGCGGATCGCCTCGACGTAGCTGCGCTCGATCGAGCGGCGCTGGCGCAGGTTGTCGCGCACCAGGAATGCGGCGCGCACCGGCTCGGGCTCGACGTCGGCCGGCGGCTCGGGGCTGCTGCTCAGGTCGCGCAGCAGCGTCATCGCCTCTTTCACCGGCCGCGCGCTGCGCGCGATCGCGCGCACCTCGTCGCGCCAGCCGCGCCACAGGTGCGAGCGGGCCCACATCGCGCGCGCCGTGGCTTGCACGGCCTGCGCCAGAGGGCCCTCCACCGCGACCGCGAAGTCCAGCCGCGGCGCGTCGGTCCAGCCGTGGTTCATGTCGTGGCGGTCGTCGATGATGTTGATGCCGCCGACGAAGGCCAGCTTGTCGTCGCACACACACAGCTTCTGGTGCAGCCGCCGCAACTGGCCCGGTTGCAGCCACGCGTACCAGCGGTCGAGCGGGCGGAAGACCTCCAGCCGCACCGCGGTGCCGGCGAACATGGCGCGCACCCGGCCCAGGGTGGCGATGGAGCCGAAGCCGTCGACCACCACGTGCACCGCGACGCCGCGCGCGGCGGCGAGCTTGAGCGCATCGGCCACCAGCGTGGCAGCCGGGTCGTCGTGGAAGATGTAGGTCGCCAGCCAGACCTCGCGTTGTGCTGCGGCAATGGCCTGGCACATGCGCGGGAACAGTGCATCACCGCCCTGCAGCAGTTCGACCCGGTTGCCGCCCAGGAAGCGCGGCACCGGCACCTGGGCCCAGCCCTGGAGTGTGGCGCGCAGCGGTTCGGGCATGGCGCTCAGTCGGCTTCGAGCTCGGCCACCAGCGGCAGGTGGTCGGACATGCGCGCCCAGCTCACGCCGCGCGGCACCAGGGTCGTGCGGCAGATCAGGCCGCGCAAGTAGAAGCGGTCGAGCGCAAACAGCGGCGCGATCGAGGGAAAGGTGGCGGCCCGGTCGGCCGGGCCGGCCGCGACGGCACGGTGCAGCCCCAGGGCTTGCATCGGCGCATCGAGCCGCTCGCCCCAGTCGTTGAAGTCGCCGGCCACCACCAGCATGGCATCGGCCGGCACTTCGGTCTTGAGGAAGTGGGCCAGGCGCTGCACCTGGCGCACGCGGCCGGCATGGCCGAGACCGAAGTGCACCACCACGGCGTGCACGGTGCTGCCGTTCCAGATCACCGGCACATGCAGCAGGCCGCGTTGCTCGAAGCGGTGGTCACTGACGTCGTGGTGGCCGACGTCACCCATCGGCCAGCGCGACAACAGCGCATTGCCGTGCTCGCCACCGCGCGTGACGGCGTTGGTGCGGTAGGCCACCTCGTAGCCTTCGGGCGCCAGGAACTCGGCCTGACCCTGCGCGGGCCAGCCGAAGTGCGTGCGCTCGAAACGGCGCGCTTCGCGGTGGTGGAACAGGCGCACCTCCTGCAGAAACACGAGGTCGGCGTCCAGTGCTTCGACGGCCAGCCCGAGGTTGTGGATCTCCAACCGCTTGCGCGGCCCCAGCCCGCGCACGCCCTTGTGGATGTTGTAGGTGGCCACGCGCAGCGCGCTCAGGCCAGTGTAGGGCGGCAGCTGAGACGACAGCGGTGGGTTCATGGCGGTGCGGCCGCTGCCGGCAGGCGGCCGGGCAGTTGCAGGATGGCCGCCGCATTGCTGGGCGAGAAACAGCGCGCCGCGGCTTCGCGCCACGGCAGCCACACGCTGGCCAGGTGCTCGCGCGGGCTCAGCGTCACCGCCACCCGACCCGCGACGGTGAGGCCGAACACGTGTTCGGTGTTCTGGCTCACGCCCGGCGCGTAGCGGTGGCGCCAGACGGGGTAGATCTCGTAGACCGTGGACAGGCCCCAGTCGCGCAGCTCGCCGCTGCCGATGCCGGTCTCTTCGGCGACCTCGCGGCGCGCGGTGACTTCCAGCGCCTCGTCCTCGGCGTCGAGCGAGCCGGTCACGCTCTGCCAGGAGCCGGGCCGGTCGGCACGCTCGATGAGCAGCACCTCCAGCGCGGGCGTGTGGATGACCACCAGCACCGAGCGGGGGATCTTGAACGGGCCCGGCCTGGCCACCGCAGCCAGCGCCCGCTCAGCCCGCGGGCTGCGGGTTGCGCAGGCGGATGTGGAGGTCGCGCAGCTGCCCCTCGTCGACCGCGCTCGGCGCGCCCGTCAGCAGGCACTGCGCGCGCTGTGTCTTGGGGAAGGCGATGACGTCGCGGATGCTCTCGGCCCCCGTCATCAGGGTGGCGATGCGGTCGAGGCCGAAGGCCAGGCCGCCGTGCGGCGGCGCGCCGTACTGCAACGCGTCGAGCAGGAAGCCGAACTTCAGGCGCTGTTCTTCTGGCGTGATGTTGAGGGCTTCGAAGACGCGCGCCTGCACGTCGGCGCGGTGGATGCGCACCGAGCCGCCGCCGATCTCCCAGCCATTGAGCACCATGTCGTAGGCCTTGGCGATGCAGGCCCCCGGATCGGTCTTCATGAGCTCGTCGTGGCCGTCCTTGGGTGCCGTGAAGGGGTGGTGCACGGCGTTCCAGCGCTTGGCCTCGTCGTCGTACTCGAACATCGGGAAGTCGACCACCCACACCGGCGCCCACTTGTCCTCGAACAGGCCGTGGTCGCGGCCGAACTCGCTGTGGCCGAGCTTGACGCGCAGCGCGCCCAGCGCGTCGTTGACGACCTTGGCCTTGTCGGCGCCGAAGAAGAGGAGGTCGCCGTTGCGCGCGCCGCTGCGGGCGATGATCTCGGCGATCGCCGCATCGTGCAGGTTCTTCACGATCGGGCTCTGCAGGCCCTCGCGGCCCTTGCCGGCATCGTTGACCTTGATCCAGGCCAGGCCACGGGCGCCGTAGATCTTGACGAACTCGGTGTAGGCGTCGATCTCGCCACGGCTCATCTCGCTGCCGCCGGGCACGCGCAGCGCCGCGACGCGGCCGCCCTTGCTCAGCGCCGGCGTGCTGAAGACCTTGAAGTCGACGTTCTTCATGACATCGGTGAGCTCGGTGAACTCGAGCTTGACGCGCAGGTCGGGCTTGTCGGAGCCGTAGCGGTGCATCGCCTCGGCGTAGGGGATCTCGGTGTAGACCGGCAGCTCGAGGTTCATCGTCTTGCGAAAGACGGTGCGGATCATGGCTTCGGTGATGGCGCGGATCTCGGCTTCGCCCAGGAAGCTGGTCTCGATGTCGATCTGCGTGAACTCGGGCTGGCGGTCGGCGCGCAGGTCTTCGTCGCGGAAGCACTTGACGATCTGGTAGTAGCGGTCGAAGCCGGCCACCATCAGCAACTGCTTGAACAGCTGCGGGCTTTGCGGCAGCGCGAAGAAGTGGCCGTCGTGGACGCGGCTGGGCACCAGGTAGTCGCGCGCGCCTTCGGGCGTGCTCTTGGTGAGCATCGGTGTTTCGATGTCGATGAAGCCTTGCTCGTCGAGAAACTTGCGCACCTCGATGGCCACGCGGTAGCGCAGGCGCAGGTTCTTCTGCATCTCGGGGCGGCGCAGGTCGAGCACGCGGTGCGTCAGGCGCACGGTCTCGCTCAGGTTGTCGTCGTCGAGCGGGAACGGCGGCGTCACGCTCGCGTTGAGGACTTCCAGCTCATGGCACAGCACCTCGATCTTGCCGCTCGTGAGGTTGGCGTTCTCGGTGCCGGCCGGGCGCGCGCGCACCACGCCCTTGACTTGCAGGCAGAACTCGTTGCGCACGCCCTCGGCGAGCTTGAACATGTCGGCGCGGTCGGGGTCGCAGACGATCTGCACCAGGCCTTCGCGGTCGCGCAGGTCGATGAAGATGACGCCGCCGTGGTCGCGGCGGCGGTGGGCCCAGCCCATCAGGGTGACGTCCTGGCCCATCAGCGTTTCGCTGACCAGGCCGCAGTAGGTGGTTCTCATGGTCTAGTTCCAGTCGGCAGTTCGGTGGGTGTCGGGTGGCGTGGGGGTGGCGCTGCTGCAAACCCGCCGGCCCCGGCCTGGGGCATCGCGCTCGGGTTGCTCAGGGCTGGCCGGCTGCGGGGCCGGGCCAGCCGGGTCAATTTCGGGCCGGCTGCGCCACCGCCACCGCCACCGGCGGCAGCGTGGCGCCGCCGGGCCCCACCACACCCATCGAGATGACGTACTTCAGCGCCTCGTCGACGCTCATCTTGAGTTCGATGACGTCGGAGCGCGGCATCATCAGAAAGAAGCCCGAGGTCGGGTTGGGCGTGGTCGGCACGTACACGCTGACGTAGTCGCCCGGCAGCCGCGTCGCCACCTCGCCGCCCGGCCGGCCGGTGACGAAGGCGATGGTCCACGAGCCATGGCGCGGGTACTGCACCAGCACCGCTTGGCGAAAGGCGTTGCCGTTGCTGGAGAACAGCGTGTCCGAGACCTGCTTGACCGAGCTGTAGATGCTCTTGACGATGGGAATCTTGCTCAGGATGCGGTTGCCCTGGCGCAGCCACCACTGGCCGAAGATGTTGGCCGCGAAGACCCCCGTCAGCAGCAGGCCCGCGGCCAGCACCAGCACGCCCAGGCCGGGCACGTGGCGCAGCCGCTCGATGGTGGCACGCGCGGTTTCGGGCAGCACGGCCTGGGTCGCCGAGAGCAGCCAGGCGAAGACGCCGTCGAGCGCGCCGAGCAACCACGACAGCACCCAGATCGTGATCGCCATCGGCAACCAGACCAGCAAGCCGGCGACGAGGTATTTCTTCAAGGGGGCCTTCCGTGCGCGACCGGGGTGCTCAGCTGCCCGATGCCGGCTTTGCGGCAGCGGGTGCCGGGGTGACGGCGGGAGCGACCTTGTCGGCGGGCTTGGCGGCCGCCGCCGGCACGGCGGTGTCGGCCGGCTTGGCAGCTGGCTTGTCGGCCAGTGGGTCGGCCGGCTTGTCACTGGTGGCCGCGGCGGCTTCACCCTCGGCCGCCTTGGGCGGCGCGGTGTTGCCGCCGCGGAAGTCGGTCACGTACCAGCCCGAGCCCTTGAGCTGGAAGCCGGCGGCAGTCAGCTGCTTGGCATAGGCGCCGGCGCCGCAGGCCGGACACACGGTGAGCACCGCGTCCGACATCTTCTGCAGCACGTCTTGGGCGTGGCCGCAGGAGTTGCAGCGATAGGCGTAGATGGGCATGGCTAAATCGTTGATTCGAAAGGCGAAATTATAGGGCGGGCGGGGGTTTGCCCGATCCGGCTCACCAAGGCCAGAGCAGCCGCGTGGCCAGCAGCCCGGCAAAGAAGCCCAGGCCGGCCCACAAAACCGCCTGCAACAGCCGGTTGGTGCGGCGCTGTTCGGCCAGCAAGGCCAGCAGCGCCGGGTTGGGGCCGGGCAGGGCCTGCTGACGCAGCGCCTGGTGCAGCAGGCGCGGCAGCTCGGGCAGCAGCTGCGCGTAGCGCGGGGCCTCGTTCTTGACGCGCTCGAGCAGGCCGCGCCAACCGACCTGCTCGTTCATCCAGCGCTCGAGGAAGGGCTGCGCGGTGGTCCAGAGGTCGAGCTCAGGGTCGAGCTGGCGGCCCAGCCCTTCGATGTTGAGCAGCGTCTTCTGCAGCAGCACGAGCTGGGGCTGGATCTCGACGTTGAAGCGGCGCGAGGTCTGGAACAGCCGCATCAGCACCTGGCCGAGCGAGATGTCCTTCAGTGGCCGGTCGAAGTGCGGCTCGCAGACGGCGCGGATCGCGCCTTCGAGCTCGTTGACGCGCGTGTTCGGCGGCACCCAGCCGCTTTCGATGTGCAACTCGGCGACGCGCTTGTAGTCGCGCTGGAAAAAGGCGATGAAGTTGTAGGCGAGGTATTCCTTGTCGCTTTCGGTGAGCGTGCCGATGATGCCGAAGTCGAGCGCGATGTAGCGGCCGAAGCTGGCCGGGTCCAGGCTCACCTGGATGTTGCCCGGGTGCATGTCGGCGTGGAAGAAACCGTCGCGGAATACCTGGGTGAAGAAGATCGTGACGCCGTCGCGCGCCAGCTTGGGGATGTCGACACCGGCGGCGCGGATGCGCTCGATCTGGCTGATCGGCACACCGTGCATGCGCTGCATGACGATCACGCTGGAGGTGCACAGCTCCCACACCATCTCGGGCACCAGCACCAGGCCCAGGCCCTTCATGTTGCGGCGCAGCTGGGTGGCGTTGGCGGCCTCGCGCACGAGGTCGAGTTCGTCGTGCAGGTAGCCGTCGAACTCGGCCACCACCTCGCGCGGCTTCAGGCGCTTGCCGTCCGCCGAAAGGCGGTCGACCCAGCGCGCCAGCGTGTGCAGCAGCGTCAGATCCTGGTCGATGACCTGCAGCATCCCCGGGCGCAGCACCTTCACCGCCACTTCGCGCCCGTCCTTGAGCACGGCAAAGTGCACCTGCGCGATCGAGGCGCTGGCCACGGGCTCGGCCTCGAAACTGGTGAAGACGGCTTCGATGGGGCGGCCGAAGGCTTTTTCCACCAACGCGCGCGACTGCGCCGCCGGAAACGGCGGCACGCGGTCTTGCAGCTTGGCCAGTTCATCGGCCACGTCGAGTGGAATCAGGTCGCGCCGGGTCGACAGCACCTGGCCGAACTTGACGAAGATCGGGCCCAGCCGCTCCAGGCCCTGGCGCAGCCTTTCGCCGCGCGGCGCGTCGAGGCGCCGGCCCAGCGTCACCAGTCGCACCAGCAGCCGCACCGAGCGCTGCGGGAAGACGCTCAGCGCGACCTCGTCGAGGCCGAAGCGCAACACCGTGACGACGATGAAAACGAGGCGGCCGAAATGCTTCACGGCCGCCACCCGCTGCCAGGCCGCTCAAGGGGCTGAAGCCGGGCGCGCAGGCTCACGCGCGACGCGAGCGCCACTGCTCGCCCAGCGCCGCCGCGCCCTTGAGCGCGTTGCGCAGGCCAGCCGCCAGCATGCGTCCCACCTGGTGCAGCGGCTGCGCCACCTGCGGGCCGAAGACGCGGTCGAGGTCGGCGGCGACGTCCCAGCGCAAGTTCTGCAGCAACCAGTTCACGTCGGCGGCGAGTTGGGCATTGCCTTCGATCTGCAGCGCAGGAGCCTCGCCGGCCAGCGCCCGCGCCATCACCAGGGCCGGGTTGCCGGCATCGAGTTGCACCGCCAGATCGTGGGCCGCCGGGCCCGGCGCGCCACACCACTCAAGCAGCCCGGCCGGCGTGACACGCCAGGCCAGCACCGGTGGCGCCGGCAGCAAGGCAGGCCAGCCGGTCAGGGTCAGCGACAAGGTGGCCCCGCTGTGCGCACGCAAGCGATCGGTGGCCACGGCTTCGCCGGACAGGACGTGGTTGAAGAGCAGCGTGAGCCGCTCCGCCAGGGCAGGCGCCAGCAGCGCATTCAGACTGTGAAGCATTGCGCGATTGTAGGCAGCCAGGCCTGCCACTGCCGCGGCGGCCGTCAGCCGACGGTCACGGCAGCACGAGGGAAATGGGTGAGAATCTGCCGCTTTGCCACTGGCAGCAGGGTCTTCGGCAGAGGGCCGAAAGGCCGCCCTGCCCTCACCCGTTGCCGCCCGTCAACAGCCACCCGCCAACCGCCACTTAGCCCGTGCCTGTCCCGCCACGGCCGCAGCCCAGCCGACACCCGCAGCGCCACAGCGATGTTCCAAGACCGAGGCTACAAACGCACTTTCTACAGCGCACCGCAATCGGTGACGTCGCTGGTGGCGGCGTTTCTGGAGCCCTCGCTGACGGTGCTCGTGTTCCTGCTCGTCTCGGCCGCCTTCCACGAACCGATCGGGCGCTCGGACCTGACGCTGTGCCTGCTCGTCTTCGCACTCACCTTCCCGGGGCGCAACCGCTTCTGGGATCGGCCGCTGAACGCCGCCGTGGACATCGCCACCTCGTGGCTGAGCCTGCTCGTGATCCTGGCGCTGTGCGGCTACGCCACGCGCAGCCTGCGCTTGTTCCAGCCCGACATCCTGCTGTGGTGGGCGCTGGTCACGCCGGCCCTGCTGTGGCTGACCTACTTCGTGGGCCGCGCGCTGCTGCGCTCGCTGGCCTCACGGGCTGAAAATCGCCGCAGCGCCGTGGTCGTGGGCGCGGGACTGCTGGGCGTGAAGGTCTCGCGGGCCTTCGAGGCCCGGGGCGACATCGGCCTGTCCTTCCTGGGCTACTTCGACGACCGTGCCGACGACCGTGTCGACGCCGATGCCATCGGCGCCCGCCTGGGCAACCTGCGCCAGGTCGCGCCCTACATCCGCGAGCACGGCGTGCACGAGGTCTACATCACGCTGCCGCTGGGTTCGCAGCCGCGCATCGTGGAGCTGCTGGAGCAGGTCCAGGGCACCACCGCCAGCGTGTTCTTCGTGCCCGACGTGTTCGGCATCAGCATCATCCAGGGCCGCCTGCAGGACATGAACGGCGTGCCCGTGGTGGGCCTGTGCGAGACCCCGTTCACGGGCACCAACCGGCTCGTCAAGACGCTGTCCGATCTGGTGCTGGGCTCGGTCATCCTGGTGCTGATCGCGCCGGCGCTGCTGGCCATTGCCATCGGCGTCAAGCTCAGTTCGCCCGGACCGGCCATCTTCAAGCAGCGGCGCAACGGGCTCGACGGTGAAGAGATCACGATCTACAAGTTCCGCTCGATGCGCTCGCAGGACGACGGCGCGATGGTGCCTCAGGCCGTCAAGGGTGACCCACGCATCACGCGCTTCGGCGCCTTCATCCGCCGTACCTCGCTCGACGAACTGCCACAGTTCATCAACGTGTTGCAGGGGCGCATGAGCATCGTCGGGCCGCGGCCGCATGCGGTGGCGCACAACGAGCAATACCGTCAGCTCATCAAGGCCTACATGGTGCGGCACAAGGTCAAGCCCGGCATCACCGGCTGGGCGCAGATCCACGGCCATCGCGGCGAAACCGACACCATCGACAAGATGCAGGCACGCGTCGAGTACGACCTGGAATACCTGCGCAACTGGTCGCTGGGCCTGGACCTGCAGATCATTGCGCGCACCATCAAGCTGGTGTTCTTCGACCGCCATGCCTACTGAGCAGCCATGACCTCGTCCCCACTTCATGTCTGCAGCGTCCGGGCGTCGGCGATGCGCGCTGCGCTGGCTGCGTTGGCTGCGTTGGCTGCGCTGGCGCTGGCCGCGAGCCCCGCGATGGCGCAGTCCAGCCCCTGGTACCTGGGCGCATCGACCGCGCTGAGCCACGACTCGAACCTGCTGCGGCTGGGCGACAACCAGCCACCCGGCAACGGTGAGAGCCGCTCCGACACCCTGCTCAGCACGGCACTCGTGGGTGGCCTCAACCAGGGCATCGGGCGCCAGCGCGTCACCGCCAGCCTGACGCTGCGCGACAACCGCTTCGACCACAACACCAAGTACAACAACCAGAGCTACAACGGCGCGCTGGGCCTGGAATGGTCAACGGTGGAGCGGGTGTCAGGCTCGCTCACAGCCGGCGCCTCGCGCAACCTGTCGACCTTCAATGCCGACGTGCTGGGGCTGTTGCCCGAGAAGAATTTCGAGACCACGCAGGGTCTCAACGCCAGCCTGAGCATCGGCCTGGTGACGCAGTACAGCCTGGAGCTCGGCGCCGGCCATCGCCAGGTGCGAAATTCGCTGGACATCGAGTCGGTGCAGGCGCGCAACTACAACCAGGACGAGTGGTCGGTGGGTGTGGTCTGGCGGCCGCTAGCCAGTTTCAGCCTGACCTCGGCGCTGCGCGGCGTGCAGGGCGAGTTTCCCAAGTTCAGCCCCACGGCCACGGGCTTTGATACCGACAAGTTCCGCCAACAGCGGCTCGAACTGGTGGCCGCGCTGCAGCCCACGGGCGCCAGCACGCTGGACGCTAGGCTGAGCTTCGGCGAGACGAAGTACGTGGTCAACACGCAGCGCGACTTCTCCAACGTCAGCGGGTCGCTGGGCTGGCAGTGGCAGGCCAGCGGCAAGTTGCGGCTCAACACCCGCCTGTCGCGCGACGAGGGGCAGGACAACTATGCCACCCGTGTCGGCCTGCTGCGCGTCACGATCAACGATCGCCGCGTCATCTCCACGCTGCGCCTGCAGGCCGACTGGGACGTGGCGGCCAAGCTGGCCTTGTCCAGCAGCCTGCAGCAAGCCAGGCGCCAGGTGAATCGCGACACCCTGGCCAACCTCAGCACCGGCACGCTGTCGCTGGGCCTGGACAACGGCACCGACACGACGACCATCTTCACCTTCGGCGCGCGCTGGTCGCTGTGGCGAAATGCCGTGCTGGGCTGCGACGCGCGCGCCGAGAAGCGGCGTGCCACGGGCACCATCACCACCGGTCTGAGCGGCAACAGCCTCAACTGTTACGGCCAGATCACGATCCAATGACGACCACCGTGCTGCTCACCGGGGCCACCGGCTACATCGCGTCGCACACCTGGCTGGCCTTGTGGGAGGCCGGCTTCGAGGTCGTGGGTGTCGACGATTTATCCAACAGCTCGCCGCTGGTGCTGCAGCGGCTGCAGGCGCTGGGCGGCCGTGTGCCCGCCTTCGAAAAGGCCAACGTGTGCGACGCAGCGGCCATGGAAGCGCTGTTCCGGCGCTACCGCATCGACGCCACGGTGCACTTCGCCGCGCTCAAGGCGGTGGGCGAATCGACGGCGCAGCCGCTGGCCTACTACGCCAACAACCTGGGCGGGCTGCTCAACGTCTGCCGCACCATGCAGCGTCACGGCGTCAAGCGCCTGGTATTCAGCTCCAGCGCCACGGTCTACGGTGACCCGCAGACGCTGCCGATCCGCGAGGACGCGCCGCTGGCCGCCACCAACCCCTACGGCCAGACCAAGCTGATGGGCGAACAGATGCTGCGCGACCTGGGCGTGTCCGATGGGCAGTGGCAGACCGCCTGCCTGCGCTACTTCAACCCCGTCGGTGCCCATGCCAGCGGCCTGATCGGCGAAGACCCGCGCGGCATCCCCAACAACCTGATGCCCTACGTGGCGCAGGTGGCGGTCGGCCGCAGGCCGCGCCTGGCGGTGTTCGGCAACGACTACCCGACACCCGACGGCACCGGTGTGCGCGACTACCTCCACGTCACCGACCTGGCGCAGGGCCATGTCGCGGCGCTGAAGCGGTTGCTCGGCCAGGCCGGTTCGCTGACCGTGAACCTGGGCACCGGCCGCGGCTATAGCGTGCTCGAAGTCGTGGCCGCCTTCGCTGCCGCCAGTGGCCGCGACGTCCCCTATGAACTGATGCCGCGCCGCGCCGGCGACGTGGCCTCGTGTTACGCAGACCCCGCACTCGCACGCGAGTTGCTGGGCTGGAACGCCGAGTTCGACCTGGCACGCATGTGCGAAGACAGCTGGCGCTGGCAATCTCTGAACCCGCGAGGATTTGAAGCATGAACCCCACGTCCAGTACCTCACCCGCTGCAAGGATCCTGACCTGGCCCGTGGTCATGGCCGGTGGCTCGGGCACGCGCCTGTGGCCGCTGTCGCGCAGTGGCTTCCCCAAGCAGTTTCTGGTCCTGTCCGGCACCAGCAGCCTGTTTCAGCAGGCCGTCTCGCGCCTCACGGGCCTGGCCGATGAGCGCATTGAAGTGGCCCGGCCGGTGGTCGTCGGCAATGAGGAACACCGCTTCCTGGTGCTCGACCAGTTGCGCGAGATCCGGGCCGAGCCCGCAGCGGTGCTGCTGGAGCCGATGGGACGCAATACCGCCCCGGCGATCACCTTGGCAGCGCTGCAGGCCCTGGAAGGTGGCGCCGACCCGGTGCTGGTCGTGACCCCGGCCGACCAGACGGTGACCGATGGCGCTGCCTTCACGGCGTCGCTGCGGCGCGCGGTGCACGGTGCCGCCGAGGGCGCCATCGTGATCCTGGGCGTGACGCCGGACCGGCCGGAAACCGGCTATGGCTACGTCCGCGCCGACGGCCAGCGCGTGGCGCAGTTCGTCGAGAAGCCCGATGCCGTGACGGCGCAGAAGTACCTGGCGGCCGGCGGCTACTACTGGAACGCCGGCATGTTCGTGTTGCGCGCTTCGGTGTGGATGGCGGCGCTGGAGCGCTTCCGCCCCGATATCGCCACCGCCTGCCGCGCTGCATTCGCGGCGCGCAGCAGCGACGCCGCCTTCGTGCGCCCGGGCAAGGCCGAATTCGCGGCCGTGCCCAGCGAGTCGGTGGACTACGCGGTGATGGAAAAGTGCCCCGGCGTGCTCGACATCCGCATGGAGCCGTTGGCCGCCGGCTGGAACGACCTGGGGGCCTGGGAAGCCGTGTGGCAGGTCTCGCCCAAGGACGCGCGCGGCAACGCCCACGTCGGCGACGTGCTCTTCAGCGACTGCGACAACTCGCTGGTCCACGCCACCAGCCGGCTGGTGGGCGTGGTCGGCCTGCACGACGTCGTCGTCGTCGAGACGCCCGACGCGGTGCTCGTGTCCAGCCGCGAAAAGAGCCAGGACGTGAAGAACATCGTCACGCGCCTGGGCAGCGAGCAGCGCGGCGAGCACGCGCTGCACCGCAAGGTCCACCGGCCCTGGGGCTGGTACGACGGCATCGACCGCGGCCCGCGCGACCAGGTCAAGCGCATCATGGTCAAGCCCGGCGCCTCGCTGAGCCTGCAGATGCACCACCACCGCGCCGAGCACTGGATCGTCGTCACCGGCACCGCCGAAGTCACGGTGGGCAACAAGGTGATCCTGCTGGCCGAAAACCAGAGCACCTACATCCCGCTCGGTGAGACGCACCGGCTGCGCAACCCCGGCAAGGTGCCGCTAGAGATCATCGAGGTGCAGTCGGGCAGCTACCTCGGCGAGGACGACATCGTGCGCTTCGAAGACACCTACGGCAGAACATGAGGCGCCCAGGCTTGTCGCTTCGCGCCTTCGCCACTCCCCAGGGGGGCTCTTGCAGCGGCCCGACGAAGCCGCTTCCGCGCAAGGCCTTGATCACAGACCACCGAGCGATTCCATGACCATCCTCGTCACCGGCGGCGCCGGCTTCATCGGCAGCAACTTCGTGCTCGACTGGCTGGCCACACAGGCTGAACCGGTCGTCAACCTCGACGCCCTGACCTACGCCGGCAACCTGCAGAACCTGGCCGCGCTGCAAGGCGATGCGCGGCACGTCTTCGTCAAGGGCGACATCGGCGACCGCGCGCTGCTCGATGAACTGCTGGCACATCACCGGCCGCGCGCGGTGTGCCACTTCGCGGCCGAAAGCCACGTCGACCGCAGCATCCATGGCCCCGGCGCTTTCATGAAGACGAATGTCGAGGGCACCTTCACCCTGCTGGAAGCCACGCGGGGCTACTGGAGCGCGCTGGCCGACGACGCGAAGGCTGCGTTCCGCTTCCACCACGTCAGCACCGACGAGGTCTACGGCAGCCTGGCGCCCGATGCCCCCGCCTTCACCGAGACCCATGCCTACGAGCCCAACAGCCCCTACTCGGCGAGCAAGGCGGCCAGCGATCACCTCGTGCGCGCCTGGCACCACACCTATGGGCTGCCGGTGGTCACCACCAACTGCAGCAACAACTACGGCCCCTATCACTTCCCCGAGAAGCTGATCCCGCTGATGATCGTCAATGCCCTGGCCGGCAAGCCGCTGCCGATCTACGGCGACGGCCAGCAGGTGCGCGACTGGCTCTACGTCGGCGACCACTGCAGCGCCATCCGCGCCGTGCTGGCCGGCGGGCGGCTCGGTGAGACCTACAACATCGGCGGCTGGAACGAGTTGACCAACCAGGAGATCGTGGACACGGTCTGCGCGTTGCTCGACGAGCTCTCGCCCAACCCTGCGGGCCCCTACACGCGCCTGATCACCCACGTCAAGGACCGGCCGGGCCACGACCGCCGCTACGCCATCGACGCGCGCAAGATCGAGCGCGAACTGGGCTGGCGGCCGGCACAGACCTTCGAGACCGGCATTCGCAAGACGGTGCAGTGGTACCTGGCCAACACGGCCTGGGTCGCCAACGTGCAAAGCGGCGGCTATCGCGACTGGCTCGACACGAACTACCACGCCCGATGATGCCCAGCACGCACTCCTTGCCGACGGCCCGACGGCTACGGCGATGAAGATCCTCCTGCTCGGCAAGAACGGCCAGGTCGGCTGGGAACTGCAGCGCTCGTTGGCCATCCTCGGTGACGTGGTGGCCTGCGACTTCGATTCGCCGGCAGCACTCCGGGCCGACTTCTCGGACCCTGAATCGCTGCTGGCCCTGATCCGCCGCGAGCGGCCGCACGCCATCGTCAACGCGGCCGCCCACACCGCCGTCGACAAGGCCGAAAGCGAGCCCGACCTGGCGCGCCGGATCAACGCCACGGCGCCGGGGGTCATCGCGCGCGAGGCCGCGGCGCTGGGCGCGAGCCTGGTGCACTACAGCACCGACTATGTCTTCGACGGCAGCGGCGAGCAGCCACGCGACGAGTCCGCCGCCACCCACCCGCTGAGCGTCTACGGCCGCACCAAACTCGAGGGCGAGGAGCTCATCCGCGCCAGCGGCTGCCGCCATCTCATCCTGCGCACGAGTTGGGTCTACGCCGCGCGCGGCGGCAATTTCGCGCGCACCATGCTGCGTCTGGCGGCCGAACGCGAAGAACTCAAAGTCATCGCCGACCAGTGGGGCGCGCCCACCGGCGCCGATCTGCTGGCCGACATCACGGCGCTGGCGCTGCCGCGGCTGCAGGCCGATGCAGCGCTGGCCGGCACCTACCACTGCGCGGCCGCCGGCGCGACCCACTGGCACGGCTACGCCCACCTGGTCATCGAGTGGGCGCGCGCCCACGGCCACACCGTCAAGATGGCTCCAGAACGCTTGCTGGCGATCGCCACCGAGGCCTACCCCACAGCCGCGCGCCGGCCGCTGAATTCACGGCTCGACACGGCGAAGCTGCGCACCACCTTCGGTGTCACGCTGCCCGCGTGGCAGGCCGGCGTGCAACGCATGCTGAGCGAAGTGCTCGGCTGAACCCACAGGGACACCCCATGAATCGCAAAGGCATCGTCCTCGCCGGGGGCTCCGGCACCCGGCTGCACCCGGCCACGCTGGCCATGAGCAAGCAACTGCTGCCGGTGTATGACAAACCAATGGTGTACTACCCCTTGTCGACGCTGATGCTGGCCGGCATCCGCGACGTGCTCGTCATCAGCACGCCGCAGGACACGCCGCGCTTCGAGGCACTGCTGGGCGACGGCAGCCGCTGGGGCATGAACCTGAGCTATTGCGTGCAACCCAGCCCCGACGGCTTGGCACAGGCCTTCATCCTGGGCCGCGGCTTCGTCGGCGGCGGGCCCAGCGCCCTGGTGCTGGGCGACAACATCTTCCACGGCCACGACCTGGCTTTGCAACTGGGGCGCGCCGACAAGCGCACGGCGGGCGCGAGCGTCTTCGCCTACCACGTCACCGATCCCGAACGCTATGGCGTGGTCGAGTTCGACCCCCAGCGCCGCGCGCTCAGCATCGAGGAAAAGCCCAAGTCGCCGAAGAGCAACTACGCCGTCACGGGTCTGTATTTCTACGACGAGCAGGTGTGCGAGATCGCCGCGCGCATCAAACCCAGCGCGCGCGGTGAGCTCGAGATCACCGAGGTCAACGCCCAGTACCTGCGCCAGGACCAGCTCCATGTCGAGATCATGGGCCGCGGCTTCGCCTGGCTGGACACCGGTACCCACGACAGCCTGCTCGAGGCGGGCCAGTTCATCGCCACGCTGGAAAAGCGCCAGGGTCTGAAGGTCGCCTGCCCGGAGGAGATCGCCTTTCGTGCCGGCTGGATCGACGCCAGCGCGATCGAGGCGCTGGCCGCGCCGATGCTCAAGAACAGCTACGGCCAGTACCTGATGCAACTGCTGCGCGAAAAGGCGTACTGAACATGAAACTCGTGCCCACCGCGCTGCCTGGCGTCGTCATCGTCGAGCCGGCCGTCTTTGGCGACGAGCGGGGCTGGTTCATGGAGAGCTTCAACGAGGCGCGCTGGCAATCGCAGCTGCAGGCGCTCGGACTGCCGCCCTCGCGCCGCTTCGTGCAGGACAACCACTCCTGCAGCCAGGCCGGCGTGCTGCGCGGCCTGCACTACCAATTGCCGCCGCATGCCCAGGGCAAGCTGGTGCGCGTGACGGCCGGCTCGGCCTACGACGTGGCGGTGGACATCCGCCAGGGCTCGCCCACATTCGGCCACTGGGTGGGGACGCAGCTGGATGCCATCGACCACCGCCAACTCTGGATCCCCGAAGGCTTTGCACACGGCTTCATGGCACTCGAGGACAACACGCACTTCCTCTACAAGACCACCGACGTCTACGCCAAGGACTGCGAGCGCAGCATCCGCTGGGACGATGCGCAACTGGCCATCCCCTGGCCCGTGTTGGCCGGCGCTCCGCGCCTGGCGCCCAAGGACGCAGCAGCGGTCCGCTTGGCCGAGGCCGATCTGCCGCCCTGGAGCGCCTAGAACAGGAGCTTCGGAAACGAAAAAACCGCAGCCCAGGGCTGCGGTTTTGGCTCGGTGGCTGCAGCTTTAGGTTGCAGCGCGGATGTTCGAAGCCTGCGGGCCCTTCTGGCCCTGCTTCACTTCGAACTGAACCTTCTGGTTCTCGGCCAGGCTGCGGAAGCCGCCGGTGCTCTGGATTTCGCTGAAGTGGGCGAAGAGATCCTTGCCACCACCATCAGGGGTGATGAAGCCGAAGCCCTTGCCGTCGTCGAACCATTTCACGGTGCCGGTTTGCGTGGTCATACTGAATTTCCTTTCACGGTTGATGCGCAGCACATGCTGACGCAGTGCAGATGCGGCCAAGAAAATCACCGATCAAGGAATCTGCAGAGAACCAAACCGAAGTCAGGACCCGAAGAAACCGTCAAACAACAATCTTGCTCAAATCTACCTCGCTAATGTAGCCGCAAACGGCCCCGCAGCCCGGGGAAGCCCTAAATTCAGGCTGCGACGGGGCGAGAGGCACACGGCGTCTTGTCGGTCGGCCGGGAGATCCGGCGCGGCGCCTTGTCGCGCCACAGCCGTCCCAGGGCCTGCACGGCTTGCGGCATCGGCTGGTGGTGGTTGCCAACGAAAAGGCCGTGGCTGTCCAGGTGCTGCGCGTGACGCAGGACACCATGGATCTGGTGGTCGAAATACTGCACCACCGGGTTCTTGGCGAAGTTGCCGGCGACCACGGGCCGACACTCGAAGCCGGCTTGTCGCAGGTCGGCGACCAGTTCGCGCCGCGTCCTGCGCACGCCCGGCTTGATGACGAGACTGAAACCGAACCAGCTGCTGCGGCCGATTTCGCGCTGCATCATCAGGCAGGGATGGTCGGCCATCACCGTTTGCAGTTCGCGCGCGTTCTCGCGCCGCGCAGCAATGAGGCCCGGCAGACGCTTGGCCTGCTCGATGCCGAGCGCCCCCGACATCTCGAGCGGCCGCATGTTGTAGCCCGGCAGCACGAAGCGAAACGATTCCTCGAAGGGATCGGCGCTCTTGGTGCCGCAGACGTGATTGTGCTCGGGCAGGTTGCGCGTCCAGCCATGCGCCCGCAGGCACAGCATGATGTGGTGGAGCTCCTCGTCGTCGGTCACCACCATGCCGCCTTCCATGGTCGAGATGTGGTGCGAGAAGAAGGCGCTGAAGCTGCCCATGACACCGAAGGTGCCGGTGTGCTTGCCCCCCAGGGTGGCGCCCATCGATTCGCAGTTGTCCTCGATGAGCACGATGTCGCGGCCTGCGGTGAGCGTGCGGATGGCGTCGAAATCGTTGGGGTTGCCCAGCAGGTTGACGGCCATGATGGCGCGCGTGCGCGTCGTGATCGCCGTCTGCAGTTGCTCGAGGTCGAAGTTGAGCGTGTGCGGATCGATGTCGACGAACTTCAGGCGCAGCCCATACTGGTACAGCGGCGAGTAGGTGGTGCTCCACGACACCGCCGGCACGATGACCTCGTCGCCACGCTGCAGCCGCAGCCGCGGATTGCGGGTGAAGAACAGCGCCGCCACCATCAGCAGGTTGGCCGAGGAGCCGGAGTTGACCATGACGCAGTGGCGGCTGCCCGTGTAGCGCGCGAAGTCGCTCTCGAAGGTGGCCACCCTTTCGCCCATCGTGAAGTGGCCCTTGGCAATGACCGCCTGCAGGGCCTCGTACTCTTCGGGACCCCAGGAAGACTTGGCCAGCGGGAATCGGAAGTTCATGGCTGCTCCATTGCAAGGAAGTAGGCGTAACAGCGCGCCAGGCCTTCGTCCAGGGTGTGGCGCGGCGCCCAGCCCCAGGCGGTCTGGCGCGACACGTCCACGAGCTTGCGTTGCATGCCCACCGGGCGACCGAGGTCGTGCCTGAAGTCTCCCGCCCAGCCGACCACGCGGGCCACGGCGGCGTAGTAGTCGTTGACCGAGTGGTCGCGCCCCAGGCCGATGTTCATCAGCTCGGGCGCGCTGTGGCCCTGACTGACGTGGCGCACCACTGCGTCGGCCAGATCGGCGGCATCCATGAACTCGCGACGCGCCGTGCCGTCGCCCCAGATGTCGACGCTGCTCGCGCCGCTGCGCATGGCGCGGTGGACCTTGAGCAGCGCGGCGGCCACGAGGTGCGAGCGCTCGGGCTCGAAGTGGTCGTAGCGGCCGTAGAGGTTGCACGGGATGAGCGTGCGGTACTCCAGCGTCGGCTCCTGCCGTCGCAGGTACATGCACAGGCGTGCGGCGTAGATCTTGGCCAGGGCGTAACCTTCGTTGGTGGGCTCAAGCTCGCCCTGAAGCACCTGCTCCTCGCGCAGCGGATTCGTACCGCCGCGCGGGTACATGCAGGAGCTGCCCAGGTTGATCAGCTGCGGCACGCCGCAGGCCTGCGCCGCGAGGATCACGTTGCGGCCGATGTCGACGTTGCGCACGAGAAAGTCCACCGGCCGCGCGATGTTGGCGTGGATGCCGCCGACCAGTCCGGCAGCGTGGATCACTACCTGCGGGCGCACATCGCGCATGAAGGCCTGCACCGCGTCGCCGCGCTCCAGGTCCAGTTCGGCGCGGCGGGGCGCCATCAGTTGCCAGGCGCGGGCGCCTGCGTGCTCGCTGATGTTGCGGCCAACCATGCCAGCGCCGCCCGTGAGCAGGACACGCAAGGCTTGCGGCGAGCTCATTTCGCCTCCGCGGCCGGCCGGTG
The DNA here is from genome assembly GCA_031392695.1 of Rubrivivax sp. Classification (GTDB taxonomy): domain Bacteria; phylum Pseudomonadota; class Gammaproteobacteria; order Burkholderiales; family Burkholderiaceae_C; genus Rubrivivax. The sequence continues at coordinate 47,254 of JANMVM010000106.1, forward strand.
GCCGTGCGTGCCAGTCCCGCGGCCTGCGGTAGCCCGGCAAGGAACGTCCTGGCCGGTGATGCCGGTGATCAGTGCGGTCTTGCCGCTGCGGGAGGATGTCATCGGGGGGGAGTCCTTTGCTCGGCACCCCCGCGCCGACAGCCTGGCCCTGGCCTGGCGGGCCCGGACTGAACTGCAGCCGCTGGCTCGCCGGCCCGTCCTGCGCGGAGGTGCTGCCTAGTGTGGTTCGACCCCGCCGTTGGTGATGCCTCGAGATCGACCTCTTTTCGCGCCTAGTTCCGCCGCGGGCGGATGCGAAAGCCGAACTGCAGGAAGCGCGTGTCGCCCTGGCCTCGCAGCGTCGCCAGCTCAAGCAGCGCCAGCGTCGCTGCCCAGCGCAAGCGCCCAGGCCAGGGGGAATGGGCGATGATGCTGTTGAGCCCCACCAGGGCTTCGACCTCGAAGCCCTGTTCGACCACGGTGCGCTCAAGACTGCGCGCGGTGAAGAAACGCAAGTGGGTACGGTCGAGCACGCCTTCGTCGGCGTAGGCCCAGTCCTTGTGCAAGACGAGTTGCAGCAGGTTCGGCAGGTAGCGCACGTTGGGCACCGAGCCGACCATCACCGCGCCCGGCGCCATCTTGGCCTGCACGGCCTGCAGGAAGGCCTCGGGGTTGGCCATGTGCTCGATGACGTCGTTGCAGATCACGAGGTCGAAATGGCGATCGGGCAGGCGGCTCGCGACGTCTTCGAAGGTGCCGTGGATGACCTCGTCCAGCACCGCGCGCGCTTCGTCGGCAGCGCCGGCGGCGGGCTCGATGCCCCAGTAGCTCTGGCGCTGCGGCACCTGGGCTGCAAAGCGCCCGGCACCGCAGCCGACTTCGAGCACGTGGGTGCTGCGCGCGGGCAGCAGCGCAGCGACTTCAGGGCGCGGGTTGGCGAAGTACGCGGGCTTAGGGCGGTTGGCTGGCACGGCGGGGTCCTCGCGGGTGGAGCGGCGACGGGTCTTCGGGCACTCGGCTCAGGGCTGCGACGACGCGCGTCGCTGCCAGAGCTGGCGCAGGCGCAGACGCTCGGCTGGTAGCAGCATCGCCTGCCAGCCGTAGGCAACGAACAGCAGGCCGCCGATGAGCACCACCGCCAGCGCGGCAGCCCAGGTGCGGCACGGCTGCGCCGCGGCAAAGAGCGCCCCGGCGACGGCGGCCGGCAGCCCGGCGCGCCACCAGGGCCAGGGCCCGGACACCAGGCTGCGGCGCGCCAGCGCGAAGACGGCCGCTGCGTCGAGCGCGAAGCGCAGGGTCGCGGCCGCCGCCGTGCCCACGATGCCCCAGCGCGAGGTCAGCGCCCACAGCAGCAGCAGGAACAGCGGCAGCTCCAGCGCATGCAGCAAGGCCATGTCGCGCGGCCGGCCGGCGGCCTGGATCAGCGTCGCCGGCCCTTGCGTGAGGGCGTTGAGAAACATACCGACGATCAGGATCTGCAGGACGGCCGCAGCCTGCGGCCCGATCTCGGGGCCCAGCCACGCGCCCATCGCCGGCTGGGCCAGCGCCATGGCCATGAACATCATCGGCAGGCTGGTCAAGAACAGATAGCGGCTGATGTCGGACAGGGCCGCGCCCGCTTGCGGGCTGCGCGGCACCAGGGCCGTGGCGCGCGGGAAGTACGCCGCCACCACCGCATACGGGACCACCATGATCCTGCTGGCCAGATCGTAGGGCGCCGAGTAGATGCCCACGGCGCGCAAGGGCACGAGGGTGGCGATGAGCAGTCGGTCGAGGTAGGTCAGCAACGGCCCGATGAGGTTGGACACGCTCATCCAGCCGCCCAGCGCCAGCAACTCGCGCGTGAACTCCCGCTGCGGCCACGCCGGCCACCAGCGAAAGCCGAAACGGCGCCGGCACGACGCCGCAAAGGCCCAGGTGCCCACCACGCGCAGCGCCAGGATCGTTGCCACCACGACCGGCAAGTCCACCCCACCGGCCAGCGCCACGGCCAGCGGCAGCGCATAGCTCAGCATGCTGAAGGTCGCCCGGATCAGGTTCAGCGATTTGAAGTCCTGGTGCGCGGTGAGCACGCCCGCATAGCCGCTGGTCAGCATCACGAAGGGCAGCGACAGCGCCAGCAGCCACAGCGCCTGCAGCGCCTCGGCCTCGAGCGCCGGCGGCACCCTCAGCGCGCGCTGCACGAGCCAAGGCGCCAGCAGCGCCGCCGCTGCGCCCATCAACAGCCCGAACAGCAGCAGGAAAGTCAGGCCCGTGCGAGCGCTGTCCGCGGCGCCGGCCGCGTCGTCGCGCGCCAGCCGCGACGACACGGTGCGGATGACGGCGCGGCCGATGCCCAGGTCGAACAAGCTGGCATAACCGATCAGCACCCAGGCCAGCGCGATGAAGCCAAAGCGCTCGAGGCCGACGAGCCTGATCAGCCAGGGAATGCAGACCAGTGCTACCGCGAGCGGCAGCACCTGCCCGGCCAGGTTCCAGGCCGTCCCCGACAGCAGTCGGTGGCCCGGCTTCACGGCCTGCCGCCGCGGCCGTGGCCCGGCCCGCGGATCTGTGTGCAAGGGTGTCGGCAGGCTTCATCAGCGGCCGCGGCAGCCGATATCCAGAGCACAGACCCGGTAAGCATCGCGCCGCGCCGCCACGCCGGGTCGGGCTCTTCCACGCAAGTCCGGCGCTGCACCCCATGGCCTACACTCGTCTGCACCCTGTTGCCATGGCGCTGCTCACCGCACTCACCTGCCTGACCGTGGCCGCTTGCGGCGGCGGCGGCGGCAGCGCTGCGGACGAGCCGATCACCGACGCCGTGCTGGTTGCCCAGGCCACGCCGCCGCGCACCGCTGCCGGCGCGCCTTCGGGGCCGGCCACCTTTGCTGTCGCAGCGGACGCCGTGTCCGACATCGCGCGCCCCTTCGGCACCCGACACGAAGCACTGGCCGAAGGCGTGCCGCTGTCCTTCGACTGGGCGCAGGCCAGCCGGCTTGGGCGCGGCCATGCCGTGCCGGCCGGCTTCGGCGCCATCACCGGCTGGGGCCAGGTGTTCTGGCAGGCGGGCGCAACGACCACCAGCCACGCCGCGGAAATCCGCGCCCACCAGACCTACGTCTGCAGCGGGCCAACCCGCCAATGGTCGCGCCTGCAGCAGGGCAGCGTCGAAGGCGCTGCCTTCCGGCCCGACTTTGCCGGCAACGAGTCCGTGCCCGCCAACGTCCTCACCGCGGCCGACGGCCAGGTGCGCGTGACCTTCCCTGCTGCCCGCGCATTCCACTACTGGCCGCGCCAGGGGCGCGCGGCGCTCGCCAGCGAGACACTGTGCGGCGTGCTGGTGCTGTTCCAGGCCCGCGCGGTGGCCGGCGACGGCGCGGCCCTGCCCGCGACCGCCACGCCGCCGCTGCTGATCGGCGCCGGGGCCGATTACTGGACCACGACCACTGCGGCCTGGAACCAGTACCAGACCAACCAGGACGTCGGCATCGGCCAGTTGCGCCGCCTGACACCGGTCTGGCGCTGGTACGGCCTGAACACGGCCGAGACGGCCGACCTCCAGCGCCTGCAGCGCGAAGGTTATGTGGATCGCTCGACGCCCTGACACGGCTCAGCGGGCCGGTGCGCCGGCCGCCAACAGCGCCACCGGCAGGCGCACGCCCAGGCGGCTGTAGAGGGCCAGCATGGCCTGGGTGTAGCCGGCGCGCGAGAACCGCGCCGCCACCTGCCGCCGCGCCTCGGCGCCCATGGCGGCCAGGCGCTCGTTGCTGCAGCCCTGGACCTGCGCCAGCCGCAGCGCCAGCGCGTCGACCGAGCCGCTGTCGAAGAGCCAGCCGGTGCTGTCGTGCTCGATCAGTTCAGGGATGCCGCCGATGCGCGCGCCGACCACCGGCTTGCCCAGCGCCAGGCCCTCGATCACGCTCATGGGAGCGTTTTCGTACCACTCCGAGGGCAACACCACGCAGCGCGACTGGCGCACCAACTCGTGCAGCGCCGCGCCCGACTGGAAGCCCACAAAGTCCACCGGCGCATCCAGTGATTGCGCCAGCGCGCGCAGCGCGGCTTCCTCGGGTCCGCTACCGGCGATCCTGAGCGGCATGCCGGCGCGCTGGGCGGCGCGGATCAGCGTCGCGACGCCCTTTTCCGGCGCCAGGCGGCCGAAGTACAGCGCATAGCTGCCGGGGCTGAACTGCGGCACGAAGGTCTCGACATCGACGAAATTGGGGATCACCTCCAGCTGTGCCGGGTCCCAGCCCCATTCGACGAACTTGTCGCGGAAGAAGCGGCTCGGGCAGACCACCGCCGAGAGGTGGCGCTGCCAGGTCTGCAGCATGCGGTGCAGGCCGCTTTCCACTGCCACCACGACGCTGGCGGCGAGCGAGTTGCGCACGCAGCGGTGGCGCACCACGTTGAGCACCGAGCCGGTCTTGCAGCGCTCGCAGATGCCGCCGCGGTTGAGCATCTTGTAGGCCGGGCAGGCGATCTTCAGGTCGTGCGCCGTCATCACCACCGGGATGCCGCGCTGCGTCAACAGCGGCAGGATCGCCGGCGACAGGTGGTGGTAGATGCAGTGCAGGTGCGCGACGTCGGCCGCAAAACGGTCGAGCAGCCGGCCGAGCTTGCGCTGCGCCTCCAGCGAATAGACCACCTTGGTGGCCATGGCCAGCTTCTGGCCCAGGCCATAAGGCTGCCCGAACTCGAGCTCGTCGATGAAGTCCACGCTCCAGGGCGTGGGCTCGTTGCGCGGGTGGTGCATCGAGAAGTAGCCGACCTCGAAGCCCAGCGCCTGCATCAGCGCCGCGTGCTCGAAGTACACCACGTCGGCGCCGCCGCGCCGGTAGTGGTAGTTGTTGACGTTGAGCAGGCGCGTCATGGCGCAGCAGTCGGCGGCATGGCGGCGGCGCGTGCCGCGGCCGCCAGTCGTTCGGACAGCACGCCCGCGGTGAAGTAGAAGAACGCGATCGCGGTGTAGTTGGTGGTCAGGTTCTCGGAGAACAGGTAGACCACCACCACCAGCAGCGGCACCGTCTCCCAGCGCCGGCCACAGCGCGCCAGCACGAGGCCGATCATGCCCACGAAGCCGGCGAGCGTGACAACGCCGAACTCGAACAGGTAGCGCAGGTAGTCGTTGTGGGGCACGAGGTGCATGTCCGACAGCCGGATCGAAGAGCCGACGCCAAAGCCGAACAGCCAGTGGTAGGCATCGGCGCGAGCGAACTCGCTCAGCAGGTCGACCCAGTGCTTGAGGCGGAAGATGAACGACAGGTCCGAGGTCTTGAGCGCCAGCACGAGCTCGGCAAAGGTCACGGTGTGCAGGTTGATGCGGCCTTCGAGCAGCAGCCGCATGCTGTCCACCACTGGCGTGATGCGCGCAAAGGGGCCGAAGGTCGGCGCCAGCGCGTAGCCTGCCGCGGCGGCCACCACCAGGGCCAGCAGCAGCCCCAGCTCGCGCGGCCGCGCCACCGTGAGCGCCAGCGCGATGACCACCGCCAGCAGCACGCCCAGCGTGCCGAACATGACCCCCACGGCCATGAAGAGAAGCAGGCTGCGCAGCGGCTTGCCGGTGATCACGGTGTAGATGCCGAGCAAAGTCACGGCGTAGACGGCGGCGTTGTTGCGGTTGGCAAAGATCGAGGTCTCGCGCACGCCGTCGACCTGGAAGCCGCTCTGCACCAGCTGCGCCGCCCAAGTCAGCAGCGGCACCACGACGAGCAGTCCGAAGAGCACGCGCACGATCGGCCTCTGCCACAGGAAGGCGGCCCCGCGCGAGCGTTCGAAGGCGGCGCCGAAGATCAGGAAGGCCGGCGCGAGGCTGAGCTTGACGAGGTCGCCCCACAGGATGTGCGCCGGGTTGACGATCAGGCTGCAGGCGATGCCGGTCATGTAGACCAACCAGCACACCACCACCGCCGTGGCCCAGCGTGAGGGCGGGTGGGCGCGCGTCATCCAGGCGAAGGCGACGAGGCCGAAGATGACCACCGCGTAGACGTTGGCGATGACCTTGAGCAATCCCGATTGCGCCACCACGGCCAGCGCGAACAGCAGCACATAGGCCGTGAACTGGGCCAGGAACAGCACCGTGCCGTCGGCCGGCCGCGGTGCGGCGGCTGTGGTGCGCATGAAGGAAGTGGGCCGACGCATGGCTCGGGTCCGCGTGCCGGGCTTCAGAGCGAGCCGGCCGGCGGCGGCGCGAAGGCCTGGCGCAGCGCGTCGGCGCTGCGCGTCCAGCTGAACTGGCCGCGGATCAGCTCACGCGCCGCGTCGCCGATCTGCGCCTGCCGCTGCGGCGACTGCAGCAGCGCCACGGTGGCAGCCGCGAAGCCTGCCGCGTCGGCCCCTGTCAGGCCCTGGCCATGCACGCCTTCGTCAAAACCGGCGATGCCGTTGAAGGCGGCGCGCCCGCCCACCACGGGCAGGGCGCTGGCCATCGCCTCGAGCGTCTTGTTGATGAGCCCGAAGCCCTTGAACACCGGGCTCCAGACGACGCCAGTGCCGGCGTAGACCGGAGCCAGGTCGGCGGCGAAGTCCAGGTGCTCGACACCGGCGGTGGCGGCCAGCCGCTGGCGCAAGCGCGGCGACGCGCCGCCGCCGACGACGAGCAGCCGTGCCGCCGGCTGCGCCGCCAGCACCGCCGGCCAGACCTGCGTGCACAGCCACTCGGTGACGGCGGCGTACTCACCGCTGAGCTCGGCCACGAAGAGCACCTGCTCGCCGCGCCGGGGCTGGAGCTGGAACAGATCCGGGCGCACGCCATTGGGCACCACGAGACAACGCGCGGCGGTGGCCGCGCCGACGAGATCGTGCATCGCCTGGCGATCGGCCTCGGTCTGCACCAGCACGCGGCTGTAGTCGGCCAGCAGCGCGGCCTCGATGCGACCGATGAGGGGCGCACGCCAACCGTCGAGCCAGGCCTTGGCGCGCGCCGCGGCGCCGCCCGGCACCGAGCGCAGGCGCCAGCGGTATTCGGCCGTGGTGCAGTCGTTGACCGCCGCCACCTGCAGGCGCGGGCGCAGCGCCGGCTGCGCACGCCGCAGCACCCGCCACTGCGCCACCGCACTCATCGGCGAGACCAGCACCCGGGTGAAGGCCGCCGGGTCCAGCGCCGGCCCGCCGGCAGCGCGCCAGCCGTGCTGGAACATCTCGCTGCCGGCCAGCTCAGCCAGCGCGCGCGTGGCCTGGGGCCGCCGCTGCAGCGCCACCGCGGTGATGGCGCCGTAGCGGCGTTCATTGGCGTCCCAGTCGGCCGCCGCCGGCGCCGCACCCCGCCCCTGCAGCAGGCACACCGAAACTCGCTGCGTGCCGCGCAGTTGCTCAAGGTGGTTGAACAGCGGCAAGGTGATGCCGTTGCGCGGCGGGTAGGGCAGCTGATCGGTCACGAGCGTGATGGGCTCGTCGCTCCAGCGGCGGTCCTGCATGCCGTCCTGCATGCCGTCCTTGGGGCGGTCTTTGATGCCGTCCTTCATGCGCGCTTGGATGCCGATCGCGCGCCGGCATCGCTGGCGCCGCTGCGGCGTTCGAGGCGGCGCGTGAGGTAGAAAGCGCGCTCGGTGAGGTAGCGCCAGGCGCCGTGGATGCCGTCGCCATAGCCACGCAGGGTGCCGCCCGCGGCCAGCACCGTGGCGGCCATGCGCATCTCAAGCACGATGGCGCCGGCCTTGTCGCGCAGCACCTCGGGCGCGACCTCGGCGCGACCGGTGTGGTGGCGCCAGCCGTGGCGGCCGTCGGCCAAGAGCCAGCCCTGGATATGCGAGCGCAGCGCCGGCGACAGGAAGTCCGGCAACACGAGCCCCTGGACGCCGATGCTCGGGGCGCCGAAGTCGGGCGCCGAGAACAGCGTGTGCTGCAGCGCCGCCAGCGCGGCGGGCGACAGCCCGAAGGCGTTGGAGCGCACCCAGCCCGACAGCGTCAGGCCGCGGTAGGCAAAGTCGCCACCGGCGGCTTCGACATGGCCGACGAGTTCGGTGGCACCGGCGCCGCCGTGCTCGGCAGCGCGGCGCAGCGCCGCCAGCTCGCCCCGCCGCAGCGGATAGTGCAGCCCGGCGGTGTCGTTGAAGACCGTGACCGCGCCGCGCCAGCCCTGGCTGCGCAGCCGGTCGAGTCCGGCCTGGTAGGCGCCGAACTCCCAGCCGCGGCCATCGTAAGCCAGCGCGCTCAAGCCGGCCCCGGGCAGCGCACCCCGCACATCGGCAGTGCCGACCCGCGGCGAGCAAACGAGCACGACCTGGGCGTCACGCCGGTCGCCCAGGAAGCGGCCGAGCGTGCGCACCAGGTGCGCCACGCGCCGCGGCTCGTAGACATAGCCGATCACGGCCAGGGGTTCGCGGTTCATCGCTCAAGCCGCGGTGCGGTGCCTGGCCTCAAGATGCGCCGGGCCGCCTGGCACGCGCCGGGTCGCCGGCGATCCAGGCCCGGCTCGCCGCCGGCAGGCTCGCCAGCAGCTCGCGGATGAAGCGATCCTGGTCGGCAAAGGCGGCAACGGAATCGCGGTTGACCGAAGAGACGCGAAACAGCAGCCCGTCCGGCACCACGCGCTGCAGGCCGTACTCGAGCTCGATGAGCCGGCGCTCGAAGCCGCCGAGCGAGATGCGGTCACCGATGGTCACCCAGTAGGTCAGCGGCTCCGGCCGCTGCGGCGACAGCGAGGTCTCCAGGCGCCGCACCGGCAGCATGCCGTGCAGCGTGGACACGGTGGCCAGGCGGCTCGACTGGATCTGGAAGCCCTGCGCCGGGTAGCAGATCTCGGGGTAGTGCACGGCCATCGCGGCACGCTGGTCGTCCCCGTAGGCGATCGACAACATCACCACCGCGCCGCGCGAGTTGACGTAGGCCCGGCTCAGCGTCTGGGTGTAGATGCGCGACAGCGTCTCGATGGCCTGCGGGTTGGGCAGCACCACACCGCCGCTCCTGAGCAGGCGCCAGTCGCCGAAAGCGGTGGGCACGAGCTGCTCCAGCTGCACGCGCGGCCTGTCGTCGGCCAGCTTGTGGACCGGCCGCCCAAGCTCGGACAGCAGCGCCACCAGCAGCATCACGCCACACATGAAGAGCGCCTGCATCAGGCCGCGCGGCAGGGCCACGGCAGCCGTTGGCGTGGACGGTGGCGAGCTCATCATCACGGCAGGGCCAGGCGCGCCTGGCGCGCGCGCACGAAGGCCCGCGTGGCGGTGTCGGCCGCGATGGTCAGGCTCAGCGCGGCCAGGAACAGCACCATGCCGGCAAAGCCGTGCAGGAAGCCCTGCCCGGCGGCGTCGCCAAAGTGGTAGGTGATGAGGGTCAGCGTGATGACGCGGATGACGTTGGCGGTGAAGCTGATGGGCACGATCAGGATCGCCAGCGTGACGTTGCGCAGCGCCGACTCGTGGCGCACGAGGTTGAGGTACAGCAGGCCCAGCGCTTCCAGTGTCAGCAGCGTGTTCAGGCCGGCACAGGCATCGGCCACCAGCAACTGGTAGGGGCCCACCTGCAAGATGACGCCGGTGCGCGCAATCGGATAGCCCGCGAGGTGCAGGACCCATTCGGCCGCGCCCGAAACGGCCAGCTTCATGGGCTGCGTGAGGGTGTCCACCACGACCCCCGGCAGGGGCACCATGAAGAGCATGAAGAAAAGCGGGAACCACACCGCCTTGAGCGCCGCGGTGCCGCGAAACAGCAGGATCGTGCCGGTCAGCAGCCACAGCAGCGAGCCGACTTCGAACATCTGGATGCCCTGCGTGCGGCCGAGCCCGTAGAGCAGCATGGCGACGACGAAGCAGGCCCAACCGGCCAGCGGCGCCGGTGCCGGCGCGAGCGCGGCCAGCGTCGGCACCTTGCGCCACAGCAGCCAGGCCGCGATGGCCAGCACGAGCGGACCGTGGCCCTGCTGGTCGGTGCCCCAGATGCCGAGCACGAGGTCGGTGAATGAAGGCACGTACAGCACCAGTGCGCCCAGGCCGACGATGAGCCAGGGCGCCAGGGGCGACTGCAACAGCGCGGCCGGCTTGGCTGGCACGATGGCCGCGCTCAACGCTCGTTGAAGACCACGCCGGCCACCTTTGCCGGGCTGCCCGAGAAGCTGGCCACCAGCTCCTGCAGCGCGCTGAACTGGCTGCGATCCTTGCGCGCGATGAGCACCGCGGCACCGCAGCGCGCAGCGATGACGCTGGCATCGGCGCCGCGGGTGGCCGCCGGTGTGTCGACGACGACGTGGTCGAACTTGCTCGCCAGCTCGCGCATCAGGTGGCCGAAGGCCGCTCGCTCCACCAGTTCGAGCGGGTTCGGTGGCGTGGTGCCCGCCGGCAGCACGAACAGGCTCGGCACCGCGGCCACCTGGGCGATGGTGTCGTGATTGGAGCGGCCCGACAGGATGCCCGACAGGCCGGCCCGGTTGCTGAGTCTGAAGATGTCGTGCACGCGCGGGCCGCGCAGGTCGGCATCCACCAGCAGCGTGCGCCCGCCCAGTTGGGCCAGCGCCACGGCCAGGTTGCTGGCGCAGTAGGTGCGGCCGTCGCTCACGTCGGGGCTGACGAAGGCCAGCGCCCGACGCGTGTCGACATCGGCGAAGGCGCGCATCATGAGCTGCGAGCGCAGGCTGCGAAAGTGCTCGGCACGCTCGCCGAAGGGGTCGTTCAGCGCCACCAGCTCGGGGCCGAGCTTGCGGTCGTCCTCGGCGGCATAGGGGTAGTCGAACTGCTGCGCCAGCGCGAAAAGCACGTCTTCCTTGGACGCCAGCCCGAGTGCCACCGCGGCCTCGCCAAAGCGCACGCCATGCTGGCGCTGGTGCTGCAGGATGCGCTCAACCTGTTCGGGCTTGAGGTTGCGCAGGTCGGCGAGGTAGTCGCCGATCGAGCGCTCGTGGTCCTCGGCAATGGCGCCCGGCGGCAGGCCCTGGGTCGGCGCCGACGCGACTTCCACCAGCGACGGATCGGGCGCGGAGTCACGGAACTTGGCCATCAGGCACCCTTGCTCGGTTGGGGCAGCGGCGTCAGCAGCCGCTGCTGCAGCGCCGACACGCGCCGCGCTGCGCGGCCAGCGCTGCCACCGCTGCCCGGCAGCACGGCGATCACCGGCAGGCCGAGCGCAGCCACGACATCGCCGACCGACCGCACGCGCCGGTTGCGCAGCTCCAGCAGCAGCACCAGGGCCACCGCCAGCAAGCCGCCGATGACGACCGCCAGCAGCATGTTGAGCAGCACGCGCGGCGTCGCCGCCTCGAGCGGCGCCACCGCCTTGGTGAGCTGGTTGACGTTGCTCTGCGTGGTCTGGCTTTCGAGGCTGGTCTGCGTGAAGCGCTGCAGGATGGCGTCGTAGGTGCGCTGGGCATTCTCGACTTCGCGCAGCAGCACCAGGCCCTCGTCGCGCACGGCCTTCATGCCCAGCACCTTCTGGCGCTGCGCTTCGAGCGAGCCGCGGATCTCGGCCTGGCGCTGGCGGTTGATGGTGTTGGACACCGTCACGCCGCCCGTGACCTTGCTGGTTTCGGCCACCAGGCGCTGGCGCAACTCGGCGACGTTGGCGCGCGCTTCCTGCACCTGCGGGTGGTTGTCGCCGAGCCGCGTTCCGAGCTGCTGCAGCGCAGCTTCGCCGCGGTTGATGTCGGCCTTGAGGGCGCCGACGATGGGGTTGTTCAGCACCTCTTGCAGCCGGTCGGCATCGCGGCCCTGGGCCTGCGTCTGGCGGCTCGTCGATTCGGCCGAGATCGCCTGCACCGCAGTGAACTGCGACGACAACTCGTTCAGGCGCGCGTTCTCGACGTCCAGCCGCTCGTCGGTGGCGATGATGGCCTTGTCAGCCTGGAACTTGCTGACTTTGGACTGCGCGCGCTCGAGCGCCTCGCGCGCTTCGCGCGAGCGGGTCTCGAAGAAGCTCGAGTACTGGCGCGCCGGGTCGACACGCAGCTCCAGCGTGGTGTCGACATAGGCCTGCACGAAGGCGTTGGCCAGCGCCGCCGCGAAGGCCGGGTTGGCGGCCTTGTAAGTGATGGCGATGACACTGCTCTCGCGCGAGGGCTCGACGTCCATGCTCTTTTGGAACACGCCGGCGAGCCAGCTCTCGATGCTGCCCTGGCCCTTGGCCTCGTCCAGCCACTGCTGGCGCACCTGGGGATTTTCGTTGAGCTTGAGGTTGCGCACCACGCGCTCGGCGACGCGGTCACTCTTGATGATGTCGACCTGGGTGGCCATCAGCGCCGGCGAGCCGACGCCGCCGTAGATGGCGGCGCTGATCGGGTCGGGCTTGAAGTCGACGACCACGCTGGCCATCGCCTTGTACTGCTTGGGGATCGCCAGGCTGACGATCAGCGTGCCCAGCACGGTGGCCACCAGGATCAGTGCCGCCAGCCACCAGCGGGCGCGCAGGATGGAGAGGAATTGCCCGAACGTCATCTCTCGCGCTCCCTCGGAAGAATCAGAAGAGGCTCTCGCGCACGAAGACCACGTCGCCTTCGCGCAGCCCGTCGGCCATGCCCGGCTCGATGACCTGGACCTTGCCATCCGGGCCCTTGCGGTGGACGCGGATGCCCTTGTCGGTGCCGCGCGCGCTGAGGCCACCGCCGGTGGCCAGCGCCTGCAGCAAGGTCATGTCGCGCTCCAGCCGGATCGGCCCCGGGCGCTGCACCTCACCGTAGATGTACACGATGGGCTGGCGGTCGACCCATACTGTGTCGCCGTTGAGGATGAAGAAGTCCTTGGCCGCACCGCCGGTGGCAAACAGCGTGGGCAGGTCGACTTCCTGGCGGAAAGGCTGGCCCTGGCGCGTGCCGGTGATGACCACCAGGTCGGCGCCGCCGGCGGCCGTGCCGCCGGCCATCGCCAGCAGGTCGGTCAGGCGCATGTCGGCGACCTCGATCGGGTAGCGCCCGGGCCGGTTGACCTGCCCGAGCACGCTGGCCTGGTTGCCGCGCACCTGCAGCACCACGATCGTGACCTGCGGGTTCTTCACGAAGTTGCCGTTGCGCAGGCCGTCGGCGATGCGTTTTTCGGCCTCGGTCACGCTTTGCCCGCCCAGCTTCAGCAGCCCCAGCAGCGGGTAGGAAATGACGCCGGCTTCGGTGACGCGGGTCTCAAGCGTCAGGTCGGGGTTCTGGAACACCGAGACGCGCACCACGTCGCCCGCGCCCAGCCGGTACTCGGTGGGCGCCACGGCAGCAGCGGCGGCTGTCGGTTGCGCCTGCACGCCGCGGCCCAGCAGCAGTGCAGCGACGAGGGCGGCGACGAGGGTCGGGGCCAGGCCGGCCATCACTTGAGCCCCAGTCCCTTGTTGATGTCGGTCGCGCTCAACCCGGCGCTGGCTGCCGACGCCGGCGCCGGGCTGACGACGGCCGCCGCCGGCGCTGAGGCCGCGGCTTCGGCGAACTTGCCCACGTACTCGATCTTGGCTGCGGTGCGCAGCGCCTTCAGGTCGTCTTCGACGAGCTTGCGCTTGCGATCGTTGAGCAGGAACTGCTCGATCGCGGGGCGCGCCTGCTCTTCGGTCGCCGGCTGCAGGCTTGAGCCCGCCAGCACCACCACCTGCACGCCGTTGGCCGCCGGCACGACCATCGCCTGGCCGTCCTTCATGCGCGCCATCGCATCCAGCGTGTTGAAGGGCAGTTGCTCGGCAGCGCGCACGGCCTGGTTGCCGGCAAAGCGCAGGCCGCTGGCCTTGAGGTATTCGATGAACTCGTTGATGTTCTTGGCCGCGGCCAGCTTGTCGCGCAGCTCCTGCACCTGCTCGGGGCGCGCCTCGACGGAGATCTCCTGGATGCTGTAGACGCGGCGTTCGCGGAACAGCGCCGGCTTGTCGTCGTAGTACTTCTTGATCTCCTCGGCGGTGGGCTTGGGCGCGGCCTCGCCGACCTTGTCGATGTAGCCGCGGGCCAGGATCTCGCGCCGCGCCGATTCGAGCTGCTGCATCACGCGGGGGTCGCGGTCGACCTTGAGTTCGTCGGCCTTCTGCAGCGCCAGTTGCTGGTCCACCAGGCGCTCGAGGATCTGCCGCGTGGCGGCGTCGGTCTGCTCGGGCCGCAGGTTGCGCTGCTGCTGCAGCACATAGTTGATCTGGTGGACGGTGATTTCGTCCTTGTTGACCTTGGCGGCGGTCTGGCTCGCGGCCTTGTCCTTCCTGTCACCGCAGCCCACCAGCAGCGCGGCGGCGGCCACAACGGCCAGAGGGAGCCAACGGAGCGACGGGGTGGCGGCGTGCAGGGGTGGGCGATTCATGGGCGGGTCCTATCGTTTGGGCGCGGGGACGATTCGCTGCCGGGCGGCACCGCCGCAACGGCCTGCGCGGGGATCCTGCAAGGCCTGCTGGAGTGCGGCGATCCGGCTCGAATCAAGCGGCGCAGTGTAACCCTTGCCTCGTGACGGCACCGCGCCGCCGGACCCCTCGAACTGGGTGCCAGCGCGGGGGCCTTTTTGCGCCGGCCGGGCGCGTCGCCGGCTCAGCACAAGGACTGCACGCGCGCCAGCTGCCAGCCCCGTCCGGCGGCCTTTTCGTTGGCCAGCAGCCAGAGCTCGCGAAACGGCGCTGCGGCCTCGTCGAGCTCTTCGCGCATCCAGCCGCTGAATTCGACGCTGGCCAGGTAGCCACCCTGCAACTCCTCGAGATCCAGCAAGCGGGCCTGGAGTTCGAGCACTTCGGTGTGGTTGGGTCCGGGGCGGCGCTGCTGGAGTTGCTGGCGCAACTCATGCATCAAGGGCTCGCTGGCCAGCACGCCCAGGGCCGGCAGATCGGCGCGGTCCCAGGCCGCCTGCATCTGCAGGAAGCTTTGCCTGGCAACCTGCAGGAAGGCCTGCAGGTCGCCCGCGCGGTCAGCGCTGGCGGGCCGCGCGCGGGCTGCGACGCGGCGCCGCAGGTGGCCGAGCCGGTTCAGCACTTGACGCCCACGTGCAGCGCCACAATGCCGGCGGCCAGGTTGTGGATGTCGACGTGGGCAAAGCCGCTGCCTTGCATGAGGGCCTTGAGCGCGGCCTGGTCGGGGTGCATGCGGATGCTCTCGGCCAGGTAGCGGTAGCTGTCGGCGTCGCCCGCAATGAGCTTGCCCATCGCCGGCATGAAGCTGAAGGAGTACCACTCGTAGGGCTTGCGCAGCGCTTCGGCGGGCCGGGAAAATTCCAGTACCAGCAGGCGACCGCCCGGGCGCAGCACGCGCGCCATCTCGGCCAGCGCGGCTTCTTTGTGGGTCATGTTGCGCAGCCCGAAGGCGACGCTGACGAGGTCGAAGCTGGCGTCGGCAAAGGGCAGGTGCTCGGCATCGCAGGCCGCGGTGGGCAGTACCAGGCCCTCGTCGAGCAGGCGGTCACGCCCGGTGCGCAGCATGGCTTCGTTGATGTCGGTGAGCACGACCCGGCCCTGCGCGCCGACGCGCCGCGCAAAGGCGCGCGCCAGGTCACCGGTGCCGCCGGCGATGTCCAGCACCTGCATGCCCGGCTGCACCGCGGCCACGGCCACCGTGTAGGCCTTCCAGGCGCGGTGCAGGCCCATCGACAGCACGTCGTTCATGATGTCGTAGCGCGAGGCCACGGAGTCGAACACCCCGCGCACGCGGCTGGCTTTCTCGCTGTCGTCGACGGTCTGGTAGCCGAAGTGGGTCTGCGCCATCGGGGGGTCGGGGATCGGGGCTCGGTGGATCAGTGGCTGCTGCAGGCGCTGGCGGCGGCGGCCACCATCGGTGCATCGCGGCTCATGCCGGCAGCGGCCAGGCGCTGCTCGTAGCGCTGCCACAGCTCGGCCTCGTCGCGCCCGAGCTTGTAAAGGTAGTCCCACGAGAAGATGCCGGTCTCGTGGCCATCGCTGAAGCGCGGCTGCACCGCGTAGTGGCCCACCGCCGTGATCTCGTCGACGCCCACCGCTCGCTTGCCGGTCTGCAGCACTTCCTGGCCCGGGCCGTGGCCCTGCACTTCGGCCGATGGCGAGTACACGCGCATGAGCTCGAAGGGGATGCGGAACTGCGCCCCGTCGTCGAAGGCCACTTCAAGCACGCGCGAGGCCTGGTGCACGGTCAGCGCGGTCGGCTGGGGGGTGTTGCGTTCGAGGCCGGCCATGGGCTTGTGCTTCCTGATGCAGGGAAGCCTGGAGTTTATCCCCGCACCGCTGCGCCGCACCCGCCGCCCCCAGGGCCAGCGGGGACGAAAGACCCCGCGGGCGCCACGGCCGCCGGCTACACCAGCACGCGCTCGATGCCGCCGCGGTTGGCGCGCGCCACGTACTGCGGCAGCCAGTCCTCGCCCAGCATCACGCGCGCCATCTCGACGACGATGTAGTCGGCCTCAAGCAGGCCGGTCTGCAGGTCGTCCTCGAAGCGCTTCAGGCCCTGAAGGCAGCTCGGGCAGCTGGTGAGGATCTTGACATTGCCCTGCGCCGCGGCGCTCAGACCGGGCGTGCCGGCCATCAGCGCGCGCAGCGCCGCCTCGCCCTGTTGCAGCTCTTCTTCCTTGCGAAAGCGCACCTGGGTGCTGATGTCGGGGCGCGTCACGCCCAGCGTGCCGCTTTCGCCGCAGCAGCGATCGTTCTTGATCACGTTGGGGCCGAGCAGCGCCTTGACCGTCTTCATCGGCTCCTGCAGCTTCATCGGGCTGTGGCAGGGGTCGTGGTAGAGGTAGCCCGCGCCATGCGCTTCTAGCTTGATGCCCTTTTCAAGCAGGAATTCGTGGATGTCGACGATGCGGCAGCCCGGGAAGATGTCCTCGAACTGGTAGCCCTGCAACTGGTCGTAGCAGGTGCCGCAGCTCACCACGACGGTCTTGATGTCGAGGTAGTTCAGCGTGTTGGCCACGCGGTGGAAGAGCACGCGGTTGTCGGTGATGATCTTCTCGGCCTTGTCGGCCTGGCCGCTGCCGCGCTGCGGGTAGCCGCAGCACAGGTAGCCGGGCGGCAGCACGGTCTGCACGCCGGCGTGCCAGAGCATGGCCTGGGTGGCCAGGCCGACCTGGCTGAACAGGCGCTCGCTGCCGCAGCCCGGGAAGTAGAAGACGGCCTCGGTGTCGGCGGTGGTGGCCGCCGGGTCGCGGATGATGGGGACGTAGTCCTTGTCCTCGATGTCGAGCAGCGCGCGCGCCGTCTTCTTGGGCAGGCCGCCCGGCATCTTCTTGTTGATGAAGTGGATGACCTGCTCTTTCAGCGCTGCCGGGCCCAGCGTGGCCGGCGGGGCGCGGGTCTGCTTGCGCGCTGCCGGCTTGAGGAGGCCGTTGACGAAACGCTGCACCTTGAAGCCGACATCGACCATGCCCAGGCGCATGAGCTTGATCGCCTGCGGGCTGGTCGCGTTGAGGAACAGCATGGCCGCGGCATTGCCCGGGCGGAAGCTCTTCTTGCCCATCTTGCGCAGCAGGTTGCGCATCGCCATCGTGACGTCGCCGAAGTCGATGTTCACGGGGCACGGGCTCAGGCACTTGTGGCACACGGTGCAGTGGTCGGCGACGTCCTCGAAGTCCTCCCAGTGCTGCACGCTGATGCCGCGCCGCGTCTGCTCTTCGTACAGGAAGGCCTCGATCAGCAGCGAGGTGGCCAGGATCTTGTTGCGCGGGCTGTACAGCAGGTTGGCGCGCGGCACGTGCGTGGCGCACACCGGCTTGCACTTGCCGCAGCGCAGGCAGTCCTTGATGCTGTCGCTGATGGCGCCGATGTCGCTGCGCTGCATGATCAGCGACTCGTGCCCCATGAGGCCGAAGCTCGGCGTGTAGGCCGCGCTCAGGTCGGCAGCCCGCACGTCGGGGTCTGGCGCCGCGCTTTGACCGCCGGGCCGCCCCAAGGTCAATGGCTCCCCTTGGGGGACGGTCGTCGCTTGCGACGGCCTTGGGGCTCGAATCAGCTTGCCCTTGTTGAAGCGGCCCTCGGGGTCGACGCGGCGCTTGTAGTCGGCGAAGGACGCCAGCTCCTCGTCGCTGAGGTATTCGAGCTTGGTGATGCCGATGCCGTGCTCGCCGCTGATGACGCCGTCCAGCCGCCGCGCCAGCGCCATGATGCGGGCCACCGCTTCGTGCGCCGTCTGCAGCATGACGTAGTTGTCGCTGTTGACGGGGATGTTGGTGTGCACGTTGCCGTCGCCGGCATGCATGTGCAGCGCTGCCCAGACGCGGCCACGCAGCACGCCCTGGTGGATGCGGCGGCATTCGTCGAGCAGCGGCGTGAAGGCGGCGCCGGCAAAGAGCTGCTGCAGCGGCTTCAGGATCTGCGTCTTCCAGCTCGCGCGCAGCCGCCAGTCCTGCAGCGGCGTGAAGCAGGTCTGGCCCGCACATTCAGACCCCGCGGGCTGCACGATGTCGAGGTTGTCGAGCCAGAACTGCCACTGCGAACGCACCTCGGCCAGCAGGGCCAGGGCCTGCTGCACGCGGTCTTCGAGCAGCTCGGCGCTCGCGATCTCGCCGGCGTCGTCGCTCTTGCCCAGCGGCAGCTGGCCGCGCTCGAAGAAGGCCTGCAGCGCCGCCACCAGCTCGAGCTTGTTGCGCAGGCTGAGCTCGATGTTGATGCGCTCGATGCCCTCGGTGTATTCGCCCATGCGCGGCAGCGGGATGACCACGTCTTCGTTGATCTTGAAGGCGTTGGTGTGCTTGGCGATGGCCGCCGTGCGCTTGCGGTCGAGCCAGAACTTCTTGCGTGCGTCGGCGCTGACGGCAACGAAGCCCTCGCCAGCGCGTGAATTGGCGATGCGCACGACCTCGCTGGTGGCGCGCGCCACGGCGTTTTCATCGTCGCCGACGATGTCGCCGATGAGCACCATCTTGGGCAGGCCCGAGCGGCCGATCTCGGCCTGCGGACGCTTGCTCTTGGTGGCGTAACCCACCGCCTTGAGGTAGCGGTCGTCCAGGTGCTCCAGGCCGGCGAGCAGCACGCCCTGGTGCTTGAGCCCGAACAGGTAGTCCTTGATCTCGACGATGCTGGGCACTGCGTCCCTGGGGTTGCCGAAGAATTCCAGGCACACCGTGCGCACGTGGGCCGGCATCTTGTGCACGACCCAGCGTGCGCTGGTGATGAGGCCGTCGCAGCCCTCCTTCTGGATGCCCGGCAGCCCGGCCAGGAACTTGTCGGTGACGTCCTTGCCCAGGCCCGCCTTGCGGAACACGCTGCCCGGGATGTCGAGTCGCTCGGTGCGCTCGAGCTTTTTGCTGCTGGCGTCGAAGTACTTGAGCTCGAAGCTGGCCAACGCGACGTCGTGGATCTTGCCCAGGTTGTGGTTCAACCGCGTGACTTCGAGCCACTTGGCCTCGGGCGTGACCATCTTCCAGCTCGCCAGGTTGTCCAGCGCCGTGCCCCACAGCACGGCCTTCTTGCCGCCGGCGTTCATCGCGATGTTGCCGCCGATGCAGCTGGCCTCGGCGCTCGTCGGGTCGACCGCAAACACGAAGCCGGCGCGCTCGGCGACGTCGGCCACGCGCTGCGTGACCACGCCGGCTTCGCTGAAGACGGTGGCCACGGGCGCGGCCAGGCCCGGCAGCAGCACCATCTCGACCTCGCTCATGGCCTCGAGCTTTTCGGTGTTGATGACCGCGCTCTTCCAGCTCAGCGGCACCGCGCCGCCGGTGTAGCCGGTACCGCCGCCGCGAGGGATGATGGTCAGGCCGAGCTCGATGCAGCCGGCCACCAGCGCCGCCATTTCGGCTTCGCTGTCGGGCGTGAGCACGACGAAGGGATACTCGACGCGCCAGTCGGTGGCGTCGGTGACGTGCGAGACGCGGCTCAGGCCGTCGAACTTGAGGTTGTCGCCGGCCGTCGTGCGGCCGAGCACGCGCCGCGTCGTCTTGCGCAGATCCCAGACGGCGCGGAACTGGGCCGAAAAGGCTTCGACCGCCGCGCGCGCCGCCGCCAGCAGTTCGCCCACCAGCACGTCACGCTCGACGTCGTCGCCCGGGGTGCGGCGCTTGCTGACTTCGTTCAGACGGTGATGCAGCGCGTCGATGAGCATCTGCCGCCGCCGCGGGTTGTCGAGCAGGTCGTCTTCGAGATAGGGGTTGCGCTGCACGACCCAGATGTCGCCCAGCACCTCGTAGAGCATGCGCGCGCTGCGGCCGGTGCGGCGCTCCTGGCGCAGCTGCTGCAGGATCTCCCAGGCGCGCACGCCCAGCAGCCGCAGCACGATCTCGCGGTCGGAAAAAGAGGTGTAGTTGTAGGGGATCTCGCGCAGGCGCGGGGCGGCCGAATCGACCGCATCGGCAGCGTCGGCAAGGGCCATTCCGGCCAGGGGCAAGGGTGGATTCATAGGGTAACTGCGAATGTTAGCCCAGGGCGTGGCGGAGGGCTGGCACAAGGCCACTGGCCAGGGCCACCCCCAGGCGCGGCGGGTAACTCCTGTTGATCCGGCGCGCCATCCATGACAAAAACGGCGCTGTCACACGGGCCGTCGATACTGTTGTCGTACCCGTGCCCAAGCCTCACGTTGGAGAAGAAATGAAACTCAAAGCCCTGGCCCCCGCGCTCGCCGCCCTGGCGGCTTTCGCCGCCCTGCCCGCCCACGCGCAGGTCGAAGTGCAGTGGTGGCACTCGATGAGCGGTCAACTCGGCGAGTGGGTCAACGGCCTGGCCAAGGACTTCAATGCCTCGCAGAAGGACTACAAGGTGGTGCCGGTGTTCAAGGGCACCTACCCCGAGGCTTTCAGCGCGGCGATCGCCGCCTTCCGTGCCGGCAACGCGCCACACATCCTGCAGGTCCAGGAGGTGGCGACGGCGAGCATGATGGCCAGCAAGGGAGCGATCGTGCCGGTCGTCGAGGTGATGACCAAAGCCGGACTGAAGTTCGATCCCTCGGTGTATGTGCCTGCCGTATCGGGCTACTACACCGCATCCAACGGCCAGATGCTGAGCCTGCCCTTCAACAGCAGCACGACCGTCTTCCACTACAACAAGGACGCCTTCAAGGCCGCCGGGCTGGACCCCGAATCACCGCCCAAGACCTGGCCCGAAGTGGCGCTGGCTGCCGCCAAGCTCAAGGCCAGCGGCCACAAGTGCCCCTTCACCACCAGTTGGCAAAGCTGGACGCAACTGGAAAGCTTTGGCGCCTGGCACAACGTCGAATTCGCCACCAAGCGAAACGGCTTCCAGGGCCTGGACACGCGGCTGTCCATCACCACGCCGCTGCACGTGCGCCACATCGAAAACCTGGCCAACATGGCCAAGCAGGGCCTCTTCGTTTACAAGGGCCGCAACAACAGCGCCGACGCCACCTTCGTCTCGGGTGAGTGCGCAATGACCACCGGCTCATCGGCGCTGTACGGCGCCGTCAAGCGCAATGCCAAGTTTGCCGGCGGCATCGGCGCCCTGCCCTACTACCCCGACGTCATCGGTGCGCCGCAGAACACCATCATCGGTGGCGCCAGCCTGTGGGCCATGTCGGGCAAGAAGACCGAGGAATACAAGGCCGTGGCGGCCTTCTTCAAGTACCTGTCCGACCCCGAGGTACAGGCCAAGAGCCACCAGGAGACGGGCTACCTGCCGATCACCATCGCCGCCTTTGCCTTGACCGAGAAGTCCGGCTTCTACAAGCAGAACCCGGGCACCGACGTCTCGGTGACGCAGATGATCCGCAAGACCACCGACAAGTCGCGCGGCGTCCGGCTCGGCAACTTCCTGCAGATCCGCGCCATCATCGACGAAGAACTGGAGCAGGTCTGGGCCGGCAAGAAGACCGCCAAGGAAGGCCTGGAGGCGGCCAAGAAGCGCGGCGACGAGCAGCTCGAACGCTTCCAGAAGGACAACAAAGGCTGAGTGCCGACATGAGGGTCCGGAAGGACCCGAGTGCTGCACGAAGGCCCGAGCGCGATTTCACGCGCGAGGGTTGAGTGGCCGCCTCCCGACTCACTTGAAAGGACCGTCCCTTGACCGTCGAGAAGCGCGTCCGCTTCAAGAGCTGGTGGCTGCCCTGGGTGCTGATTGCGCCGCAGATGGCCGTCGTGCTGGTGTTCTTCTACTGGCCCGCGGGCCAGGCGCTGTTCCAGAGCGTGCTGCAGGAAGACGCCTTCGGCACCAGCTCGCAGTTCGTCGGGCTGCAGAACTTCCAGCGCCTGTGGGACGACGACACCTACCTGGCTTCGTTCAAGACCACGGCGGTGTTCTCGATCCTCGTCGCCGGCATCGGCCTCACGCTGGCCCTGCTGCTGGCGGTGATGGCCGACCGCGTGGCCAAGGGCTCGGGCGTCTACCGCACGCTGCTGATCTGGCCCTACGCGGTGGCGCCGGCGGTGGCCGGGGTGTTGTGGCTGTTCATGTTCGCGCCTTCGATCGGCATCGTCAGCTTCTGGCTGCGCGCGATGGGCTTGGACTGGAACCACCTGCTCAACGGCACCCATGCCATGACGCTGATCGTGATGGCCGCGGTGTGGAAGCAGCTGTCGTACAACTTCCTGTTCTTCCTGGCCGGCCTGCAGTCGATCCCCAAGAGCCTGATCGAAGCCGCGGCCATCGACGGCGCCGGGCCCTGGCGGCGCTTCTGGACGGTGCAGTTCCCGCTGCTCACGCCGACCACCTTCTTCCTGCTCGTCATCAACATCATCTACGTCTTCATCGACACCTTCGCCATCGTCGACGCCGCGACCTCGGGCGGCCCCGGCAAGGACACCGCGATCCTCGTCTACAAGGTCTACTTCGACGGCTTCAAGGCGATGGACCTGGGCGGCTCGGCGGCACAGTCGGTGGTGTTGATGGTGATCCTGATCGCACTCACGGTGGTGCAGTTCAGGTACGTGGAGAAAAGGGTCAACTACTGATGGCGCAATTTCTGCCCCCAAGCTCACTGCGTTCGCTACCCCCCAAGGGGGATGTTCGCCGCCTTCGGGCTGCCGGGCGGCGGCTCTGATGGTCGAGAACCGACCCCTCGCCAACGCGCTGTCGCACCTCGTGCTGGTGCTGGGCGTGCTGATCGTCGCCTTCCCGGTCTACATCACCTTTATCGCCAGCACGCAGACGGCCGAGCAGATCGTGCAGAACGTGCCGATGTCGCTGCTGCCCGGCAACAACATCGTCAACAGCTACAAGCTGGCCTTGCTGGGCGGGCAGACCGAATACGGCAGCAAGATCCCGCCGGTGGCACCGATGATGGTGGTCAGCCTGATCAGCGCGCTGACGATCGCCATCGGCAAGATCGCGATCTCGCTGCTGTCGGCTTTCGCGGTGGTGTACTTCCGCTTCCCGGGCCGGTCACTCGTGTTCTGGATGATCTTCGTCACACTGATGCTGCCGGTGGAAGTGCGCATCCTGCCGACCTACAAGGTGGTGTCCGACCTCGGGCTGCTCAACACCTATGCCGGCCTCACGGTGCCGCTGATCGCCAGCGCCACCGCCACCTTCTTGTTCCGCCAGTTCTTCCTCACCGTGCCCGACGAACTGGTGGAGGCGGCGCGCATCGACGGCGCCGGGCCGATGCGCTTCTTCTGGGACGTGCTGCTGCCGCTGTCGCGGACCTCGATCGCGGCGCTGTTCGTGATCCAGTTCATCTACGGCTGGAACCAGTACTTGTGGCCGCTGCTCGTCACCACCAACGAAAGCATGTACCCGGTGGTGCTGGGCATCAAGCAGATGATCTCGGGCGGCGACGCGGCCACCGAGTGGAACTCGGTCATGGCCACCGCCATCCTGGCCATGATCCCGCCGGCCCTGGTGGTGATGCTGATGCAGAAGTGGTTCGTCAAGGGCCTTGTGGACACTGAAAAGTAAGAGGCCAACATGGGTGCCATCGCACTGCGCAACGTCGAAAAGACCTACGGTTCCGGCCCCAAGGCCGTGAAGGTCATCCACGGCGTCAACGCCGAGATCCCCGACGGCGAATTCATCGTCATCGTCGGCCCCAGCGGTTGCGGCAAGAGCACGCTGCTGCGCATGGTGGCGGGGCTGGAGGACATCACCGGCGGCGAGATCGAGATCGGCGGCCGTGTCGTCAACACGCTCGAACCGGCCGAGCGCGACATCGCGATGGTGTTCCAGAACTACGCGCTGTACCCGCACATGACGGTCTACGACAACATGGCCTACGGCCTGAAGATCGCCAAGCTGCCCAAGCCCGAGATCGAGGTGCGGGTGCAGAAGGCAGCCAGGATCCTGGAGCTCGGAGGCCTGCTCGACCGCACGCCGCGCCAGCTCTCGGGCGGCCAGCGGCAACGCGTGGCGATGGGACGCGCCATCGTGCGCCAGCCGCAGGTCTTCCTGTTCGACGAGCCGCTGTCCAACCTCGACGCCAAGCTGCGCGCGCAGACGCGACTCGAAATCCAGAAGCTGCACGCCGAGCTCGGCGTGACCTCGCTCTTCGTGACCCACGACCAGGTCGAGGCGATGACGCTGGCCGAACGCATGATCGTCATGAACGGCGGCCGCATCGAGCAGATCGGCACGCCCGAGCAGGTCTACGGCCAACCCGAGTCGACCTTCGTCGCCGGCTTCATCGGCAGCCCGCCGATGAACCTGCTCAAGGGCCGCGCCGAGGGCTCGCGTTTCACGATCGGCGGCCAGACGCTGGAGCTGCCGGCGCCGGCGCCGCGCTCGGGCGAACTCCTGCTCGGCGTGCGGCCCGAGCATGCCGAGCTGGCGGCGACGGGCTGGCCGCTGAAGGTCGAGATGCTCGAGATGCTGGGCGCCGAGCGCCTGGTCTACGGCCGCCTGGGTGACGCCGCCTTCACGCTGCGCATCGAAGCCGTGCTCACGCCGCCGCGGCACGGCGACACCGTGCACCTGCACGTCGAAGCCCGGCAGCTGCACTGGTACGACAGCGGCAGCGGCCGTCGTGTGACGGCGTGACGGCGTGACGGCGTGACTGCGTGGCCGTTGCCGCTGTGGATCGCGCACCGTGGCGCGGGCCAGTTGGCGCCCGAGAACACGCTCGCCGCCTTCCGCCTGGGTGCCGCTCACGGCTACCGGGCATTTGAATGCGACGTCAAGCTCAGTGCCGACGGCGTGCCCTTCCTGCTGCACGACACCACGCTCGAACGCACCGCGTCGGCGCCCGGCGTGGCCAGCGAGCGGCCCTGGGCCGAGTTGTCGCGCCTGGATGGCGGCGGCTGGCACTCGCGCGCCTACGCCGGTGAGCCGCTGCCCAGCCTGGACGCCATCGCCGCCTACGTGCAGCGCAACGGCTTCGGCCTCAACCTCGAGATCAAGCCGACGCCGGGGCATGAGCGCGACACCGGCCTGGCCGTCGGCGCGGCCTGCGCGCGGCTCTGGCACGCTGGCGGCGCGCCGTTGCTGCTGAGCTCGTTCCGGCCCGAGGCGTTGCAGGGCGCGCGCGAGTCTGCGCCCGGGCTGCTGCGGGCGCTGCTCATCGACACGCTGTGGCCGGGCTGGTTCGACATGGCCGCCGCGCTCGGCTGCGTGGCCGTGGTCACCAACCACACGCTGATGAGCAGCGAGCTCATCGCGCAGTTGCACGGCGCCGGCCTGCGCGCGCTGTGCTACACGGTGAATGAGGCTGCCGATGCGCGGCGGCTGATCGGCCTGGGCATCGACGGCATCATCACCGACGCGGTGGATCGCTTCGCGCCCGGCGCCCTGGCGATAGCCGACTGAGCTAGGAGCGTGGGCGGCAGAAGCTCGTCGGCTGCAACGCGCGAGAAACCGGCACCGCCGGGTATCCCCTCCTGCGCTCAGGGGGCAAGCCCTGGGCTTGTCGGTGCTCCCCAGCGGTACTCGGTTTTCGCACGTTTGGCTTCGCCGCGCTTCGCGGACGCTACGACGCCTTCTGCCGCCCACACTCCTAGCGCGCTTGCTGTGGCAAGTCCAGACCAGTGGCCGGTGATTCAGCGTGCTGGGCTTGCACCGCAGGGGCGGTGATCAACTCTTCCACAATGAAGCGGCCATAACGCTGCGCTGCAGCGGCGCCCAGCGTGCGTGCCACGGCGGCCACCAGCTCCGCCCGCGCATCGTCAGCGGTGGGCACCACCAAAAAGCTGCAGCCAGCCACGGCCAGCTTGCGGTGCGCCTGGATCAGGTTCAACTCCTGCCCGAGGGACGCCAACGGGCTGGCGTTGGGCAACTCGGCATCCACTTGGTTGATCATTTCTTGCGGGCTGTAGCGCACCAG